>CAYJJK010000032.1:0-25649 GCA_964370445.1 uncultured Oscillospiraceae bacterium | reverse complement strand
CTTGGCCTTGCCGGCATTGAAGTATACGATTTGTTGCGAGATGAATATAACATTCAAATTGAATTTGGTGACCTTGGCAACATTTTGGCCTACCTTTCAGTGGGCGACAAACGAAAAAATCTCGAGAGATTCATCAGTGCGCTTTCAGAAATTCGGCGCCTTTATAAAAAAGATAAAACCGGTATGCTGGAAAGCGAATACATCAGCCCGAAAGTATGTCTTTCGCCACAAACGGCTTTTTACGCCGAAAAAGAAACCCTGCCCATTTCATGCTGTGAAAGCAAAATTTCCTGCGAGTTTGTCATTTGCTATCCGCCGGGCATTCCCGTTTTGGCCCCGGGCGAAATGGTGACTGGGGAAATCATTGAGTATATTTTGTATGCTAAAGAAAAGGGTTGTAAACTTACGGGGCCTGAAAGCCTTGGCATCACTCACTTGAATGTATTAAAGGAGGGCGTGTGATGGAGGATTTATGGTTTAGTGAATATCACAGTGAAAATGTGCGGTTTTCCATCAAAGTGGAAAAACAATTGCACCATGAAGAAAGCGACTATCAACAAATTTCGGTGTATGAATCGAAGGAATTTGGCCGTTTTCTCATCTTAGACGGTGTGGTGATGCTGACGGAAAAAGACGAGTTTATCTACCACGAGATGATGGTGCATGTACCCATGGCCGCAAACCCCAATATAGGGCAAGTGCTGGTGATTGGCGCGGGTGACGGCGGTGTGCTGCGCGAACTTTCGAAATATGCCGGGATAGAGCACATTGACGTTGTGGAAATTGACGAGCGTGTGATTGAAGTGAGCAAACAGTTTTTGCACAAAACTGCCTGCGGCTTTGAAAACCCAAAGGCACACATCCACATTGCGGACGGCCTAAAATTTATTCGCCACATAGAAAACCGATACGATTTGATTTTGGTGGATTCCACGGATCCTTTAGGCCCCGGTGAAGTGTTGTTCACCAAAGAATTCTACGGCAACTGCCACAAGGCGCTTACCGAAAATGGCATTATGGTAAACCAGCACGAAAGCCCGTTTTACAAAGAGGATGCCAAGGAGATGATGCAGGCACACAAGCACATTTTTGGCACGTTTGCCATCTCTAAAGTGTATCAGGCGCACATTCCCACCTATCCTTCGGGGCACTGGCTATTTGGCTTTGCCTCAAAAGGGATTCACCCCACGAAAACCCTAGACAAACAGGCATGGAAAACCCTTGGCATAGAAACGCGCTACTATACCCCCAATTTGCATAAAGGCGCGTTTTGTTTGCCGAAATACGTGGAGGAACTGCTGCAAAAATATGAATAAAAACATACACACTTTTCTTGGTTGCGAAAGCGATTACAACAGCGCAAACATTGTATTGTTCGGGGTTCCGTTCGACGGCACCACCTCGTTTCGCCCGGGAGCTCGTTTTGGGCCCTCTGCCATTCGCAACGAAAGCTTTGGCATTGAAACTTATTCGCCCTATGCAGACAAAGACCTCTTAGACATAGAGGTGTTTGACGGCGGCGATTTAGATTTGCCGTTTGGCAATGCACAAAAGGTGCTGGACATGACCTATGCTTACACAAAGCGTGTGTTGCAAGACGGTAAAACCCCGTTTATGCTGGGTGGAGAGCATCTCATCACCTTGGGCAGCATGCGCGCTGTTGTTGAAAAATATCCCGATGTAGAGGTGCTACATTTTGATGCCCACACTGATTTGCGAGATGAATACATCGGCGAAGAGCTTACGCATTCCGGTGTGATAAAACAGGTGTGGAAACTTTTGGGAGACAACAAAATTCATCAATTTGGCATTCGCAGCGGCGAAAAACACGAGTTTCAGTTTGCCGAAAAACATACCCTGTTGCACAAATTTGATTTGAACGGATTTGAAAAGACGCTGGAAAGCTTAAAGGGCAAGCCCGTGTATGTCACCTTGGATTTGGATGTATTAGACCCCTCTTGTTTTTGGGGCACGGGCACGCCTGAAGCCGGCGGCGTGACATTTAAAGAGCTACTTACGGCAATTTTACAATTGCATGAGCTTCGTGTGGTGGGCTGTGACGTGAACGAGCTGGCCCCACACTATGACCAAAGCGGTGCCTCCACGGCGCTGGCTTGCAAATTAACACGTGAAATGTTATTACAGCTAAAAGGAGAATGAAAATGGGAAAATGCATGATCATCGGTTGTGGCGGTGTGGCACAAGTGGCCATTCATAAATGTTGCCAAAACAGTGAGGTGTTTGAGGAAATTGTCATCGCCAGCCGCACAGTTTCGAAATGCGAAGAGGTGAAAAAAGAGCTCAGTGGTAAAACCAAAACCGTCATTCACACAGAAAAAGTGGATGCCGATAACGTGGACGAGCTTGTGGCTCTTATTGAAAAATATAAGCCGGACGTAGTGTTAAATCTCGCCTTGCCGTATCAAGATTTGAGCATCATGGACGCTTGCCTTGCCACGAAGACTCACTACATCGACACCGCAAACTACGAGCCCAAAGATACGGCGAAATTTGAGTATAAATGGCAGTGGGATTATAGAGAGCGTTTTGAAAAAGCCGGCATCTGCGCATTGCTGGGCAGCGGTTTTGACCCCGGTGTAACAAGCGTGTTTTCGGCCTATGCCCTAAAACACGAGTTTGACGAAATCAACTATATCGATATTTTAGATTGCAACGGTGGCGACCACGGCTATCCCTTTGCCACCAATTTTAACCCCGAAATCAACATTCGTGAGGTGAGCGCAAACGGAAGTTATTGGGAAAATGGAGCATGGGTGGAAACAGAGCCTATGGAAATTAAGCGCGAGTATAATTTTAAAGAGGTGGGGCAAAAAGACATGTATCTCTTGCACCACGAAGAGATTGAAAGCCTTGCGCTCAACATTCCCGGTATCAAACGCATCCGCTTTTTTATGACCTTTGGCCAAAGTTATCTCACTCATTTGAAATGCCTTGAAAACGTGGGTATGACCTCCATTGAGCCCATTGTATACGAGGGCAAGGAAATCATTCCCCTGCAATTTTTAAAGGCCGTATTGCCCGACCCCGCAAGCCTTGGCCCGCGCACCAAAGGCAAAACCAATATCGGTTGCATTTTCCGCGGCAAAAAAGACGGCAAAGACAAAACGTATTATCTATACAACATCTGCGACCACGAAGCATGCTACAAAGAGGTGGGATCGCAGGCGGTGTCGTACACAACGGGTGTGCCCGCCATGATTGGTGCCATGCTGGTGATGCAAGGCACATGGAACAAACCCGGCGTGTACAATATGGAAGAGTTTGACCCTGACCCCTTTATGGACGCCCTAAACCAATGGGGCCTGCCCTGGCAAGAAGACCATAACCCTGTTTTGGTAGACTGATGAAAAAAGCACTGTACGAAGTAAAAACGCCGGCCTATGTCATCGATGAAGAACGCCTTACCCAAAACTTAGAAATTTTGCAGGATGTGGCACGGCAAAGCGGGGCCAAAGTTTTGCTTGCGCAAAAGGCATTTTCAGCCTATGCTTGCTATCCGCTCATTGGCAAATATCTCAGCGGCACTGCGGCCAGCGGCCTTTTTGAAGCAAAACTGGGCCATGAGGAAATGGGCAAAGAAAACCATGTGTTTTCAGCGGCGTATTTGCCTCACGAATTTGACGAAATCTTGCTGCTGTGCGACCATATTGTGTTCAATTCTTTTGGCGAGTGGGAAAAGTATAAGGAAAAAGCCCTTGCAAGCGGAAAAAGCTTTGGTATCCGTGTAAACCCCGAGCATTCCACCCAAAATGGTGGCCTTTACGACCCCTGCGCAAAAGGTTCACGTCTTGGGGTGACGCATGCCAATTTTCGCGAAGATCTTTTAGATGGGCTGGAGGGCTTACATTTTCACACCTTGTGTGAGCAAAATAGTGATGCCTTTATCGAAACACTGGCGGCTTTTGAAGAAAAATTTGGCATGTTCCTAAAGCGTATGAAATGGGTGAATTTTGGCGGTGGACATCACATCACACGCGGTGATTATAACAAAAAGGCACTGATAGATTGCATACAAAATTTTAAAAAGCGTTATAATCTTGAAGTGTATTTAGAGCCCGGAGAAGCCATTGCCTTAAATGCTGGGTACCTTGTTTGCACTGTTTTGGATGTGATTGAAAATGATATTCAAATATGTGTTTTAGATACCTCTGCCGCTTGCCATATGCCGGATGTTTTGGAAATGCCCTATCGTCCGCCTTTGTACCAAAGCGGCAAAGAAAACGAAAAAGCATATCGCTATCGACTTGGCGGGCCCACCTGCCTTTCGGGCGATATCATAGGGGATTATTCTTTTGACGCACCGCTACACATTGGGGATAAGTTGATTTTTGAGGATATGGCCATCTACTCCATGGTGAAAAACAATACCTTCAACGGTATGGCTTTGCCGGATATCTGTCTTTTGCACACCGGTGGTGATGTAGAGGTTTTAAAATCGTTTGGGTATGAGGATTTTAAAATGCGGCTTTAGCTGAAGGGTTGCCGTAAAAGACCGTGGGGCGCTGCCCCACACCCCGCAATTTTTTGTAAAAAATTGAGTAAAACTTTTATTTCAGGGCGCGTGTTATTTTAGTGCAAGGTAAAAGGGCAGCTGTGTCACAAAGCTTTGCTTTGTGACGTTTTTTTTTGAAGGTCACTCTTCTTTTGGCAGCGAGGCTTCGCACTGCACCTACGTAGAGGGGGTAGGGGCATTTTGACGAAAAGAAACTTGCTTCTCATCGAGGTGCACAGGAAAAAAAAAATTGCAAAAACCCTACAAAATATTCCGCAAAGACTCTAAAAAAATTGCACACAAAACCTCCCTTTTCCACGGCTTGTGGGAAAGGGAGGTTTTGTTTCGGCCATGCCATGGCCGTGTGTTTGCTATCAGGTAGAGCCGTAATACTGGGTATCATAAGAGCCGGTGGAATAACCGCTGCCCGTGGTTGCGTCATAGTATTCGCCGGTAAGCTCGCCGTTGGCATTGATAACTTTTACCACATATTCACCACTTTGCTCGTGTAAAGAAAGCGTGTCGTCTGTGTATAAGACAATCTGGTAAAACTCGGCAGCACTTCCGTCTTCAAATTCTATGTTTAAATCGTAGCTTACTGCGTTTTCTGCCGCAAGGGGGAGCGTGCCACCCGCATGCAAAACACCTTCGCCCAAAAGGTCTTCGCCCCAGCTCGTATCATCACTGCGGCTCATGTACAGGCGAAACACCGTTTCGGGTAGAGTGTTGTCTATGGTAATGGAAGAGCCTTGTATGCCGTTTGCATTTACGATGTTTACATAATCTGCCTCAAACGTGTGGGCTAGCTCATTATTTTGGTGATATTGCGCAAGGTTTGGGCCGTTTTCAGTGGTGAATACCAAGGTTTCCCCGCTAGAAAGTGGCAAATCGTTAAAGTCATAAACACTGCCGGCCTCGTTTTCCAGCCGTAAAGCATAAGTGCCATTTCCCTGTGGCATCACAAGGGAAAGCTCTTCGGTGGCGCTTAAAACCTCACTGCCAAGTAAATCCTCGCTAAAGGCATCGCTGCCTTCCGCTGCAAAATAGGCATACCAAAGGGATTCGTCACTGCTGTTCACCAAAAGGATATTGTCGCTGGTGGAAATATTTAAGGACACTTCATCCTCTTTGCCACTTGCAGAAGCTGCACTTGTTTGCTCACTTTGCCCAAAACTGCTTTGCCTGCGCTCTACGTCATTTGTGCCAGAAGGCTCCTCTGCCAGTTGGTTAATCAGGCTTTGCAAGCCGTTTCCAACAATGGGAATCGAGCGTGCATTGCAGGCAGTGAAACTCAAAACAAGTAGACTGATAAAACACAGCATCAATAATTTTCTCATAAAAATGTCCTCTTGCCCTAGGTGGATACTATATAACCAATATACCATATTTTGCCCAAATGGTAAAGCTAATTTTGCAGGTGAAAATTAACCATTTAAAAACAAAGAGAATAAAGCGGTTGCAATGTGGCTGGTGTTGATAACCGTGTTTAGCCGGCCTGTTTTGGTATTTTTTCAGCCCGATTTAGCCCCAAAAAATTAAACTTCACAAAGGAGTTTTGCAATTTTTAGGCCAAACGGGGAGTACCCTTCAAAAAAGCCCGTCACAAAGCTTTGCTTTGTGACGGGCTAGACTTTTGCAATACGCCAAAATAACACGTGGTCTTAACAGGAAAGCTATGTCCACTTTCTCGAAAGTGGCGGGGTGTGGGGCGGCGCCCCACGGCCTTTTGCCGGCAGCCCGCGTCCCACAGCCTTTTGCTGGGCAGCCCGCGTCCCACAGCCTTTTGCCGGGCAGCCAACTAGAACATTTTGCGCAGGCTGTCTGCTGTATCCATAGCCATCAGTGCTTTCACGGGGTCTTTTACTTTGGCCAGCATAATCATGGCGGCGATGATGTAGGGTTTGTAGGAAGCTTCTTTGTAAAGCGGGGTGATGTAGCGGTCGAAAACAGAGTTATCCACTTCACCTTCTTTGCAGGAAAGGCCGGTGATGTCGGCAGGTAAGCAGTGCATGTACAAAGCGTTTCCGCCTTTTGTTTTCTTCATCATGTCTTCAGTGCAAGCCCAGTCTTTGTGTTTTGCGTTTTGGGCAAGCAGTTCTTGTTCTAATGCATCAATGCCGGCTTTATCGCCTTTTTTATACAGCTGTGTGCGTTTTTCCATGGCGGCAAACGGGGCCCAGCTTTTGGGGTACACGATGTCGGCATCTTTAAAAGCTTCGGCCATGTTGTTGGTTTTGGTAAAGGTGCCACCGCAGGCATCGGCGTTCTTTTTGGCAACGTCTTCTACGCTGGACATGATTTCGTAACCTTCGGGATGAGCAAGGGTTACGTCCATGCCAAAGCGGGTAAACAAGCCCACGATGCCTTGTGGCACGGAAAGGGGTTTGCCATAAGAGGGAGAATAGGCCCAAGTCATGGCAATCTTTTTGCCTTTCAGGTTCTCAACACCACCAAAATGGTTGATAACATGCAGCATATCGCTCATACTTTGGGTGGGGTGATCCACATCGCACTGCAGGTTTACAAGGGTGGGGCGTTGTTCTAAAATGCCATCGCGATAGCCTTCTTCCGTGGCATTCATGAAAGTTTCCATATATTTGGTGCCTTCGCCGATGAACATATCGTCGCGGATACCCACAACATCGGCCATAAACGACACCATGTTGGCGGTTTCGCGCACGGTTTCGCCGTGGGCAATCTGGCTCACTTTTTCGTCCAAAACTTGCTCTTCAAGGCCCAACAGGTTGCAAGCAGAGGCATAGGAGAAACGAGTGCGGGTAGAGTTATCGCGGAAAATGGAAATGCCAAGGCCAGAATTAAACACTTTGGTGGATTTGTTGTGCTCGCGCAAATCGCGCAGTGCATCGGCTACGGCAAATACGGCGGCAATTTCGTCGTCGCTTTTGTCCCAAGTCCAGTAAAAATCACTTTTGTACATACCGTTAAAGTTTAAGGTTTCTAGATGACGTGCGAGTTCCATTGCTTTGCTCATGAGAAAATCCTCCTAATTATTTATATTGGTTTAGCCTTTATAAAGGCCGGGAATTGCGGCGTACACGGCGGCGCAGGTGACAAGGTCTTGTTTCCAAATCACCTCGTTTGGTGCGTGTGCTTGGCTTTCGGCACCGGGGCCAAAACCAACGCAGGGAATGCCATAGCGGCCTTGAATGGAAACACCGTTGGTGGAGAATGTCCATTTGTCTATCAGTGGGCGGCGGCGTTTATCCATGGTGCAATCGGGGCCAATGCGCTCTTCGCCATACAGGGCTTTGAAGGAATCGGCAACGGCTTGCACGTGGGGGGCATCTTCTTTGTTAATCCATGTTGGGAAATAGCACTCGGTTTCATATACAAGGTTTGTCCATGCGGGGCGGTCGTATTTATACATCGAAACCACCACGTCATCGCCGTATTTTTTTACAGCAGGTAACGCACGAATTTCATCAAGGCAACTTTCCCAAGTTTCGCCGGCGGTCATGCGGCGGTCCAGCGATACGGCGCAGCTGTCTGCCACGGCGCAACGGCTAGGCGAGGTGAAGAAAATTTGCGAAGCGGTGATGGTGCCTCTGCCAAGGAAGTTGGCGTCGTCGCAATGGTCTGGGTTATAGCGTTTGTCCAGCATTTTCACAAGACCTTTGATTTCGGTGCTGTCTTCGCAGTTGTTTTCGTTGAGCGCACGCACGTCTTGTAGAATATCGGCCATTTTGTAAATGGCGTTATCGCCACGCTCGGGTGCAGAGCCGTGGCAAGAGATACCTTTCACGTCTACACGAATTTCCATGCGTCCGCGGTGGCCACGGTAAATGCCGCCGTCGGTGGGCTCTGTAGAAACCACAAACTCAGGCTTGATGCCGTCTTCAAGGTGGATGTATTGCCAGCATAGGCCGTCACAGTCTTCTTCTTGCACAGTGGCAGTTACCAAAACGCTGGTGTCCGCTGGGATAAGGCCCAAATCTTTCATAATTTTTGCGCCATACACGGCCGACACAATGCCGCCCTCTTGGTCGGAGCCACCGCGTCCACCAATGGTGATGTCGTCTTCAAAACCTTTGTAAGGATCAAAATCCCAGTTGTCAATGTTGCCGATGCCCACAGTGTCGATGTGGCCATCGAAAGCGATGATTTTTTTGCCCGTGCCCATCCAACCAAGGGCGTTGCCTTGCGGGTCGATTTCAGCTTTATCAAAACCCAATTTTTCCATTTCTGCAATGGTGCGGCGAATGACGCCTTCTTCCTCGCAACTTTCGCTTGGGATGGCAATCAAATCCCGTAAAAATTTGGTCATATCTGCTTCGTACCCTTGCGCCGCTTTTTTAATCGCTTCAAAATCCATAACAGTAACCCTCCACCTTTATTATTGCTTTTTAATTATTTGCCAAAAGAAGCTAGCATCCGTTTCTGCGATGCTTATCTATTCTTATCATAACACAGATTTCACACGTGTCAAACAAAATTTGTGTAAACCAAAAAATTTTTATGGTGCGGTTCTCTTTTTATTGATTTCTGGGCATTTTATTGTTATGATAAAAGATAGTGCACGTGAAACCATGGGGGAAAGCCCATTGATAAAAGGAAAGAAAGGGTGCTAGAAAATGAAAAATGTAAAACATGCCAAATGTGTGCGTTGCGCAAATGAATATGAGGCGGTGCCAACCGTTACCAATTGTGAGTGTGGTGGCATTTTAGATATCGTATATGATTACGATTATATCCGCAGTGTATTTACAAAAGAAATGCTAAAAGAACGTAAAAATTCATCGATGTGGCGATATAGAGAGCTTCTTCCTGTGGAGGAAACCACTGAAGATACTCCATTGCGTGTGGGCATGAGCCCACTTTATGAGACAAAACAATTGGCAGAAGTTCTGGGCCTTGCGCGCGTTTTTGTAAAAGACGACGGGTTAAACCCAACAGCGTCGCTGAAAGATCGTGCCTCTGCCATGGCCGTTGCAAAAGCAAAAGAGGCCGGTGCCAAAGTGATTGCCTGCTCATCCACGGGCAATGCCGCGTCTTCTTTGGCAGGAAACGCTGCCGCTGCAGGCATCGAAACTTTTATTTTTGTGCCTTCGCGTGCACCTAAAGGTAAGGTGGCACAGCTGATGACTTTTGGTGCACACGTGGTTTCGGTGCAAGGTAGCTATGAAGAAACGTTTGATTTATCGAAACAAGCAATCGACCGTTGGGGCTGGTATAACCGTAATGCCGCCATTAACCCTTATCTATCCGAAGGTAAAAAAACCGTGGCGCTTGAAATTATGGAGCAATTGAACTGGGAAGTGCCCGATTATATTGCCATTTCAGTGGGTGACGGTTGCACCATTGCCGGCGCTTGGAAAGGTCTTAAAGATTTGCACGCCATCGGGTTTATCGACCGTTTGCCCCGCTTGATTTCGGTGCAGGCAGAAGGTTGTTGCCCGCTGAACCTTGCCATCCAAACCGGAAACGACTGGAAACCCATGGAAGAGAATACCATCGCCGACTCTATTGCCGTGGGCGTGCCGCGCAATGCCGATAAGGCACTGATGGCTATCCGCGAATCGAACGGGCTGGTGGTGAACGTGAGCGATGATGAAATTATGGCGGCCCAAAAACTTTTGGGTACCACCTGCGGCGTGTTTGGTGAGCCTGCCGGCGTTGCCGGCACCGCTGGCGTGAAAAAGCTTTGCGATGAAGGCAAGCTGCCCAAAGAGGCTACCGTGGTGAGCGTGGTTACCGGCAACGGCCTTAAAGATGTTGCCAATGCCATTGAAGCGTGCGGCGAGCCCATCACCATCCCCAGCGATATGAACCTCTTGCTCAAAGCTTTCGAAAAAGAAGGCATCGACGTGAAATAATATAAAAAAGCCCCGGCAAACATGCCGGGGCTTTTTTGTTGCCCCGCACCCCGAAGACCGCAGGGCTCTGCCCCGCACCCCGAAGACCGCAGGGCTCTGCCCCGCACCCCGCCACTTTCGAGAAAGTGGACAAAGCTTTCAGGTAAGGGCGCGTGTTATGTAAGCTGGTAAAAAGAGGGCAACTGTGTCACAAAGCTACGCTTTGTGACGTTTTTTTTGAAGGTCATTTTTTTAGGGCAGCGAGGCTTCGCGCTTTTTCCATGCGTAACCGGTGAAAATCACACGAAATAGGCAGATGGAACATGATTGCCGACACATTTAGAATGATTGTTTTATTGCATTTTTTTAAAAGTCACATAAAGGGTGTGCAAAAGTGTTTTTTAAACAGCCAAACCGCCGGGGAGGTATCCCGGCGGTTTCGTTTTATATTGCTATAGGGATGAAAAAACAATTTTTCTTGTTAATTTTAAAATCATCTTTTGTAGAATCGCTCTAAAATAAAAGTTTTTTGGGGAGGTTTGGAACCCCTTTCTTTCGAAGAAAGGGGTTCCAAGGTCTTGTCCTTGGCCTTGCTCTTGACCTTTCGTACAATCCACCGCCGTTGGCTATTCCAGCACCGCGCCCACTGCGGCAGCGCGTACAAGGCGGCGGTAGCGGCGAAGCCAGCCGCTGGTTTCTTTTTCCAGTGGCACAAACGAAGCGCGTCGGGTATCCAGCTCTGCGTCGTCAACAGAGAGGTGCAGTTTGCGGTTTGGGATATCGATTTCGATTGTGTCGCCTTCTTTTACAAGGCCGATAAGGCCACCTGCGGCGGCTTCGGGGCACACATGCCCAATGGACGCGCCACGGGACGCGCCGGAAAAGCGCCCGTCTGTGATGAGAGCCACGCTTGCGGCAAGGCCCATACCGGCAAGGGCGCTGGTGGGATTGAGCATTTCGCGCATACCGGGGCCGCCTTTGGGGCCTTCATAGCGAATGACCACAACATCGCCTTTTTGAATGGATTTTGCATAGATGGCGGCAATGGCTTCTTCTTCGCTGTTAAACACGCGTGCGGGGCCTTTGTGGCACAACATTTCCTCGGCCACGGCCGATTGTTTTACCACGGCGCCTTCTTTGGCGAGGTTGCCAAAGAGCACCGCAATGCCACCGGTTTCGGAATAGGGGGTTTCGGCAGGGCGAATGACTTCGGTATTTTTGTTTTGTGTGTTTGCGATTTTTTCGCCAACGGTTTGGCCGCTGACGGTGGGTAGGCTTGTGTCAATCAAGTTCTTTTTGGCAAGTTCTGCCATTACAGCAGTGATGCCGCCTGCGGCGTCTAGGTCTTGGATATGCGCGGGGCCTGCCGGTGCCAAATGACACAGGTTTGGTGTTTTGGCGCTAAGCTCGTTGATGGTTTCGAGTGTGATGGAGGCATTTGATTCGTGTGCAATGGCCAAAAGGTGCAACACGGTATTGGTGCTGCAGCCTAGGGCCATGTCGCAACATAAGGCATTGCGCAAAGATTTCTCGTTTACGATATCGCAGAATTTTATGCCTTTTTGGAGCAAATCCATCACGTGGATACCGGCTTTTTTGGCAAGGCGTGTTCGGTTTGCACTAACGGCGGCTACGGTGCCGTTGCCCGCTAGGGCAATACCCACGGCCTCGCTTAAACAGTTCATGCTGTTGGCTGTGTACATACCGGCGCAACTGCCACAACCGGGGCAACATTCTTGCTCCATTTCGGTGAGCTGGCTATCGCTGATTTGGTTTGCTTTGCGTGCGCCTACGGCCTCGAAAATATTGGATAAACTGATTTCACGTTCTTGAATTTCGCCTGCCATCATGGGTCCGCCGCTAACTAGAACGGTGGGCAAATTAAGGCGTGCGGCACCCATGAGCATACCGGGCACAATTTTGTCACAGTTTGGGATGAGGACAAGCGCGTCAAATGCATGGCTTTTGGCCATGGTTTCAAGGCTGTCGGCAATAAGCTCGCGGCTGGGCAGGCTATAGCGCATACCTTCGTGGCCCATGGCAATGCCATCACACACGCCAATAGATGGCACTAAAATGGGCGTGCCACCGGCTATACGTACACCGGCTTTTGCAGCATCAGCCAGCTTATCTAAATGAATATGTCCGGGCACAATTTCGCTAAAGGCGCTTATCACACCCACTAAGGGGCGGTGCAATTCCTCTTCGGTGTAGCCCATGGCGTAAAATAAACTGCGGTTTGGCGCGCGCTCTACGCCTTCGGTGACGCGCACACTTTGTTCTTTTAGCACGGTTTTAACCTCCTTTGTGTTGCAAGAGATGGATCGCTTAATTTCAAAGGTCGTGGAGCGCTGCCCCACACCCCACCGCTTTGGGAAAAGTGGACAAACCTGTCTGTTTAAGGGCACGTTTGATTTGAGTATGCTTAAGAGGGCGGTGGTGTTACAAAGCTATGCTTTGCGGCGCTTTTTTGAAGGCCACTCTTTTTAGGAGAGCAAGGCTTCGCGCTGCACCACCGTGAAGCGGGGTAGGATCAAAACAAATGTTTTACCTTTGCGATGCTGGTTTTAAACATAAATCGTTTTTTTCACAGTCCTTAAAAGGTGGTATGGAAAGGTGGTCTTCATCTGGGTGGTTATGATAAAATTGAGGAGGCTACAAGAGCCTCCTCAAAGAGTTTGTGCCTGAAACTTAGTCTTTTTTCAGCCAGCTCATCATGCCGCGCAGGTCTTTGCCCACTGCTTCCAGTGGTTGGTCGGCTTCCATACGGCGTGTGGCCAAAAAGCGTGCTTGGCCGCCTGCGCCCATCTCTTGGATGTACTCGCTGGCAAATTCGCCGGTTTGAATTTCGCGCAGTACTTTGCGCATTTCTTTGCGGGTTTCCTCGGTGATGATGCGTGGGCCCACGCGATAATCGCCGTATTCGGCGGTGTTGGAAATGGAATAGCGCATGCGTGCAAATCCACCTTGGATGATGAGGTCTACAATGAGTTTCATTTCGTGCACACACTCAAAATAGGCCATTTCAGGCTCGTATCCGGCCTCTACAAGGGTTTCAAAACCGGCTTGCATCAGTGCGGTAACACCGCCACACAAAACGGCTTGCTCGCCAAACAAATCAGTTTCGGTTTCCTCTTTAAAGCTGGTTTCCAAAATGCCGGCACGTCCACCGCCAATGCCGCTGGCATAAGCAAGTGCATAGTCACGGGCTTTGCCGCTGGCATCTCTATAAATGGCGATAAGGCAGGGAACACCCGCGCCCTCTTGGTATTGGCTACGCACAGTGTGGCCCGGGCCTTTTGGGGCCACCATCACCACGTCCACATCTTTGGGGGGCTGAATTTGATTGAAGTGAATGTTGAAGCCATGTGCAAACATCAGCACGTTGCCTTTTTCAAGGTTTGGTTCAATATCGCTTTTGTAAATGCCCGGTGCCGATTCGTCCGGCAGGCTTAGCATAATTAAGTCACCCTGCTTTGCGGCTTCTGCGGCGGTCATCACGGGAAGCCCTGCGGCTTTTGCTGCTTTCCAGCCTGCGCCGCCTTCTCTTGCGCCTACCACAACGTTTACACCGCTTTCGTGCAAGTTTAGTGCGTGTGCATGGCCTTGGCTACCAAAACCCACCACGGCAACGGTTTTGCCGCTTAATAAGTTCATGTCACAATCTTTGTCGTAATATTTTGGAATCATATTGTTGCTCCTTTCGGTTTTACACCGCATTTTAATGAATTTATTATAGGATGGAGTTAACACTCTCTCCCATTGTACACAATTTTACTTCTTTTGCCTAGGCAGTATTTCAGTATTATGAAAAACTCGCCCAAGTTGGCAGAGGTCCCTGTGCCAACTTCTAAAAAATCCGCTGGCCATCCCCACAAAATATATATTGAAGCAAAATAGTTTGACAAAGCTTGCTTTAAAGCCATCCCGAAACAAAAGTTTTACTCAATTTTTTTCAAAAAATTGCAGGGTTTGGGGCAGCGCCCCAAGGTCTTAGGTTATGCGTCTTCGTCTTCTATGGGAACAGCGCCCAAGACGCGGTCGCCGCGTTCTAATGCGGTGACGCCGGTGCGGCACATCTCGAGGATTTCATATTGTTCGATAACGGCGAGGAAGGCATCAATTTTGCCCGGGCGGCCGGTGAGTTCCACCACCATGCTGTCCACAGACAAATCGACGATATTGGCCTTATAAATTTCGGCCACTTCACGCAGAACACTTCGTTTGTCTTCGCCGGTGTGTAATTTCACAAGCAAAAGTTCGCGCTGGATGCTACTTTCGGCATCAAGGGCAATTACGTTGCGCACCTCGTGTAATTTTGCGCTTTGGCTTAAAATTTGATGCAAGGTATTTTTGTCACCGCAGGTGGTGATGGTGATGCGTGAGATGCCGTGTACGTCTGTTGCCGAAACGGTGAGGCTGTCGATATTGAAGCCTTTGCGTGCAAAAAGGCTGGAGATGCGTGCTAAAACGCCTGCGTTGTTGGCCACCAGCATCGACACAACCTGTGTTTGTGTTTGGCTCATAAAACCACTCCTTTCAGGGTTAGCTAATCCAAAATCATATCGGCCACGGTTTTGCCGCAGGGAATCATTGGCAAAACCATTTCATCTTTGTCAATGGGGCACTCTATAAAAGCGGGGCAATTGGCAGAGAGAGCATCTTGCAGTGCTTTTTTAAGGGTGTCGGGTGTTTCGGCACGGTATCCTTTGCCACCAAAAGCGTCTGCCAATTTCACAAAATCGGTTTGGCGTTGTGGTGAAGTTTGTGAGAAGCGATCGTCGTAGAAGACATGCTGCCACTGGCGCACCATGCCCAAAACGGTGTTGTTTAAAACAACGCTGACGATGGGCAGGCCGTAGCTAACGGCAGTGCAGCATTCATTGAGATTCATATGAAAACTGCCGTCGCCTGTGATGTGAATGACACGGCGTTTGGGCGAAGCCATTTGTGCACCGATAGCGGCACCGTAGCCAAAACCCATAGTGCCAAGGCCGCCGCTGGTGAGGAAACTGCGCGGTTGGGTGCGCTGGCAATATTGTGCAGCCCACATTTGATGCTGGCCCACATCGGTGACGATGATGGCATCTTCACCGGCTACTTCGTTGATGGCTTCAATCACCTGATGTGGACGCAAACGGTCGAACACATCATCGGCGTGATAATCTTTTTGTTTCCATGCGTCAATTTCCGAAAGCCAAGTGTCGTGTTTGCCCTCTTCAACCAGCGGTAAAAGCTGCGTAAGCACTTGTTTTACATCGCCTACCACCGCGTGGTGGATGCGCACATTTTTGTTCACTTCACTCGGGTCGATGTCGATTTGCACAATGGTGGCATTGGGTGCCCATTTTCCGGGTGCCAGCGCCACACGATCAGAAAAACGGAAACCTACGGTGAGGATTAAATCGGCATGTTCCAGCGCCATATTACCGCTGTAGCTGCCGTGCATGCCTACAAGTCCCATATTTAGAGGGTCGTTGTAGCTGAGCACACCTGTGCCCATGAGGCTGTGCACAGCAGGCAGGCCACCTTTGTGTAACACATCATGCAAAATATCGCCGGCGCCGCTTGCCATGGCACCGCCACCAAAACACACCAGTGGTTTTTTGGCCGCCGAAAGTAGGCGTGCCACTTCCCATACGGCTTCTTTGTCTTCAAAAATGGGCGAAGGACAAGTGACGCAAGGCTCGGGTGTATAGTCATACTCTGCTATGGTTACATCTTTTGTAATGTCCACAAGCACGGGGCCTTTGCGGCCGGTGCCAGCGATGCGAAACGCCTCGCGCAGGGTGCTTGCAAGCTCTTTGATGTCTTGCACCATAAAATTGTGTTTTGTAATGGGCATGGTGATGCCCACAGTGTATACCTCTTGGAAACTGTCTTTGCCAATGAGGTTTGAAGACACATTGCCTGTGATGGCTACCATCGGCACAGAATCCATGTAGGCCGTGGCAATGCCGGTGACAAGATTTGTGGCGCCGGGGCCACTGGTGGCCAAAACCACGCCGGTTTTTCCGGAAAGACGAGCGTATCCGTCGGCTGCGTGGGCAGCACCTTGTTCGTGGGCAGTAAGCACATGGCGGATGCGATCTTTGTGTTCATACAAGGCATCATAAATATGCAAAACAGATCCACCGGGATAGCCAAAAATGGTATCCACCTGTTGCTCCAGTAGCACCTGGGTTAAAATTTCAGCACCGTTCATTTTCATGATAACACTCCCTTTATTGTACCGTTTTGTGGCTAAAGTGTTGCTTTTTTGGTGGGGCTAGAACCACCTGGGCATTGGTAGGGGACGAAAAAACAAAAAACGCCTGTCTCACGAAGAGACAGGCGATGCCTGCGGTACCACTCTACTTGCCGCGCAACAAACGCAGCCTCTTATTCGACATCGAAACAAACGCACACAACGTGCAAATTTTTTGAATGCCGCACACCGATAACGGGGTGTTTGCCGTTTGCGCCTACACAAAGGCTATGCCTTCTTCGGGCAACTGCTCTGGGAAGGACTGCATACAAGGCTTTGGCACCGCCTTGCACCAAGCGGCGGCTCTCTGTGGCCTTAGCGTTTGCACACTATGGTTCCCGTCTTCGCATGTATCTTGTTTTCGGGCGAAATACCTCCGCCAGATTACTGTATATTATAGTCCCTCAAGCGGCACTTGTCAACCGTCATTTGCATCCTTGTGTTTTTTTATTGCATGCGCTACAATATACTGTACATAGCATAAATTATAAATTTTGTTTTTTATAGCTACACTTCTTTTATAAAGGGGTTTTTTGGGATGAAACGAATGATTCCCACTTTGCTTGTGGTGCTTGTAATGCTTTTGTATGGTGGCATGTACTGGATGGATTTATCCTATTTCAGTTCATTGCAAACGGGCTATCCTCAACTGGGTGAGGTTTGGATGCGCTATGCGGCGTTGGCGCTTCCTGTTTTGATGGTGCTTTTGGGTCTTTCCACGGTGGGGCCGCAGGGCATTTCCACCTTACGTGTAAGAAGTAAAAGTTTGGCAACGCCCTATTTTGCCTGCGCGCTTTCAGGTTTTTTGCTTGGCGGGTATGAGGTGGTGCGTTTTCTTTTTACTCTTTCTGTACCCTTGCTCTTTTTGGGCGCTCTTTACGTGTTTTACGGGCTATTTGCTTTGTTTTGTGGTTTGCAGCTTTTGGTGCAAAGTGCGCCAAGCCCCACCCAAAATGTGTGGTTTGGCATTATTGCCGTGTTGCCGTTTCTTTCTCTTGCGGTGCAAACGGTACTGTTTTTTCCGTTTTCGATTTCCAGCTTTGGTTCTACCATGTATGCCTTTGCAACCCTGTTGGCACTTTTGTGGTTCTTAGCTTTGTTGCGTGGGTTTTACATTGCCCTACCCCTGCCGCGCATGTGTATGGTATATGGTCTTGGCCTATTGTTGTTTCTTTGCGCCACCTGCCTTGCTCTGCCGTATCAGATGCACAACTATTTTTTTGGCCCCCGCATTGTTTCTTTGCAAACACTGCTGGAGTGTGTAAACCTTGCCGTTTTGGGTGTGTGCGCGGCATGCACGTCTCTTGCCATTGCCTCAAAAAGCGATACACCCGAGGCACGCGCCAAACAATCGCCCACAACAGAACTGCCGTAAAACAATTCCACACAGAGACAATACAGCTGACTATACACAAAAGGAATACACAAGACTATGGAACAAACCCTATTTTATCCGGTGTTACTGGGTGCTGACATGAACTGCTATGGCATGGCGCGCAATGTGCACGAAGCCTATGGCCTTATTAGTGATGCTTTTGGCCGTTGGCCGATGGGAGACACTAAATACAGCAAAATTCTGCGTTTCCACGAAAACAACAAAATTGATGAAGATGCAGAACTGCTGCGAGTGATGCAGGAATTTGCCGCCACGCACACAGATGCAGAAAAACTGCTTTTAGGTTGCACCGACGATTATGCCGCCCTACTCATTCGCAACCGAGATGCTTTGCGTGAAATGGGTTTTGTGGTGCCTTATATTGATGAGTCTCTGATGCAGCAGCTTGTGACAAAAGATAGCTTCTATGAGCTGTGTAAATTGCATAAACTGCCGTTTCCGAATACAGAATTGCTAAAAAATGCCGATTTGCAAGACGATGCAGCGCTTGCAAATCGCTTGAAAAACCTGCCGTTTTCGTATCCCATTGTGTTAAAACCGTCTTCTAGTATTGCCTATTGGAAACATGCGTTTGAGGGAATGAAAAAAGTATATTTTCCCAAAACTGCTGAAGAAACAATGGAAATTGCACGTCAAATTTTTGCCTCTGGTTATGATGAAAGCTTGATTTTGCAGGAGTTTTTGCCCGGCGGAGACAGTGAAATGCGTGTATTAACGGCTTATTGTAACCAAGATAGCCGTGTAGAAATGATGTGCCTTGGTCATGTGCTTTTGGAAGAGCACACGCCCACGGCCATTGGCAACCATGCGGCCATTGTCACCGAATATGACCGTGAATTGATGGATACCTTTGCACGTTTTTTGGAAAATATCGGGTATGTGGGTTTTGCCAATTTTGATATCAAGCGTGATCGCAACACAGGGGAATACAAGGTGTTTGAAATCAATTTGCGTCAAGGGCGTAGCCACTTTTATGTTACGGGTTCGGGCGTAAATCTGGCAAAACTGTTGGTGGATGATTGGATTTTGGGCAACAAGCGTGAAACAGCGCATTATGTGCAAGCCGAGCACTATTGGCACAGTGTGCCAAACAGTGTTGTATGGGCCTACACCGAAGATGAAGAAATGGTGCAGAAAGCGCAAAATTTAGTGAAAGGCGGGAAAGAATGCTCCACTTTTGGCTATGTTTTTGATAAACGCATGAACCCACTGCGTAGGCTATACCTGCTTGAGCATGCCCGTCGCCATAAAAAGAAATATGCCACTTATTGTACACGACAACGATAAACAAAATGTATATTTTTGCACAAATATACTTCGTTGTGTTTTGTCTCGAAAAATTGTAACAAACCGAAAGCTCATAGACAAGCTCCTTTTTATATCGTGCTCAAATAAAAGTTGCCCTTATATAAAGGGTTTGTCCACTTTTTCTTGAAAATGGCGGGGTTTGGGGTAGCGCCCCACGGTTTTTAGGGGAGGCTAACCCCACGGTGTGGGATTTCACTACGTGCACCCACACAATATACCGGTGAGTTCGTGAAAGGGAGGCGGGAAATGATGGGTCTTGGTAAAACACTTGGCGTTTTAGGTGGCATGGGGCCGATGGCTTCGGTGTATTTTTACGAACTACTCACCGTTCACACACTGGCCGCACAAGACCAAGACCACCTTGATATTTTGCTATCTTCACACCCAAAAACGTCCGATCGCACGGCGTTTCTTTTGGGGAAAAGCGAAACGAACCCCCTTGCGTCTTTGCAAATGCAGGCAGAGCGATTAGAGCAATTTGGCGCTGACATTTTAGCCATTGCATGCAACACAGCACATTGCTTTCACAAAGAAATAAGTGAGGTGGTGTCTGTTCCTGTATTGCATATGCCACGGCTAACAGTGGAGGAAATTGTTCGTAGAGGTGGCGAAAAGGTGGGCATTATGGCCACAAGTGGCACCGTGCAAACAGGTTTGTATCAAACCGAGTGCGAAAGGGCAAACCTTGCCTACGCAGTGCCCGAAAAAAGGACACAAGAGGGACTAATGCAATTGATTTACGAGGACATTAAGGCCTCGCGTCCACCACGTGTTGCCCTTTTTTCAGCTGCTGTGGAAGAGCTGCTTTTGGCCGGATGCACACACCTTGTTTTGGGTTGCACAGAGCTTTCTCTGCTTAAACGAGAAAAATTATGTCCGGACATATGTCTTGATAGCATGGAGGCACTTGCCAAGGAGGCTATTGTGGCCTGTGGAAAAATACCGCAGGGGTTTGCGTAGTGAACGGAGAGGATTATGCTTTGTTAGAAGCTGAAGTTGCAAACAAAACCTTAAATATGAATAAAAAATTGCGAATTATGCTTTTAAAACGACGGTACAACTGTACTGTATAAAATGTTTGTTCCAAAGGGAGGCGACAACACCGTGTGTGGTTTTATCGGATTTACCGGCACCCAAGTAGCTGCCGAAAAAGAGCGTATCATCGGGCCGATGATGCGACGTATTATCCATCGGGGGCCCGATATGGGCGGACAGTATACCGATGAGAAGATCGCATTGGGGTTTCGTAGGTTGTCCATTTTAGATCTGTCTGAAAATGGCGCGCAACCGATGAAAAATGAAGATGAAAGCCTTGTGCTGGTTTTCAACGGAGAAATTTATAATTTCCCCACCTTGCGTGAGGAATTGCAGGCAAAGGGGCATGTGTTTCATTCCGCCACAGACAGTGAGGTGCTGCTGCATGGCTATGAGGAGTATGGTGAGGGCCTTGTGGCAAAACTGCGCGGCATGTTTGCCTTCGCTTTGTGGGACAAGACGAAAGAGCGCCTTTTGGTAGCGCGCGACCCCTTTGGTATTAAGCCGTTTTATCATTGTCAGCTGGCGGATGGGTCTTGGATGTTTGGCAGTGAGATTAAAAGCTTTTTGGATCATCCAGATTTTGAAAAACGTGTAAACCCAAATGCCTTGCGAGCCTATTTGAGTTTTCAGTATCCTGCCGGGGTCGACACATTTTTTGAGGGTGTGAGCAGCCTGCCGCAGGGGCATTTTGGTATTTTTGAAAACGGACACCTACGCACAGAATGTTATTTTGACGCCGAATTTGCAGCGGACGAAAGCCTTACGTTTGAGCAATATGTGGAGGAAATTGACAAGGCTGTGCACGAAAGTGTTAATGCACATCGCATCAGCGATGTGAAAGTGGGCGCGTTTTTGTCCGGCGGGGTGGATTCTAGCTATATCACTGCCTGCCTTTTGCCCGAGCACAGTTTTTCGGTGGGATTTGCCGAGGCCAATTTTGACGAATCCCACCACGCGGTGGAGCTGAGTGAGCACCTTGGGGTGCACAATGTGCGAAAACAGCTTACGCCAAACGAGTGTTTTGCTGCACTCTCTGACATTCAATATCACATGGATCAGCCACAGTCGAATCCGTCTAGTGTACCTTTGTGGTTTTTGGCGAAACTGGCTGCAGAAAAAGTGACAGTGGTATTGAGTGGTGAAGGGGCAGATGAATTGTTTGCAGGCTATGAATTGTATGCCGATACGCCGGCTATGGAGCGTTTTAAAAAAGCGCCGAAAGGCCTGCGGCGTGCCCTGGGTGGTGTGGCAAAAAATATGCCTAGCATAAAAGGACGCAATTTTCTTTTAAAAAGTGCCGAAAAACCTGAAGATTGGTTTATTGGCCAAGCGGTGGTGTTTTCGGAAAAAGAGGCACAGGCGCTTTTACAGCCGGCCTATCAGGGTGGGGCTTCGCCGCGGGATCTATGTCGCCCGTTTTATCGCCACAGTGCCGATTGGGATGAGGTGAGCCAAAAACAATACCTCGATTTACACCTGTGGCTACCCGGTGACATTTTGCTAAAGGCAGACAAGATGTGCATGGCGCATTCGCTGGAATTGCGTGTGCCTTTCCTTGATAAAGAGGTGATGGCCCTTGCAAGGCGTGTGCCCAGCCGATATCGCATCAAAGGCCGTGAAAACAAGGTGGTGTTTCGCCATGCGGCCAATCGCAACCTACCGAACGAATGGGCCACACGTCCGAAAAAAGGGTTCCCCGTGCCCATTCGCACTTGGCTTCGGCAAAAAGAATATTATGAATTCGCCCGTCGTTATTTTGAAAGTGATTTTGCCGCTGCTTTCTTCCACAAAGAAAAACTGATGCAATTGCTCAATGAGCATTACGAAAACCGCGCAAACCGCGGCCGCCGCATTTGGACGGTGCTGTGTTTCCTTGTGTGGTACGAACGCTTTTTTATTTTAGAAAACAGTTAGGGGTTAAAGTTTATGCAAAATGAAAAATACTACATTACAACGGCGATTGCATACACATCGCGCAAACCACACATTGGGAATAGCTATGAAATTGTACTCACAGATGCTCTAGCGCGTCTAAAGCGTTTACAAGGACGAGACGTGCGTTTTTTAACAGGCACTGATGAGCACGGCCAAAAAATTGAGGAGCTGGCACGCGAAGAAGGTATTGAACCAAAGCAGCTGGTAGACAGTGTTGCAGGGCAAGTGCGTGATATCTGCGATAAGCTTGATATTTCGTATGACGATTTCATCCGCACCACAGATGAGCGTCACAAATGCGTGGTGCAGAAGATTTTTCAAAAATTGTACGACCAAGGGGACATTTATAAATCGGCCTATGAGGGCTGGTATTGCGTGCCGGACGAAAGCTTTTTCACCGATGCACAGCTGGTGGACGGCAAATGCCCGGAATGCGGGCGCGAAGTAAAACGTGCCAGTGAAGAGGCCTATTTCTTTAAAATGTCGAATTATCAAGACCGCTTGCAAAAACATCTGGACGAAAACCCGGATTTCATTGTGCCCGAAAGCCGCAAGCGCGAAATGGTGAACAACTTTCTAAAGCCGGGCTTACAGGATTTATGTGTGTCTCGCTCAAGCTTTTCTTGGGGAATACCGGTTTCTTTTGATGATAAACACGTGATTTATGTGTGGATAGATGCTCTCACAAACTACATCAGTGCGCTGGATTATGATGCAGAAAACCCAGGCGAGCTGTTTTTACGTTACTGGCCGGCCGAAGCACACATCATCGGTAAAGATATTTTGCGTTTTCACACCATCTACTGGCCCATTTTGCTTATGGCACTGGGGATTGAGTTGCCAAAACAAATTTACGGGCATCCTTGGCTGCTTTCTGGCGAAGACAAGATGAGCAAAAGCCGCGGGAATGTGATTTATGCGGATGAACTTGCCGAGCGCATCGGCGTGGATGGTGTGCGCTGGTATTTGCTTTGCGAAATGCCCTATGCACAGGACGGTACTGTGAGCTATGCACGTATTTTTGAGCGTTACAACGCAGACCTTGCAAATGTGTTGGGAAATTTGGTGCAGCGTACATTGGCGATGACACACAAATATTTTGGTGGCACCTCGCCAAAAGAGCGCCTTTCAAGCGATGTCGATGTAGCCCTTTTCGAAAAGGCAAAATTGGCAAAAGAAAGCATGCAAGCACACATGGATACCTTCCACTGTGCCGACGCCGCAGAGCAGGTGTTGCAGCTGGCAAAGCATGCCAACAAATATATCGATGAGTGCGAGCCTTGGGTGCTTGGCAAAGATGAAACACAAAAAGAGCGTCTTGCAGCTGTTTTAGGAACCTTGCTGGAGTGTATTCGCCATTTGGGCGTGTTGCTTTCTCCGTTTATGCCTAAAACTTCTGAGGAGATTTTCTGTCAACTTTCTTGCCCGAAAGAGCGGCAGACGCTAGAAAGTCTAGATGAATGCATCTCTTATGATGGCGGTGTACAAAAGCCACAGCCGCTGTTTGCGCGTCTTGATGCCGAGGCTCTTTTGGCAGAAATTGAGGCAGAAATTGAGGCGAAAGTGGCAAAGCAAGAGGCTGCCGAAAAGGCAAAAGCGGGCATAGAAGCCGAGGTGATGCCAGACATTACCTTTGATGATTTTTTAAAAATGCAATTGCTTGTGGCGGAAATTCGCCGTTGTACACCCGTGAAAAAAAGCAAAAAACTGTTGCTTCTCACGGTGTTTGACGGCACGCGCGAGCGGCAGGTGGTCAGTGGCATAGCGCCGTGGTACACCGCCGAGGAATTGACAGGTCGTAAGGTGGTTTTGGTGGCAAACTTGGCACCTGCGACACTGTGTGGCCAGCTTAGTGAAGGCATGATTTTGGCGTCGGACGGCGCTGAAGGTGAAGCACAGGTGTTGTTCTTGCCAGAGACTGCCGTGCCCGGCGCACGTGTGAGGTAAGGGAGATGCAAGAGGCAATTACTGCACTAGATAGTCTTTTAGAGAACATAATATCGCCTATTTTTGACACGCATGCCCATTATACTTCGTCCCATTATAAAAACAACCGAGAGCTGCTTTTAGAAAGGCTGCCACAGCTTGGTGTAGCCTATGTTTTAGACTGCGCCACTGATTATGAAACTGCCGAAGAAAGCCTACGCCTTGCCGAAAAATATCCTTTTCTTTACACGGCGGTGGGTATTCACCCACAAAGCTTAATAGAGGAAGAGGGAAGCACACTGAAAAAATTTAGCGGTAATTGGCAAAAGGAGCTTTGCGAAATAGAAGGGCTTCTTTCTCATGAAAAAGTGGTGGCCATTGGTGAAATTGGCCTTGACCATCACTGGCCGGTGCCAAAAGAAGCACAGCTGGAGCTGTTTTCGGCGCAGTTACAGCTGGCAAAAAAATACAGTTTGCCCGTTTCGATTCACGACAGAGAAGCGCATGCCGATATGTATCGTATCCTCAAAGAGTACAAACCAAAGGGGGTGCTGCATGCCTACTCTGGTTCTGCTGCGGATGCCGAGTGGCTTTGCGAGCAGGGCCTTCATCTTGGGTTTTGTGGCACCAGCACATTTAAAAACGCACGCCGTGCTTTGGAAGCTGCTGCAAAGGTACCAATGGAAAACCTACTGCTCGAAACCGATTGCCCCTACCTTACTCCCGAGCCGTTTCGTGGCAGGCAAAACCATAGCGGTATGCTACAATATGTGGCACAAAAATTGGGAGATATCAATGGCCTATCTGCAGAGGAGTTGGCAAAACTGACATGTGAAAATGCAAAGAAGTTGTTTGGTATTTTGTAGAGGGGTAGTTTTAAGCTGATTTTATCGGTTGAATTGGCGTGATGTTTTGCAGGGAGCTACGATAAAGCAAAGAGATGAAAACCCTGTAAAACAGAATAGGAAAAGAAGAGCCAAAGTGTGGCAAGAGCCTTGGTACGAAAAAATTATACGTGTAAGCAGATGCGGAGTGGGAAGACGATTTGTAAACTCAAAGCCACTATTCGTGTGAATACGCTGAACAAAGAAGCTCTGTTTATGGTAAAATCTGGTGGCTCTTTTTAAAAAATCTGCCGATGAATAGGTGATGTGATTTTGTAATGCTTACAATTGCTTTGGTCTTGCAAAGAAGATGTATCGCGATAGAAGAAAAACACAACATCTCGCGAGTTACCTTTCTCGGTTCTTGATTTCTTGTAAATCAACGCGTTTTGCCACGCCCAATCATAAAAATTACTTGACACAGTATATATGTTGTGGTATACTAAATAAGCTAAGCAGTGAGATGTGCAGAATCAAGTAAACTAACTGCGTTGCAAATTGTCGCGGGGTGGAGCAGTCCGGTAGCTCGTCGGGCTCATAACCCGAAGGTCGTCGGTTCAAATCCGGCCCCCGCAACCATAACGAATAG
>CAYJJK010000031.1:0-26311 GCA_964370445.1 uncultured Oscillospiraceae bacterium | reverse complement strand
CGGCCAGCGCCTCGGTCAAATCTAAAAAATATAAGTTTTCTTGGTAGGCCATAGCGGCCAGCTGGTTGTTGAGTGAATGGATGCGTGCCATATCAAAACCAGGATCATTCTCTTGTTGCACCGGCGTTAAAGACTGAATGTAGTAGTTGGTGTTTGGCGAGAGTGTGGAGCGAAACACCGTAAGCATCTCCCTATAATAGGCAAGCAAGCTCGCATCGTCCATGCTGACCATTGCATTGGCCCCCAGCTGTATATACACATTGGCCGGCGCATAAGAAACCAAAGCATCCAAAGGCACCTCTTGCGTTCCATCTTGCCTTCGCTGGATAGATCCATCATACATCTGCCTTGGCCCAACGCCGATATATGCGCAATAGGTGGCGTTTGCAATACCCTGCTGGTAAATTTGAAACCCTTGTGTTAAAGAGTCTCCCACAAAGGTGACGGTGTTAAAGTAACGCATGTCCACACGGCCGTTTGCAGGCAAAGAAAGCATGCGATAGTCCGGTGTTATCAATTGCATTTGGTTAATGGTTTGTTCAGTGGGGCCCACAAAGTTCCACGTGCTGTTGTCTACTGTAGAGGGCAGTGGCTCGGCCACCAGCGCCGAAGCGTCTGCAATAGAAGGCGCATCGGCCGGTATCGAGACAGCCTCCTCTTGATCGCCATTAAATATGGCATTGATAAGCGAAGTAATCCCAAATGCCAAAAGCAAAATCAGTGCCAAAGCCAAAACCAACAGCAAATTACGGCGCAAGCGTCGTTTGCGTCGTAGCATTTTTCGCTTTTCCACCACACTGCGTGGGTAGGATGTCCCGCGCTTCACATCCTCGTCTAAGGCAATGTCAATGGGGCCGTGACTCTGTGCATCTTCTGGCTTTTTATTCAAGGATAAATGCAAAATTGTTTCAGGCGAAACAGAGGGCACAGGCTCTACCTGCCCATTGTGCCCTGTTTCTTCTTTAGGACGTAACTCGTTGCTGTCTGGTTGGTTAGATAAGTCCAAAGTAGCGGCTCCGTTTCTCCTTAAGGTTGTAAACATTCGTTGTGTTCTCTAAACAATGGAATTATACCGCAAAGGGCAAAAAAAGACAAGGGCGCGAAGCGGCAAAAATGCAAACTCCTTACATTTTACACAAATTGAGTGTGGCTTTCAAAATTGACGCACGGCGTTATAAGCGCACTAAAATCAGGCTCTCTCTTTTGCAAATTCTTTATTTTAGGGCCAAAGCTCTATTTTCTAAAAGCCCAGATATAATATCTTTATTACATTTTAAACACAAGATAAACACGAATTTACGGCAAAATAATATTGTAGGGAAAAAGTACTACCTCAACTTGCAAGAATGAGGCCGCTTGCTTAAGCAAAAAATGTTTTTACTGTATCGTAAAGTTCTTCGTCTTGTTTTCCTAGTAATTTTATATGATAAAACCAAACCAGTTCACCCACAAATAAAGCCTGCCAAAACACAGGCGGTTTTGGCAGGCTTTTACAAAACTACAGTGAAAACAATGCAAACGCCGAGAGAAATTTTCTTTTTCGGCCTTTGTGCACAAAGTGAATTTAAACTTTACTCATTGCCTTAACAAAAGTGGTCTTTAATTTTTGTGAAACAAAAATTATTTTACGCTATCCATATGCTCAATTAGGTTAAGCACTTTGTTGGAATAGCCCCATTCATTGTCATACCAGCTCACTAATTTTACAAAATTATCGGTGAGGGCAATGCCGGCTTTTTCGTCAAAGATAGAAGTGAGCGCGCAGCCAATGAAATCGCTGGAAACCACCTCTTCATTGGTATAGCCCAAAATGCCTTTAAATTCATTTTCGCTGGCTTTTTTCAGGGTGGCACAAATTTCTTCGTAGCTGGCCGATTTTTTCAAGTTCACGGTCAAGTCTACCACGCTAACGTCCAATGTGGGCACGCGGAAAGCCATACCGGTAAGTTTGCCGTTAAGCTCTGGGATAACTTTGCCAACAGCTTTTGCAGCCCCAGTGGAAGAGGGAATGATGTTGCCGGCAGCGGCACGGCCACCACGCCAGTCCTTGTTCGAGGGAGAGTCCACGGTTTTTTGTGTTCCTGTGGTGGCATGAACGGTGGTCATCAGGCCTTCGGCAATACCAAAGTTATCGTTGATTACCTTTGCAAGCGGTGCAAGGCAGTTTGTGGTGCAAGAAGCATTGGAGACAAAGTTCATATCTGGGGTATAGGTGTCTAAGTTTACGCCGCAAACAAACATGGGGGTGTCGTCTTTGGACGGGCCTGTATAAACCACTTTTTTTGCACCCGCATCAATGTGCGCTTGTGCTTTGTCTTTGGTGTAAAAAATGCCGGTCGCATCCACAACATACTCGGCGCCTACTTTGCCCCAAGGAATGTCGGCAGGGTTTTTCTCTGCAAAAAAGCGAATGCTTTTTCCGTTTACCACAACGGCATCTGCAGTGTAGCTTATTTCACCTTGATAGCGGCCATGTACGGTGTCATATTTCAGCATATATGCACAATACTCTGGTGTCATGAAGGGGTCATTGATGCCCATGAATTCGATGTTTGGGTTGCTTAGTCCTGCACGAAACACAAGACGCCCAATACGTCCGAAACCGTTAATACCAACTTGAATGCCCATAAAAAGACCTCCCTTTGTGTTTGAGGGGAACAAAAGCCCATGTGACTCTTGTTTTACTCCCAGTGTCTTTCTACATTTTATAACATGATTTTATAAACTGCAAGTGCCAAGGTCATGATTTCGAAAACTAAACAATATTTTAAGCATACTGAGCAATTTTTTATCTATAGAGGCAGTAAAAAATCTGCCTCTATCCATTTGTATCTAAATTTCGATTGACAAATTTCGACAAATTTCGCAAATTCGTGTTATAATACATTTAAGCGAACATAAATTATATTTCCAAATTTTAAAGAGAGTGAGAAAATGAACAAAAAACAAGAACTACATTTATTTTACAATGCATTTCAAAAAGCCAGCTACCCTTGTTTTTGGCTTGGGTATGATGGAACTTTTTGGCAAAATGATGCCGCGTTGAACACAGAAAAATTTGGTGACAATGCAAAAGACATTGAAGCCCTGCTAAGGGCTTTTGCCGAGGAAATGTATGAAGAAAAATGTGAAAATACTGTATATTTACAAGCTGCAACGCCCAGCATACAAGGCCAGCTTACAAAAACTGCTTTGCAAATGATGGGTGTTGATATTTTGCCTCACCCCAAAGGTTTGTTTGCCTCGAATAAAGCGCTGGAACCCGCCTCGCTTAGCGCGCTTGGCTACGGCCTGCGCGAGCCCATCAGCGACCTTTTTTCTTCTGTTCAATCCTTGGCACGGCGCCTGGAAAAATGCCAGCTTAGCCAAAGCGATGAACAATTTTTTGGCGATTGTATCGACTCAATCCAAGAAAAAGAATATACCTTGTTGCGCCTTGCCTACAACATGGAAATGTATAATTTTATAAAAACTATAAAAACACAGTCTTTACCTGTAAAAGAGATCGAGATACACGAGTTTGTTTATCGTTTGTGCAAAAAGGCACAGCGTGCCTTTCAAAATAACGAAGTTCCTTTACACTTGGAAATAGAAGAGGGAAGCTGTGTGGCAACAGGCGATGCCCGCCTTTTGGGGCACGTAATCACCAACTTGTTTCGCAACAGTTTACAATTCACGCAAGAAGGCAACGAGGTAACCGTGCGCTTGAAAACCACCAAAACCCACATTCTTCTTTCGGTGATCGACAAAGGCCTTGGCATTCGGGCCGACGCGCTCTCGCAGGTATTTTTACCCTATTATTCTGCCTATCCGCATTTGGATACCCCAGAGAGGCCGGGGCTTGGCCTTGGGCTTCCTTTGGTTCGCAGTGCAGTGCAAGCCATGGGCGGCACGGTAACCTTGGAAAGCGAATTTACCAAGGGGTGTTCGGTTCATTTGTCTTTGCCCAAAAGCACCGCGCAAAACATTGCCTTAGATAGTGAACCATACGATGTGGAGGAGCTTTTATCAGACAGTCAATCCCCTGTGTATATCCAGATGTGCGGCTACACCCCCTTGCCAATTCTATAGGTTAAATAGTCAACCTTTTCAAAAAAAATGACTTTTACGGTTTACAAATGATGCAAAATGTTATAAAATGCTAAGAGCTAATGCTCAAAATAGCATAGAGGAAACAATTGCCTTCATAGGGATGACTCTTTTGCATCACAAGGAAAAACTAGGAAAATTCAGGAGACAAAAAATCATGATAAAAAAATGTATTGGTTTGGTATTGGCAACCACTTTAACCTTAAGCGTCGTGGCTTGTGGGCAAAGTGACTCTGAGGTGGAGAGCCATATTCCGCCTCCGGCAACGTCCTCCACATCCACCGTGGAAGAAGAAGTTTCGGAAAATAACCCTTTAAACGCCGCGTACCTCACCGGCCTTGAAAAGGGCCCCGATTATCCGGAAGGCCAGCGTGTTATCGGCGTGATGGTAAACAACATCATCGCATCGCGCCCCACCAGCGGCCTATCAGAGGCAAGCGTAGTGTATGAAATGCGCGTAGAAGGTGGCATCACACGATTTATGGCTATATATGAAGACTATACCACCATGCCAAAAGTGGGTTCCGTTCGCTCTGCACGCGATCAGTTTTTCCAATTGTTGGTGCCCTCCTTTGGTTTTTACCTGCATGATGGCCCAAACCAAAACCAGCCTGTTATTCAAATGATTCAAGACCAAGAATATGAAGAATTTGACCTGACACCGGACCTTGGCATCAGCTGGCGCGACCCGGATAGATCTGGCATGCCGCTGGAATATACTGAATATACCGACGGCGAAACCGTGGCAGCGGCTGTGGAAGAGTATGAACTGGACGATGAGCGCACATACAACAGCACCATGTTTGCCTTCACACCATACAACGAAGAGCCCCGTGTGCTGGAAGGTGGCGCCGCACCAACTGTTGGTGTGGTTCACTCAGAAAGTTATCGCAACCTGTTTGAATATGACGCTAGCACCAACCGTTATATGATGAGCCAATTCGATTCCACAGGCATGACACCGGCCATCGATGAAAATAACAACGAGCAATTAGGCTTTAATAACCTTCTGGTTTTGTTCACCGTAATGCACAACTATCCGGATTCGGAGCTGGTACAAGTGGGCTTTGACTCTGGTATCGGATACTATTTTAACGGCGGTAACTATGAGCTAGTACGCTGGAAAAAAGGTGGCCCCCTAGAGCCTTTGAGAATCTATGTAAACGACACCAACGAAACCACAAACTACATCAATCCAGGCAACACCTATATTGCCCTTATAGATGATATTTATCTTGAAGATTTCGATGCCTCTGTGCAAGCTGGCACAGGCGACGAAATGGCAAGCGATGGCACCATCAACCCGAACGAAACCGAAACAGAAGATTAATCATTCCATGATACACGAAAGGCCCCGGCTTTTGGCATAGCTGAAAGCCGGACTTTCCTGTATTGAGAATGTTTTTGAAAGGAGGCAGTGCTTATGAAGCGGCGGTTTTTGCAAATACTACTCATTGGGTTGCTTTGTTTATCGGTGGCTTGCGGTAACAGTTCTGGCAACAACGCAGCAGAAAACTCCATTCCCTTGCCCGGCGACGACAGCACCGCCTCGGAGGTGGCGCTAGAACCTTTGCCGGATGCAGGGCTGTTAAACCCGCTTACCGGCCGTGAAGGGCTGGAAGGCGCGGTGGTGGGCCAGCGCCCCGTGGCCATAGCACTGGAAAACACATCGGCCAGCTTGCCACTTCGTGGTATTTCAGGCCTTGATGTTTTGGTAGAAGGACCCAACGAACGCGGCACCACCACCTTGCTTGCCATGTTTGGAGATTTTCGCATGGTGCCACAGGTGGGCCCTGTTGGAGATATCGATGACCCTCTTTTACAGTTTGCATTGCCCACAAATGCAATTCCGGTGCATCTTGATGTTTCACCCTACGCCGCCAATTTGCTTAACGTGTTGGCATACCAGGATGTGAGGGGCACCAATGTGGGAACCACCGGTTTTGCATATGATGCCGCACGTGCACAAACGGCCGGCGGAAACCGATATAATGAAAACTGCTGGTACACCGATGCCAATCTGATTTGGAACGCCGCGTCAGCTGTTGGATTAAACCCCATTGGTGAAGTATCAATGATGTTTCATTTTGCGTCCTCTGCATTGCCAACAGCTGAAGACGCTGTGGATATTCATTTTTCTTTTAGTGATACAAGCCCTGTAAGTGTGTATTATGATGTCGGAACCAACACCTATCAAAAAACAGCCTATGGCATAGCACAGGTAGACGAAACCGGCGCCGCAATGTCCTTTGATAATGTTTTTGTGCTGCTTGGCAACGTGCAAAAAAAGGCGGATAGTCTTTTTTTAGAGTATAGCCTGACATCAGGGGATGGCTATTATTTTCAAGGCGGCCGTGTTACCCCCATACACTGGCAAAAGGGTGGCCCCACAGATCCTTTGCGCCTATTAACTGCAGACGGAGAGGAATTGCAGGTGCAACAGGGAAAGAGTTATCTCGCCTTTCTGCCTGAAACACGTCGTGAGTCCCTTGAGTATTTAAATATGCAAGAACGAGAGCAGGCAATGGCAGAGGCTGCCGCCGCAGAGGCTGCCGCCGCAGAAGCCGCCGCCGCAGAAGCTGCCGCCGCAGAAGCTGCCGCCGCAGAAGCCGCCGCCGCAGAAGCCGCCGCCGCAGAGGCTGCCGCCGCAGAGGCTGCTGCCGCAGAGGCTGCTGCCGCAGAGGCTGCCGCTGCAGAAGCACCGGCATAAAATGGGCTTCCGAAGCGCAAAACCTTGGGGCGCCGCCCCAAACCCCGCCACTTTAGAAAAAGTGGACAAACCTTTTGTTTAAAAGAGAATATTTAACGTAAAATCATTGAAAAATATGCTATACCATCAGGCACTTAACAAACTGAACATAGCAAAAAATCCCCCTTGCCGTTCCTATAAACGGCAAGGGGGATTTTTCTGTTAATAAGCGTTCTTACGCACGCTCAATGCGCACGGCCGTCACCTTATATTCGGGTACTTTTGCCATCTTATCGGTGGCAGAGTTTGTTAAATGGTTTGCATTGCCGTCCTCAAAATGGAAGGTCATGAAAATTTCTCCACGGCGCACTTTTTCGCCCAAGCGTGCGGTGGTTTCAATCTCACCTCGGCGCGATGCAATGCGCACACGTCCACCGTCTGCAACGCCCAGCGCCTTAGCATCATCGCAATGCATTTCCACATAAGAAGCCGGTGCAATCTCATTGAGACCTTCGGTGCGCTGCGTCATGGCGCCGGCGTTATAATGGTAGAGCATGCGGCCCGTTACAAGGGTATAGGGGTAGTTGTCGTCGGCCACTTCGGCAGATTCTTCGTAATGTAAGGGATAAAAGAGCCCAAGCCCGCGCGAGCATTTGTCGATATGCAAAATGGGTGTGCCGGGATGTTCCTCGTTTAGGCACGGCCAGTGCAAGGCCTCTCCACCATCTAAACGTTTGTGGCTAAAACCTCCGTAAGACGGCGTGAGCAAGGCAAGCTCATCCATTAGCTGTGAAGCAGTAATTTGCGCTTGTTTGTAGCCAAGGCGGTTCATCACATCAACAAAAATATCTGTGTCAAGGCGGGCTTCACCAGGGGCATTCACGGCTTTTCTCACCCGTTGCAAACGGCGCTCTGAATTTGTGAACGTGCCCTCTTTTTCGGCATAAGCCGAACCCGGAAGCACCACATGTGCATGCTTTGCTGTTTCGGTGAGGAACAGCTCTTGCACCACTAGAAACTCAAGGCTGGAAAGCATTTTATGGATGTGGCCGAGATCTGGATCGGTGCGCATAGGGTCTTCGCCAAAGATGTAAAGGCCCTTGATACGTCCATGCTCTACAGCATGTGGAATTTGTGTGGAGGTAAGCCCGTTTTCTCCGCTGAGCGAAACACCCCATGCCTTTTCAAATTTTTCTTTTGCGGCAGGGTTTTCCACTTTTTGATAACCGGGATAATCTGCAGGGAGGCATCCCATGTCGCAGGCGCCTTGCACATTGTTTTGGCCGCGAATGGGGTTTACACCACAACCGCTTTTACCCACTTTTCCGCATAGCATGGCAAGGTTTGAAAGGCTCATCACACCTTCAGTACCTGTGGAATGCTCTGTAACACCAAGGCAATACATCAAAGGTGCTTTGTCGGCCTTGGCATATAGACGAGCCGCTTTTCTAAGGTCCTCTGCGTCAATGCCGCAAATTTCGGCCACTTTTTCAGGTGGATACTCAAGGATAATGGGCTTTAGCTGCTCAAAATTTTCTGTACGAGTGCGAATGAATTCTTCATCGGCAAGGCCCTCATTCAAAATAACATTCATCATGCCATTTGCAAAGGCCACATTGGTGCCGGGTTTTAATTGAAGATGCACCTCTGCACTGTGGGCAAGGTCGATTTTACGTGGATCTGCTACAATAAGCTTTGCGCCTTCGCGCACGGCTTTACGAATTTTTGTTCCGAACACAGGGTGTGCCTCCTCGGGGTTAGAACCGATGAGCAAAATAGCATCCACACCATTTGTGATGTCGTCAAAGGGGTTTGTCATGGCACCTGAACCCAGCGTAGTTGCAAGACCTGCAACTGAAGGGCTGTGTCAGACGCGTGCGCAGTTGTCAACATTATTGGTGCCAACCGCCGCACGCATCATTTTTTGGAATAGATAGTTGTCTTCATTCGGGCTGCGCGAGCACGAAAAACCGGCAATGGCATCGGCGCCACGCGTTTCTTTAATATGAGAAAGTTTTTCGGCCACAAGGCTTAACGCCTCTTCCCAGCTGGCCTCTTGAAACTCTCCGTTTGCATCTTTAATCAACGGTTTTGTCAAACGGTCTCCGGCAGAAAGAAACTTATAGGAGCCAAAACGGCCCTTTACGCAAAGCATCTCATGGTTTGTGGGGCCATCGGCACCCTCTACTCCCACCACTTTTCCGTTCTTGCTCAATAAATCAAGTTGACATCCCACAGCACAATGCGGGCAGGTGGTGCGTGTACGTGTCACCTCATAGCTACGATAGCTACGACGTTCGTCTTTGCTGCTTAAAGCACCGGTGGGGCAGTTTTGCACACAGTTGCCACAGCTTTCACAGCGGGCATCGTCCTCGCCACGCGGCAAATAATATGCGGGGCTGATCAGTGTATCTGCGCCACGTCCTGCAATGCTTAAAACATCACGCCCTTGTAAAAAACTGCAGGTGCGCGCACAGCGGCGGCACATGATGCATTTTTCGGGTGTGAACTCATAAAAACGGTTGCTTTCGTCCGAAAGGCCAAAATGGGGGTGGCTTTTGGGCGGATAACTGCTTTTTTCAAGGCCATACTCCAAGCTGTAATCTTGCAATTTGCAAGAACCGTTGCGTGCACAAGAAAAACAAGTTTGCACGTGCTGGCTAAGCAATAAATCTAAAACAAAACGACGTGCTTCCACCACACGCTCAGAGCGTGTGTACACCACCATGCCGTCTTTGCACTCCTCTGTACAGGCCGTGGGCAAGCCACCCTTACGGCCTCCTTTCACCTCCACCACACATAGGCGGCAGCTGCCGTCTGGCGCAAGGTGTTTTAAATGGCATAGTGTGGGCACCTCAATGCCAAGGCCTTTGCAAGCGTCCAACAATTTTGTTCCTTTGGCCACATCACACTCGTGGCCATCTATGGTGACATGTACCATTTTTTTTGCATTTTGTTCCATATGTTAGCTCCCTTCTGCAAGGCAGGCTTCAAAAGCACTGCGGCGATATTTTAAGGCGCAGCGGATGGATGTGGGCACACTTTGCCCAAGACCGCAGGCCGAAAGGTTGGCAAGATGCATAAGCATATCTTCAAGCTTTGCGATATCGCTATCTTTTACTTGGCGGTTCACAAAACGTTGCATCAGCTCTTGTAAGCGGGCTGTGCCAAGGCGGCAGGGCGTGCATTTGCCACAACTTTCGTGGATGAAAAACTGCATCACATTTTCAAGATATTCCACCACATTCACGCTGTCGTCCATCACCACGATGGCGCCAGAGCCGATGGCAAGGCCGCAATCCCAAAGGCCTTGATAGCTGTAAATCATGTTCTCCATTTGTTCGGGGAAACCCAGTGGGCCACTCTGTCCGCCAAAATGGATAAAACCAAGCGGTTTTCCCGTGGAAATACCACCGCCATACTCTTCTGAATACAAAATCTCTGAAAGCGGTGTGCCCAGCGGCACCTCGTATACACCACGGTTTTTGATATGACCCGAAAGACATACCAGCTTTGTGCCGCCACCATCTTCGGTGCCAAGCGCCAAAAAGCCTTTGCCACCTCTTTCGATGATTTGCGGCACACAGGCAAAAGATTCTACGTTGTTAACCAGTGTGGGCTGCAAAAAAAGGCCCACGTCTGCCAAATGCGGCGGTTTAATGCGAGGGCGTCCTGTTTTACCCTCCACCGAGTTGAGCAGCGCCGAGTTTTCACCGCATACATAGGCACCGGCGCCCGAAATCATGTTGATGCGATACGAAAAACCGCGACCCATGATGTTATCACCAAGGTATCCCGCTTTTTCTGCATTTGCAAGGGCTTGCAAAAATTGCTGTTGCAGGGCATGGTATTCGCCGCGAATATAAATAAATCCTTCTTCCGCGCCAAAAAGCCATCCCGCAATCAGCATGCCCTCGATAACAGAAAGTGGGTCTTGCGAAAGCAGCATTTTATCCTTAAAGGTGCCCGGCTCGCCCTCGTCTGCATTACAGACAATGTATTTTGGGAAATTGGGATTGCCGTATAGATGCCGCCACTTACTGCCGGCAGGGTAGGCTGCACCGCCGCGCCCACGCAACATGGCGTCATCCATTTCGCAAAGCACCTGTTCTTTTTCCATCAAAACGGCCTTTTCTATAGCCGCAAACCCGCCAAGGGCTTTGTATTCCTCCACCGATGTGGGGTTTTGCAGTTTGCCAATGCGTTTTAGCAACACTTTGTTGTCTTCCATTGTCGCCCCCCTTTTTTATTCTACAAGGCTACCGGTGCGCAATTCTTGCAGCAGCACATCGATGGCCTCCTCGTTTAAATTACCAAATACACGATCACGCACTTTGATCACGGGCCCTATGTCGCACGCACCAACACAGGGGGTGTGCTCGATGAGAAACATGCCGTCGGCTGTAGCCTCGCCAATTTTTACACCCAGCTTGCTTTGTAAAGTTTCCAGCACCCAATTTTCGCCCGAAAAATGGCATGGAGATGAATGACATACCTGCAAAATGTGTGTGGCCTTGGGCACGGTGTTTAGCATGGCGTAATAGCTCAATAGCTCAAACACACGTGTTTCAGAAAGATCTAGCTCCTGTGCGATGTGGCAGGCCGTTTCTCGGTTGACAAAATTTTGCTCGCTGTCGTATTGGCAATCGAGAAGCATTGCTAAAATGTTCTCTTTGCGCCCCCCATTTTTGCAAACCACCTGTTTGACCTGTTCCCTTGTCATGGTTTTATATACCCTCCTTATTATTTTTAGATCTTACAGTGTTAAAGCAACCTGCAGCTGTAAGTCTTTATTCCTTTCTACGGTAAGCCCTAAAAGCTCTTCGCCGCGCAGCACAATGCGATCTGCCTTTTGGCAAAGGTCCATAGTGCCGGGCTTTATGTCTCCACTTGGCGGCAAGCTTTTGGTGGCAAACAAAAACACCCCCGGTTTTACAAAAAAGCGTAAGCGGTTCGACTCACACACCAAAACAGCGCCTTCGGGAATTTCCTTTTGCATAAAAAGGGACAAAGCCTCGGCAAGACACTCTTTGCGGCTGCGAAGTAAAAATGCCTCTTTGGCACCGGCCGCCTTCATTAAGGCAGTGTCCTTTGTGGGGTGTTTCCCGCTTTCTTTTTGCCAGTCAAAATTGTCTTTTAAGCTACTGCACAAGCCGCAGCCGGCATGCCCACGATGGCACACACCCCGTTCTTCATTTACACAAATCACCTTCACGGCAAACACCGGCGCAAATTTGCAAAGGTTTTCAATTGCTTTGCATACCAAGGTGGTTTTGCCATCGTTTCGAGAAAAAGCCCCCACCTGCACCAAATTTGGCACAAAAAGAAGATGCTCGTCTTGTATGGGTTTGTCCAAAGTGGTTTCCATTTCATTCGTTTCTTGCACAAAACCCATATGATTAAAATGGCCAAGCCGCCTCACATCATCTTGGGTGTTGAGGTTTGCAAAAACATGCTCTGCCCTTTTTTTATCTATAGAAATTTTTTTGACCCGAAGATGAGAAAACATGCCTCGCAAACGATGGTTTTTTTCTTGCAATTGTTTTTGAAACAAGGGCAAGCATCGGCGGTGATAAAAGGCAAACAATGGCTCGTCTTTCCCTTCGTGCGTGCACAAAACAACATCGGCATCATCGGTGTTTTGCCACAGCTGCAAAAGCAAGGCCTCATCAAAATGGGGCATATCGCAAGCGGTAACAAACAAAAACGGATGTGTTGTTTGCAAAAACGCCGTACAGATTGCACCTAGCGGCCCTGTGTTTGGATAGCGGTCTTCGGCGATATGTACAGCAGGGGAAATGGCAAGATGCTCCAATTTTTCGCGTCTTTCACAAGAGAGCACCACCGAATTGAAAAGATGTTGCAACTGTGTGATTTGCCTTTCCAGCAAAAGCGAACCCTGCCATTGCAAAAAGGCTTTGTCAAAGCCCATGCGGCGGCTTTTTCCCCCACAAAAAAGCACAGCTACGCAACCTTCTTTCATGGTTTCAGGCAATGGCAAAGAAATTCTCCCCCATTCTATCAAATCCATTTCATAATATAATACCACATTACGCCTGCCATTAACTAGCCCCTTCATGATGTTTGGCATAATTTTTGGTGAATTCTCCGTATTAAAGGCCCTTGTTTTGTCTATTATGGCAAATTGAACGCGGGCTTTCTCTTTACATAAAAACACAAACCGTCTATACTAAATACAATAGATGTTACTATTTATACTGAATAAAAGGAGCGAGAACAATGCCTTTATTAAAAACAAGCACAGCGGCCGATGTATGGCTGTTTTTTGAAAAAATTTGCAACATTCCGCACGGCAGCGGCAATGAAGATGCTTTGCTGCAATGGATTATCGCCTGGGCAAAAGAAAAGAATTATTCCACGGCGAGAGATGAAGCCGGAAACCTTGTGGTAAAAGCCCCCGGTACAGAGGGTTACACAAATGCACCTGTTTTGATGCTACAAAGCCATGTGGACATGGTGTGCGAAAAAAACAATGCAATTTCGCATAATTTTGAAACAGATGCCATCCGCCCCGTGGTAAAGGGCGACTGGCTGCATGCCGATGGCACCACCTTAGGGGCAGATAACGGCATTGGCGTTGCCATGATGCTGGCTCTCTTAGACGGCGCCTATGCACACCCACCCATTGAAGCCATTTTTACCGTAGATGAAGAGATAGGCCTTGTGGGTGCATCCGCCTTTGACATGAGCCTTATCTCAGGAAAGCGCTTTATCAACCTCGACACAGAGGAGGAAGGCGTGTTTATTGCCAGCAACGCCGGTGGGCGCCATGCTAAAATGAGCCTAGCTCTCGCCTATGAAGTGGCGCAAGAAATGCCCTATTACCGCTTAGAGCTTACAGGCCTTAAGGGCGGACATTCCGGCATGGATATCGATAAAGGCCGTGGCAATGCCATCCGCTTGCTTTCGCGTATTTTGTGTGCCTTAAAAGAGAGGGCACCGCAATTTGTTTTGGCCGACATGCAAGCAGGCTCTAAAGAAAACGCCATTCCCAGAGAAGCCGTTTGCACGGTGGGTGTTTTGCAAGAGCAGGTAAACGATCTAGAGATGCTGGTGAAAAATTTTGAAGCTGTGTTTCAAAGCGAATTTGCCATCTCTGATGCTGCAGTGTGCCTTTCACTTAAAAAATGTGCTGCACCCAACTATGTGTTCACAAAACAAGAGAGAGACAAGCTACTGTTGGCCATCACGCTAATGCCAAATGGTGTTCGATCGATGAGCCACGAGATAGAAGGGCTGGTGCAAACTTCGAACAACTTGGGTGTGGTACAAACAGAAAAAGACGCCGTACATTTGTTATATACCATACGCAGCAGTGTTAAAAGCCAAAAAGAAGCCATCTATGGGCAAATTTTATTGCTGCAAGATTTCATTGGGGCCACAGGCGAAATCACGTCAGATTATCCGGCCTGGGAGTATCAGCCAAAATCAGAATTAAGAGATGTTTTTCGGCAAAAATATGTGCAGTTAGAAGGGAAAGAACCCCTGGTAACCGCTGTGCACTGTGGCTTGGAATGTGGGATTTTTTCAGACGCCATCGACGGGCTGGACGTGATTTCCCTTGGGCCTGAATTGCAAAACGTGCACTCACCAAGCGAACGCGCTTGCATTTCCTCCACCGAACGCGTGTGGGAGCTGCTAAAAATGGCTGTAGCCGAGCTGCGCTAAACCAAAATCAAAAGGAGACCCTTATGACAACAATTATTGCCGTGGGAGACGGCATGGCCGATAACCCGGTTGAAATGCTAGGCAAAAAAACCCCTTTAGAAAAAGCGGAACACCCCATGCTGGACGAACTGGCGCAAAAAGGAGAATTGGGCCTTGTGCGCACCATTCCCAAAGGCATTGCCCCGGGTAGCGACACAGCTTTTTTAAGCATTTTAGGCTATGATCCACAAAAGTATTTTTCTGGGCGCGCCCCCTTAGAGGCCGCCGGGTGCGGGGTTGTTTTAAATCCCGGCGAGCTTGCCTATCGTTGCAATATCATCGCATTAGAAGACGGGGATATGCCCCTTTATGGAAAACGCATTTTGTCGCACAGTGCCGATAATGTGGAGGGCAAAGAAGCCCTTGAGCTGATGAACTTTCTTTTGCAGAATGCAGATTTTGCCGCTATATTGAAAAAAAATAAAATGCGTTTTCACACCATGCCGGCTTTTCGGCAAATTGCCGTGCAAACCGGGGTTTCACCAAACGGGCTTTCCACCACCCCTCCACACGACCATCTTGGCGAAGCGGCAGGCCCACTTTTGCCCAAAGGGGGAGACGTTGCCAAAGGTTTACACGCACTCATGGATATGGCACACAGCCTTTTGCAAAGCCATCCACTCAATGAAAAGCGTCGTAAAGAAAACCGGCTTTTGGCAAATGGCATTTGGTTTTGGGCCGAGGGAATGACGCTAAAACTAGACAATTTTAAGGCCACCCACAAAAAAACGGGCACTGTGGTGAGCGCAGTGCCACTTGTGCACGGCATTGCGGCCTTGATAGGTTTAAACAGCACCTATGTAGAAGGTGCCACGGGAGAATTAAACACCAACTTTGAGGGCAAGGCAGAGGCCGTTGTAACCGAAGTGCAGGGTTCTTATGATTTTGCCCTTTTACATGTAGAAGCGCCAGACGAGTGCACCCACAACGGGGATATCCCCGGAAAAGTGCAGGCAATAGAGGCGTTTGACAAGCGCTGTGTAAGCCACTTGGTCGATGGATTGCGCAAAATAGGTGAGCCGTTTCGTCTTTTGGTGTTAAGCGACCACAAAACATTGAGCAGTACACGCGGGCACGATGCAGACCCTGTTCCCTATATTCTTTATGACAGCCAAAATGATGATGTGAAAAACAAAGATGTGCGCTATACAGAAGCCTTTGCCTCAAACGGCACTTTTGTAGAAAGTGGGCCAAAACTGCTTGAGCGCCTCTTTCAAGAATAGCAAGCAGGCAAAAACGGTAAATTTTTTTACGCAAAAATACAAAAAGCTTAGGTACAATTTGCCAAAAGCAAAAACTCAAAATATGTTTATCGCAAGAAACAATCATTATAAAGCCAATAATAAAACTAGCTTTTAAAAATTTCATCCACAGAATGGCCGTACTACGGGCTAAAAGCCCATAGCACCAAGATTGACAAGGTGGCGCTAAGTGTATATAGTAAAAATAAGAAACACCCTCGCTTTTTTACATCCAATTTTTCGTTTTAGTGGATGCATAGCTGCAAAACGGAAAAGCTTTAAAGCTGTTTGTAGGCTGGAAAGGATTAAAAAACAAAAATGAAAACACAAAACAACACCATGGTGAAAACAGGCCGCTTACTTTTTGTAAATCAAATCATTTTACTTTCTGGCGGTATCATTTATGGCTTACTTTACATGATTAGCGGCTCTTTCATCAATGGTCTTGGCATTATTATAGCCAGCTTAACTTTATCTTCCATTGTGCAGGTGATGAAAAAGAAGAAAATGCTAAAGGCTACTATCACTCTCATCACTTTTACTCAGCTAGGGTTAATTGTGGGGTTTGGGTTTGTAAGCTTCAATTTAGCCGGCTCGTTTTCGCTGATTGGAGCCTGCCTTGCCATGAACTGCCTTTATTACAATAAGCGCCTGTTGGTTTTACAATGGATTTTTACCGATGTGCTTCTTTTGGGTGCTCTTTTGTTTGGGGAAACTTTCTACCAAGGTGCCGGCATCGAGCTGATTGTACGCGGCCTTTTAGGACTGAATTTTTGTGTTTTGTTTTTGTTCTTCCTTTTGAAATGGGGCATAGGTTTTATGACAGACGCCATCGAAAAAGAAGAAAAATCTCAAGCGCTGTTACAACAAGTGCAAAATCAGATGGATGAAAATGAAACAAGGCAAATTACGCAGCAAAGCATAGTGGATAAAGTGAGAAAACGTGCCGACAATCTGCAGGGAACCACCGGCCGCATGCTTGACATTGCTACGGCCTTAAAAGACGGGTCTTCTCGACAAACTGACATCATAGAGCAGCTTACAGCTCAAAGCGAGCATGTGGCCACCGAAATAAAAGTAGCACAAGAAAAAACAATAGAATCGCGCAAAGCCGCCGTAGAAAGTGAGCAAAAGCTAGAAGAAAATAACCACAGCATGAAAAATGTGGTGCAGGCTATTGCCGAAATAGAACGATCGTCCGAGCAAATTATTGGCATCATCAAAAGCATAGAGGACATTGCTTTTCAAACCAATATTTTGGCCCTAAACGCCTCGGTAGAGGCGGCAAGGGCGGGCAACGCCGGAAAAGGCTTTGCCGTAGTGGCAGAAGAGGTGCGCATGTTGGCTGCCAAAAGCTCTAAAGCTGCAAGCGACAGCGCAGGCCTTGTAAATACTTCCATCGAAAATGTGCATCGAGGCGCCGAGCTTATCAAGGAAACCGCAAACAATTTAAAAGGCGTAATCGAATCTTCTAAAACCACAGCAGATGACGCCGGTGAGATAGAAAAAATTATGGCGCAGCAAGCAATCAATGTGGAAGAAATCTTACAACAGATGCAACAAATTACTGTGGTGGCCTCACAAACAGAAGATACAGCAGACGAAAGCGATAAAATAGCACACGAAATCTCGAACGAAATCCATTATATCAACGAGGCAATCCAATATTAACTTTAGCCTTTAAAAAATGACAATACCAAAAAGGACAAAGGGGGAACCGCAAGCGCCGGGAAAAAATTGATGGTTTTTATCTTTAAAACTTTCAAAATACTAAGGCCTGTGCTTACAATAAGCACCCCGCCAACAATGCCAATTTCGGCCATTAATGTGTCTGTTATAAATGGAGCTAGTATGGTTGCACCAAGATATATTGCGCCTTGCCAGCAAAACAAAATTACAGCCGCATAAAGAATGGAAAACCCAAAGGTAGACGCTAATACCATAGAGGTGACAAAATCAAGCGTTGCATTTGTAAAATGATAGGTACGGTTGTTGTTTAGGGCGCTTTCTATTGGCACTAAAATAGACAATGTGACAAAGCAAAACAACAACACCGCTGTGGTTAGGCCCTCTAAATTTCCAAGTTTTTGAAATCTTTGGCCTAAGGCATTTAGCCTTGTGTCTAGCTCCAGCCACTGTCCAAGAAACCCACCAATTGCCAGGGCTACAATAAATAAAACAGGGGTTGTGCTCTTCTCCATGTTGCTCACAATAGAATAAATACCCAAAGCGGTGGCCGCAAGCCCCATGGCTTGCATCAGTGCGTGGCTTTGCTTTTCATTTAGGCCTTTTTTTACCCCACAGCCAATGAGAGTACCCACCACAATGGCCACCGTATTTGCATATGTTCCAATCATCTTGTGCCTCCTAAGCCGAATATACAAGCAAAACATGGCATACAGCTTTTTTGCTTGTCTAAGCGGCCATTATGCGTAAAATGTGCCAAAGCTTTACAGACTGTCAAAAAAATAGAGCGGCAAGAAAGCGCCTTTTGTGGGGCTTTCTTGCCAAACGCCAATTTCTATCATTTCATATTTTAAACCATAAGTCAACCAAAATTGTTGCTGTAATTTAAATAGGGCTGCTTTACCAGATCATCGTGATTATTGGTTTCTGGCAGGCAAGCCAAAATGTACCCAAAAAAGGGGGCTTAGCCAATGCTAAACCACCTTTTATATTGGGGCGTTTCTAAAGCAAGTTTCAAAGGACAGCCCCTGCTAAAAATGTCTCATTTTACACCTTTTTTGCAGCTGCTTTTCTAGGCCACCACAGGCTGTTGTTCTTGCAGTGTAATGTCAACACTGTATAATTGGTTTGCGCGTTCCACCTCCAGTGTTACTGTGTCACCAGGGCTATATTCTGCCAAAGCCCTGCTCAAATCCGTTAAGTCATCAATTGCGGTTCCCTCAAAAGATACAATTCTATCACCCGCTTGCAAGCCGGCGGCTTCTGCACCGCTTCCGGCGCTGACATCATTGATATAAAGGCCCGGTTTGTTAACGCCGGCCGAGGCCATTGTTTCCTCTGTTACGCTCACGGCAGAAACGCCAAGCATTGGGCGCCCTTGCACATAGCCGTTTTGCAACAGTTCCTCAGCCACGTCCATAGCCGTATTGATGGGAATGGCAAATCCAAGGCCCTCAATGCCGTCTCCACTGCTCTTGGCATTAACCAAAGCAACCAACTCTCCATTTTCATCAAATAAGCCACCACCCGAGTTTCCGGGGCTTACGGGTGCACTCATTTGTAGCAAAGTCATTGGGGTGCCCTGGATGGTAATTTCACGCTCTAATCCGGAGATGATTCCGTCTGTTACTGTGCCTCCAAGTTCACCGGTGGGGTTGCCAATGGCCAAACAAAAGTCTCCCACTTGAATTTGGTCGGAGTCCCCAAGCACTGCCGGGGTTAACCCTTCGGCTTCTACACGTAGCAGTGCAACGTCGGTGGCCGAATCTGAGCCAATCAGGGTGGCCTTATATTTTTCACCGCTACCCAGCGTTACTTGAATGCTTTGCGCGCCTTCCACCACATGATGGTTGGTTAATATGAGGCCGTCTTCACTAATGATAACCCCACTGCCTGCGCCGGTGACGGACTGTGTTTGGTTAAACATATTGGTAAGCTGAAGCTCTGTTTGAATAGATACAACCGATTGCCCACTGCCTTGTGCAATATCGGCAATACCTGTTACCGTGGTTGAAATTTCGTTGGCTGTGGCATTACCCCCCACATTTTGATACACAATGGAGGCATCGCCCGAGGGGCCAAACAGCTGTATGGCCGCGGCACTGCCACCAAAACCGGCAACTGCGCAGGCCATCACCAGCGCAGTTCCACCTAAAATTTTAGGTGCCATCCGTTTCTTTTTTGGCGGCTTTTGAGGGGCTGGGTCATAGCGCAAAGAATGTTGGCTTTGATAATTGGCTTGGTAATTTTGTGCTGAGGGTCGCGTATATACACTCTGTGCAGACGCCGGTGGCCGATATGTGTACTGTGGTGTTTGGTATGTTTGATGAGCCTGCGACGGCGGTGTGTTTGGCGCATTTTGTGCACTTTGACGTGGTGCATAGCTTCCATCTTGGCGTTTTTCGAAATATGACATGTATATTCCTCCCGATTGTTGATCAATATTTATGGTTTCATGTTGTGGTTTATGTTTATAAACCATAATTTTATAGTAAATTCAGTTTACTTGCAAGATGTGAAAACTATTGCAAAAAAAGGTGAAAAATACGTGTCGAACTTTGCGTAAGCCTTTTTTAGGCATCGTGTGGGATACGTCACAAAATAGCACTCGGAAGAATCAAGTGCTAAATTCACAGTTCGTTCATGTAAATTCCTTGACGTTAACACGCAACTTCGGTAAACTTAAACTGTTACCTTTAAACCGTGGCCAAAAAGAAATTTAAATTTAGGCCAATATCGATGAAAAAAATACATAAGTATGAAATAAAATTACAATATCGTTTTCCTGTATCGCAAAAGAGGCAAACAAAAGAGGAGAAATATACAGAATGAACAACGAGCAAAAACCCCATCAACCGCAAAACCCGCAAAAGACTTTTATTGTTTATGCTGGTATTGCATTTTTAATTCTGATTTTATTGCAGTATTTGGTATTTCCTTGGTTTGAAAACGCACGTGTGGTAGAAGTTCCCTATAATGAATTTATTAGCCAAGTGCAAGCGGGCGAAGTAAGTAAAGTAGAGCTGGATGAAGCCACAGCGCGCATCAATTTTGAAATGGAAACCGAAGAGGCAGAAGCAGAATCGCCCACAGCACAAGCCACCAGTTATTACACGGGTTTAATCGATGATCCCGGCCTTGTAGAAATGCTGGAAACCGCCACAGGCCCAGACGGGCAACCCATCGAGTTTTCTCAAACCGTTCCCGTGCAACAGGGAGTTTTGGGGCAACTACTTTCTATGTTCTTGCCTTTGCTCCTCATTTTGGGCTCGTCCTATTTATTGTTTCGCATGTTGTCCAAGCGCATGGGCGGCGATGCCATGAGCTTTGGTAAATCGAACGCTAAGGTGTATGTGCAAGCACAAACCGGCATTACATTTGAAGATGTGGCCGGACAGGACGAGGCAAAAGAAGCGCTGGACGAAATTGTAGACTTTTTGCACAACCCCGACAAATACAAATCGGTAGGTGCCAAAATGCCCAAGGGCGCCCTATTGGTGGGCCCTCCGGGCACAGGTAAGACATTGCTTGCAAAGGCCGTAGCAGGTGAGGCCGGTGTGCCATTTTTCTCAATTGCCGGCAGTGAATTTGTGGAGATGTTTGTGGGCCGAGGTGCAGCCCGTGTGCGCGATTTGTTTAAGCAGGCCAAGGAAAAAGCGCCTTGTATCGTTTTTATTGATGAAATGGACACCATTGGCAAAAAACGTGATGGCGCAGGCATGGGGGGCAACGACGAACGTGAGCAAACTTTAAACCAGCTACTAAGTGAAATGGACGGGTTTGACGGGTCTTCCGGTGTGGTGATTTTAGCTGCCACCAACCGTCCGGAAAGTTTGGATGCAGCGTTGTTGCGTCCCGGTCGTTTCGACCGTCGAATCCCTGTAGAGCTGCCCGATCTTAAAGGAAGAGAAGCCATTTTACAAGTTCATGCAAAACAGGTGATGATGGACGATGACATCGATTGGAACGTTATTGCACGCACCACATCCGGTGCTTCTGGCGCAGATTTAGCCAATATTGTGAACGAGAGTGCCCTGCGTGCGGTGAAGCACAACCGGCGCATGGTGATGCAAGGCGATTTGATGGAAAGTGTAGAAACTGTAATTGCCGGCCAACAGCGCAAAAATAAGGTGATCAACCAAAAAGAGAAAAAAATTATTGCCTATCATGAAATTGGACATGCCCTTGTGGCAGCAATGCAAACACACAGCGCCCCGGTAACAAAAATCACCATCATCCCAAGAACGTCGGGCGCGCTTGGCTACACAATGCAGGTAGAAGAGGAAGAACAAAATCTCATGAGCCGCAAAGAGGCTTTTAACCGAATGGCCACTTTAGCCGGCGGGCGCAGTGCCGAAGAGCTTATCTTTGACACAGCCACAACAGGTGCCGCAAACGACATTGAAAAGCTGACCAAAATGGCCCGCAGCATGGTAACGCGTTATGGCATGAGTGAAAAATTTGACATGATGGCTTTAGAGACCATAACCAACCAATACCTTGGCGGAGACACGCAGCTGGCATGCGGGCCAGAAACCGCCGCTGCCATCGACCATGAAGTGCTGGCACTCATCCGCGCAGCACATGAGAAAGCGCGCCGTATTTTAGAGGAAAACCAAGAAAAATTGCACGAACTTTCAGCATATCTTTTAGAGAAAGAAACCATCACCGGTGATGAATTTATGAAGGTGCTTGGCATGAAAGACGAAGGCAAAGATGAAGAAAATGTAGCGGCCGAAAGCGCAAATGCAACTCAAGCCGTACCCACGGCGTAGACGCCCTTTACGCATAACCCAAAGCCTGTATTTGTATAATAAAACTCCCTTTTCATAGGATAGTAGCATAATCCTATACAAAGGGAGTTTTTCTTTGTCCGATTTTACAAGGGCATTCACTGCTTAAGGGGCATGTTATTGTACAGCTAATACTGCCAAGCCAACTTTGGTTTGGCGGTAGGCAAAAATTTTAGTCTTTTGGGTTCACAATATCACGCCAGTCAAGGTCGCCACGTGCAAGCCCGTGTATCAACACCTCGGCGGTGGCAATGTTTGTTGCAAGCGGGATACTATGCATATCGCACAAATGCAAAAGCTCGGTTTCGTGGGGGTTTATAGGGCTTCTGCTAATGGGGTCACGGAAAAAAAGCAACAAATCAATTTCATCGCAAGCAATACGCGCAGCAATTTGCTGTGCGCCACCGTGCACACCGGAAAGGAAACGGTGCACCGAAAGCCCTGTTGCCTCCGACACAAGTTTTCCTGTGGTGCCCGTAGCCACCAAGGTGTGTTTGCTAAATGTGTGAATATACGCTGTACAAAACTGAACCATCAACTCTTTTTTCGAATCGTGCGCGGTTAGTGCGATATTCATAATGCATTTCTCCCATTCAGGCCGCGTCCGCGGTCATTTATATAGTAAGGGCACATGTTCGCCCATGATGCGCTTTGCAATTGCCTCAAAAATATGTGTTTCCGATTGGTGTTTTTGTAAAACGATACCACCTGTTGTGGCCACCTGTATGGCCTCTGAATCCGGAATCACCCCAAGAAGCTGTACCCCTGCCAAATCAATGGCTTCATCTAAATCTAAAAGAACACCTGGGGCTAGGGCTCTTTGTGGGTTTACTCGGTTTAGTATCATGCGCGGTGGTTTTTGGCTCAATTCCGGTTGATCTGCCAAAAGATATCCAATGCGCAATGCGGCAGGGTCCGGCGTTAAAACCAAAACCACTTCATTCGCAGCTTCTGTTGCAAGGGCAAATCCCTCGTCCAGGCCCGCCGGTGCATCAAGCAAAATGTAATCATAAGCATCATAGCACTGGGACAATAATTGTGTCAGTGCTTTTTTGCCAAACTGTCCATCTTCATATGGGGCAAACAGCAAATAAAACCCTGGTTGCCGAGGGTGTTCTAAAATTGCTTTCTCTAAAGAGCATCGCCCTTGCATTACATCCGCTAAACCATACACTACCTGTTTTGCCATGCCGGCAATTAAATCGGCCGTGCGCAGTGCAAATTTAAGCTCTATGTATAGCACACGTTTTTTAAGTGCAGCGAGAGCCTGGCCACAAAGCACACAAGCGGTGCTGTTGCCGGTGCCCCCTTTTCCGGATACAAAGGCAAAGATAGCCGTGCTCATACGAAGTGCTTACCCCCCATTTTGAAATGATTGGCTCGACAGAAAAACAAAATGATGATAAGCATACCTTTGCAGGTAGTTAACTCACTGTCATTATAGCAGAAATGTTTTTACAAAACAAGAGTTTTTTGTACTGGTTAGCTAAAATTTTATTTTTTTATGCTGACAAGCAAAAATTTTGTAAAATTATTCTACAACAAGCCCTCTTTCGCCAAAAGCGTTTGAAGCGCTGCCAAGGGCAGGCCCATCACATTGTAATAGCAACCCTCGATACGTGGGATAAACCGTGCAGCCCAGCCCTGAATGCCATAACCTCCGGCCTTATCATATGGCTCACCGGTGGCTGCTATGGCCAAAACCTCCGACATGGGGATGGCTGCAAACAAAACTCTGGTGGTTTCTACAAAAGTATGCACCTGCTTGCCGCTTTGCATCAAACAAACACCGGTGTGCACCTTATGCCAGCGCGCGCTTAGGGCGCAAAGCATTTCAACGGCTTCGTCTTCACTTTTGGGTTTGCCCAACGCAGTTCCGTTTAAATCCACCACGGTGTCGCAGGCCAAAACTGCCGCATTCTCTGTATCTAAAAATACGGCATTTGCCTTTTCAATGGCAAGCGTCTCGGCAAGTTTTTGAGGCGATGAGGCCACAAAAGCAGCCTCGTCAATTTTTGCGGTGGTGGTGGTAAAACGTTTGGTTAACAACAACAAAAGCTCTCGTCTACGTGCACTTTCTGAAGCCAAAATCAGTGACATAAACCCTCCATAAGGATTGGACAATTGCAACACAAAGCGCTTATAGGCTTAAACCTTCTTACAGCGCCAAGTGTAGCCCATGTTGGATAAGTGGATTTCCTCGCCTAGCAGCTTTACCTTTGCGCTGCGGCCCGAGCAATTAACGGCCACAGCCGCAACATGATGGCTGTTTTTGCGCTCATAGCATAAAACGCCGGGTGCACAATTTGTAAAGTTCAGCCGTCCGTCTGCAAAAACCGGGCAGTTGTTGCGCAAATCTCCCAAGGCCATTGCAAGTTCGATAAGGCGTGTTTCGTTGCTGTTCCAATCAAAAAATGCACGGTTAAATGGATCTTTATAGCCCTGCATACCCACTTCATCCCCATAATACACACAAGGGATGCCGGGCAGAGTAAACTGCAACACAAATGCCAGTTGCATCAAGCGAATGCCATATTCGTAGCCGGCAACGTCCAAGCGGCGTCCACTTTGCCAATTTCGGTCATGGTCTGCTGTGGGCTCGTCTGCCAAAACGGTGATGGCACGCTCTGTGTCATGTGTAGAAAGGTGGGTGGTGCATGCTGCAAGTGCAGGCGGTGGATAATGCTCGCAGATGTTCATCACCGTATGGGCAAATTGCGAAGCGTCCTTATCGTGCATAAAACGCAAGATGGCGTTACGGAAAGGATAGTTCATCACACCGTCGAGCTCGTTTCCTAAAAAATACTTTCTGCGCACGCCATAGGCCTCTTTGTTAGAGGCATCTTCCCACACTTCGCCAATCAGTAGCTTATCTTCACCACAGCGTTTCACCGCTTGGCGAATTTCCTCGATAAAGTCATCGGGAAGTTCATCTGCCACATCCAAGCGGAAACCGGAGGCACCAAGCCTCAGCCAGTGCTCAATCACTCCGCCTTCGCCGCAAATAAACCGCCGAAATTCTGGGTTGTGTTTGTTGCAGGCAGGTAAAGTATCAAACCCCCACCAGCTGTCATAGCTGCCATCAGGATGAAATTTATACCAGTTTCGGTAAGGGCTTTGTAGCCCCTGCCACGCGCCTGTTGTGGGGTAGCGTCCCTCCCGATTAAAATAAAGAGAATCCGACCCTGTGTGGCTAAACACGCCGTCTAAAAGTATATACATGCCCATGGCATTGGCTTTTTCACAAAGTCGCGCAAAGTCCTCGTTGGTGCCAAGGTAAGGGTCTATCTTCATATAGTTGGCCGTGTTGTAGCGATGGTTGGAGTGTGCCTCAAAAATAGGGTTTAAATAAATCCAGTTTACACCCAAGGTTTTCAGATAAACAAGCCGCTGTTCAATGCCCAGTAAAACACCGCCAAAATAATCCATTGTCAGGTGGCCTTGCTTTGTTTCCAGGGGCCAAAAATAGGGTTATCTGCGTTTGTTTTTTCGGTAGATGCGCTCGTTGAAGGGAAGCGGCTTTTGAGGGTTTCCCTCCCTAAATCTATCCGGAAAAATTTGATACATAACGCCACCCAAAACTTCTTTTGGCACGGTAAACTCGGGCTTATATACCGTAAGCTGATACGCTGCACCGTCACCGGTGGTAAGAAATGCCTGGCCCATAAGCCCGGCATACAGCTTACGATATTCTGTATACAAGTCAAACCAATAGAAATACACTCCGGCATCCGGCAGGCTAATGGCCACACGAAACAAGTCCCTATCGTTTTGCGAGCCTATAAAGGTGAGCAATATTTGTTTTGCCTCACAGCCATCTGGCTGTAAAAACAAATAGGGTGTTTTGCAGAAAAACTCCTTTGGAACGCGTAAAGTAAAGGTGATTTCGTCGTTGGTTTTGGCAGCTCCAAACGGGGTTTTATAAGCCTCGTCTTGGCTGTTGAAGATGGCAGGCATGATTTGTTCCCTTTCCAAAATCTCCCCTGCTTTACAGCAAAGGGAGAGTGTGTGCTACCATTTAATGGGCGCAGTATTCCAGATGTTTTTTGCATAGTCCATAATAGAGCGGTCTGATGAGAAGTATC
>CAYJJK010000030.1:0-26465 GCA_964370445.1 uncultured Oscillospiraceae bacterium | reverse complement strand
CCGGTGCAGCATCCTTCTTATGACAAAGAAAAAGGGGTTGTAACCACCCATTTTGAATTTAAATATTTACATGATACTTTGATAAAATTAGATGAATTGGGCCATGATGTGCCCACAATGTACCACCATTTAGAGCATCATACGGGTATTAAAATGGACGATGTTCCTATGAATGATGAAAAGGTGATCAGCCTTCTTACCTCCACCGAGGCACTGGGTGTGGATGCAAAAGAACTGGGAAGTGCAACAGGAACCTTCGGTATTCCAGAACTTGGCACCAGTTTTGTGCGGCAGATGCTTGTGGAAGCAAGGCCGCAAAACTTTGGAGACCTCATTCAAATATCCGGCCTTTCCCATGGCACCGATGTATGGAATGGAAATGCCCAAGATTTGATCAAAAATAATATCTGCTCTATATCTGAAGTAATTGGCACACGTGACTCTATCATGACAGATTTAATCCATAAGGGTGTAGAGCCAAAAATGGCTTTTGATGTGATGGAACAAACACGAAAAGGTAAAGTGGCAAAAAATGGGTTTGCACCTGGTGTAGAAGAAGAGCTGCGACGCCATAATGTGGAGGAATGGTATTTAGAAAGCTGCCGAAAAATTAAATATATGTTTCCTAAGGCGCATGCGGTGGCTTATCTGATGTCGGCTGTGCGGTTGATGTGGTTTAAAATATACCACCCGTTGGCTTTTTATGCCACTTATTTCACAGTACGTGGAGAAGACATTGATTATGAGGCTGCTGTGGGTGGAAAATCTGTGGCAAAAAGGCGCCTTACCAATGCCATGGCATTGGTAAAAGAAGAAAAAACAGCAAAAAATGAAGGTGCGGTTACCTCGCTTCAAATTGTGTGCGAATATCTACTACGAGATTTTGAATTTTTACCGATAGAACTGGGGAAAAGCCGGGCTGTAAGTTATTGCATCGAAGAGGGGAAAATTCGTTTGCCCTTCCTTGCAATGAAAGGCGTTGGGGAAAAAGCGGCCTGGGACTTGGAACGCGAAACCATCAAAGGACAAAAATACCTTTCTAGAGATGATTTACAGCAAGCTACGGGCGTTTCTTCCACTGTAATGGATACGCTTTCCCAAATGGGTGCTCTGGGCTCTATGCCAAAAAGTAATCAAATATCATTGTTTGATGGCGGTTAAGAATTGATCAAAATTTGGCACTACAAAAATAGTTTTGTGCGTTCGCACACTTCGGTTATTTTATTTTGAAGAGAAACATAATCCTCATAAGCCAGGGGTTTGTTATTTGGGTTTCGCAAAAGAGCGGCAGGGTGCAATGTGGCCATAAACCATATGTTGTTTTTGTAAAACCATTGCCCATGCTGTTTCATAATGGCAAAATCTTTTTGAATCATCACTTTTGCTGCAACACGGCCAAGGCAAACCACAATTTTAGGTTGCATCAGCCGAAATTGTTCGTGAAGCCAAGGTAAACATGCTTTTTGTTCTTCTGGCAGAGGATCTCGGTTTTTGGGTGGCCGACATTTCACAATGTTGGTAATGTAAATATTATGTTTGCGGTGCAAACCAATAGATTCTAGGTAAACGTCAAATAGCTTGCCTCCACGTCCTATAAAGGGTTCACCCTGTTCGTCCTCATTTTGCCCGGGGCCTTCACCCACAAACAAAACTTCTGCGGATTCGTTGCCAACACCAAAAACCACATTTTTTCGTGTTTTGCACAAATCACAACGCTGACATTCGAGGCATTCTTTCTTTAAACTAGGATAAGTATGCATTCAAAGGCTTCCTCCTATCGGCAATGTTTCTGAAATACTTTATCATCAGTATACCATATTCGGTGACAATTTTTCTCTTTGCAAAAGTTGATTTTTATGATATAATTAGCTCATCTTTTTAGGCTGTATTTATCAGTAAAACGGTAGGAATTGATAAACAAATCGAAAGTTCTAATGGAGGGTTCTGTGGTTAAGAAAGTGATTGTGGAAATATCGGCGCGCCATGTGCACGTAACTGAACAAGACTTGAAAACTTTGTTTGGAGAAGGTCACGCATTGCATTCCAAAAAAGACTTATCCCAGCCGGGACAATTTGCATGTGAAGAACGTGTGAATGTGGTTGGACCAAGAGATGAGCTTTTGGGCGTTACAATTATTGGCCCTGAAAGAAAAATATCACAGGTGGAAATTAGCCTAACAGATGCACGTAAAATTGGCGTGGTTGCTCCGGTTCGTGAAAGTGGCCATGTGGAAGGCTCCGCACCTATAAAATTGGTGGGCCCAAAAGGCGTGGTGGAGCTGAATGAGGGCTGCATCGTTGCCAAGCGTCATGTACATTTAGACCCCCATACCGCCGAAAAATTTGGTGTAACAGATGGGCAAACCATTAAGGTGGCTTGTGGTGCAAATAACCGTCGTTTGGTTTTTGATGATGTTATGGCACGTGTGAGCGAGCAATATGCAGCAGCCATGCACATTGACGCAGACGAAGCAAACGCAGCGGGCTTGCCAACGCATGGCGAGTTATTGTTAGACTAATGCACTTTAAGGGCATCATGATTTGTCGATGTGCATAAAAGTGCGGATTGAAGTATCCGTCCGGTGCATAGCCGGGCGGTTTTTATTTGATGAAATGCAGTTGCGGTTAACGTGTGCATATGGCGAGATTAGGTAACCTAGGGAAAGAAAGGTATAGTAAATATATGCGGGAACAACAGGCTGAGCTTGCGGATAAAGAAAAAAAAGAGATACAGGAGCTTGCAGATATAAAAAACTCCCATAAAAACCGCAGTGAGGCAAAAACCACTTCAAATAAAAGTGAAGTGCTTGGGTTTTTACACTCGGAAAAAGCATTAAAAAGACGAAAAAATATTTGGCTGAATCTTGCCTTTTTTGTGCCTATGATTGGCATAATTACATGCGAATGGATTGCACGTGGTACATTGGGGGCGCATGAAAGAGATCTTGGTTTTTTTGATGCGTTGATACAAAACTTCCCAAGTTTTCTTATTAGCTATGTGCTGCTGGCGCTTTGTTATTTGCTAATGACCTATTTGTTTAAAAATCACTGTGCGGGAGTGGTTTGTGTTGGGCTCATTGCCAATGTGCCTGCTGCGGTAACTTATTATAAACTCAGTATGCGCAACGAGCCGTTTTTGCCGTGGGATTTGATGCAAGTTGCAGATTTGATGGGCATTACAGATGAGGTTAGCTTTTCTATACAAGCCAATATGGTGGTTACATCGGTGCTGTTTTTGGTGTTGGCCATACTGGGTTTGCTTTTACTTGTGCCATTGCCAAGTGAAAAGAAAAAAGCTAGAACTTATCGTGTTATTTTGTCTTTGTCATCTCTTTTGGGCATAGTTGTCATGATGGTTGCTGTGTTTTTAAATCCTGCAAGCACTGATGCACTGAGCATTGAAAAAGACATGTGGATGCAGGATAGATATTATCGCTATAACGGTGTTATAACAGGTTTTTTAACCAATTTACAAATGTTGAATATTGATGAGCCGGAAGGTTACAGCAGCACAACTGTAGAAAGCATTCTACAAGAGGTTGACGACGATGCTTTACCATATTATGAAACCAGTCCGGTACTTGCAGGCAGTGCCGGGGAGCAAACACCGGATATCATCTATGTGATGGCCGAGGGGTTTTGGGATATGGAAGCTTTGCCCGGCCTCACCTTCGATCGGGAACTTACGCCAAACCTCAACCGTTTGGCTGAGGAAAGCGCCAGCGGTTATGTGTATTCGCCAAGCTTTGGGGGAGGCACCTGCGATGTGGAGTTTGAAGCGCTGACGGGCTTTTCTATGGAATATTTGCCGGCAGGTAGCAAACCCTTTCAACAGTACATTACAGACGATACTTTTTCAATTGCGTGGCATTTGAAAAGCCAAGGTTACGAAACTCTGGCCATTCATGGATATGGCGAACGTTTTTGGAACCGAGATGTGGCATATCCTCGCCTTGGTATCGACACATTCATTGCCGAAGAGGATATGGAAGATGCTTACCGTCGGCGGGGTTTTATTTCAGATATAGCCATGGTGGATCGCATTATTGAAGAACAACAAAATCGTTCTAATGAGGATAACCCGTTGTTTATTCACGCAGTGACGATGCAAAACCACACAACCTATAGCCCCAGCCGATACCCTGCCGAGGATTTGGTGCAGATCACAGGAAATGAGGCAGGCCTTTCGGAAGATATTTTAGGCCAAGTGCAAGATTGTGCCACGGGGATGACGGAAATGGATGCTGCTCTTGGCTATTTAACCGATTACCTAAGCAGTATAGATCACCCAACCATTGTGGTGTTTTGGGGGGACCATTTGAACCCAATGTCGAATAGCTATGGTTTGTTTGAAGATACAGGCTTTATAGAAGAGGGGGATACCGCAAGCCCTAAAATGTACCAAACGCCCCTTCTCATTTGGAGCAATATGGAGCAAGAACAGGTGGATTTAGGCACAGTGTCTGCTTATAATCTTTCGCCACTAATGCTTGAGCTATATGGGTTAGATACGCCTACTTATTTTGATTTTTTAGCTTGGCAGATGAATGAGTATACCGCTAGCAGCAAAGGTGTGATCTTTTACCCGGATGGCAGCATGACACGCGAAATAGGTCCTGAGCAAGAAGAATTACTATACAACCACTCGGTGCTGCAATATGACTTGCTGTTTGGAGAGCAATATCAATTGCAAGAAACCGAAAGCTAAAAACGAGGAGAGCAAGTGCAAATACAGTTGAGAGACATTTTAAAAAACGTGCAAAAACCCGGCCGCTATACGGGCGGAGAACCGGGCAGTGTGTATAAAAATAAAGACGAGGTGGATTTGCGCTTTGCCTTTTGTTTTCCGGACACCTATGAGGTTGGGATGTCCTTTTTGGGCATGAAAATTTTGTATGACCTCTTAAACAAGATGGAAGGTGTATGGTGCGAGAGGGCTTTTATGCCATGGACGGATATGGCACAGGCTTTAAAAGCTGAAAAATTTCCCCTTTATGCGCTAGAGAGTCGTGATGCTTTAAGTGAATTTGATATTGTTGGATTTACTTTGCAGTATGAGCTTACCTATACCAATATTTTAGCCATGTTGGAGCTTGGCGGTATTCCTTTACGTGCAAGTGACCGAGGCGAAGGTGCGCCACTGGTGGTGGCCGGTGGTCCTTGTGTAAGCAATGCAGAGCCCATTGCCCCTTTTTTTGACGCCATGTTTCTTGGCGAAGGCGAAGAGCAAATGCCAATGGTATGCGAGGTGGTTCGCTGTGCAAAGAAAGAGGGTCTACCCAAAAAGCAAATTTTACAAAAATTAAGCAAAATACCGGGGGTGTATATCCCATCTTTTTACACGCCGAAATATAGTGATGATGGAAAAATTGTGGAGATAGAGGCTTGCGAAAATGCACCCATGCCGGTGCAAAAAGCATTGCTTAAAAACTTTACAGATGTTGAGCCTACGGTGTCTTTTGTGGTGCCTATGGTGGGCACTGTGCACGACCGTGCCCAAATAGAGGTGTTGCGTGGCTGCGAGCGCGGTTGCCGTTTTTGTCAAGCCGGTTTTATTTATCGGCCGCTGAGAGAACGCAAGGCAGAAATGTTAAACGAGGCGGCTAGAAGGCTATGTCAAAATACGGGCTATGAAGAAATGAGCCTTACTAGCCTTTCTACCAGCGACCACAGCGAGCTGGAACCGCTTTTGGATAGCTTGTTGAGTTGGACAAGTGAAGAAAAAATCAACCTTTCTTTACCATCCTTAAGGGTGGATAATTTCACCAAAAGTTTGGTGGATAAGGTGAGCCGTGTGCGCAAAAGTGGTCTTACTTTTGCGCCAGAGGCCGGCACACAGCGCCTGCGTGATGTCATCAACAAAAATGTGAGCGAAGAAGAAATAGAGCGCACCTGTGAGCTGGCTTTTGAAGCAGGGTATAGCTCAGTAAAGCTGTATTTTATGATGGGTTTGCCAACAGAAACAATGGAAGATATAGAGGGAATTGCCAACACAGCAAAAAAAATAGTGGAGCTGTATTACCAAAATCCACGTCGTCGAAAAGGGCAAGCTGTAAAGGTATCTATTAGTGTGGCCTGCTTTGTGCCCAAAGCAATGACGCCTTTTGAATGTGTGGGGCAAGATGACGAGAAAATGTTGCGACAAAAGCAGCAACATCTTCTGCAATGTGTGCATGGAAACCGTAAAATATCTGTAAGCTATCACGACAGCCGTGTAAGCCTTTTGGAGGCTGCTTTTGCCAGAGGTGACAGGCGCCTTGCCGATATTTTGGAGCTTGCCTATCAAAAGGGTTGCTGTTTTGATGGCTGGGACGAATTGTTTCAGTTCGAGCTTTGGAAACAGGCGTTTGAAGAGCAAAGCAGCAGCATGGAAAAATATGCCAACCGCAGCATTGCAGCGGATGAAATGCGCCCATGGGAACATTTGGACTATGGCGTAAACCGTGCATTTTTGCAAAATGAATATCAAAAAGCCTTGTGTTGTGATGTGACAGAACCCTGCCGAAGCAAGTGTGCCGGTTGTGGTGTAAACAACTTGCTGGGGAGGGCTTGCTATGCGAATGATTAGAATATTTTTCAATAAGACAGGGGAAGCGGCTTACATTTCCCATTTGGACTTGCAAAGAGTGATGGCAAGAGCACTGAAAAGAAGCGGCTTGCCTGTGTGGTATTCAATGGGGTTTAACCCACATATTTATATGAGTTTTTCATTGCCATTGCCTCTTGGGCAGGAGAGCCTTGCTGAAAGTGTGGATTGTAAAACTGAATCCATGGAGGATTTGTCTGCATTTCTTCCTGCGCTGAATAATGCGTTGCCACGCGGAATTGTGGCTAAAAACATTGCTGAGCCCAAACATAAAAGTGGGGCGGTGTGTTTTGCAAAATATCAGTTTTCGTACAATGTAAGCGGCATAGACGTGCTCAATGCATTACAGTGTTTTGATAAAAAAGATACGGCGAAAATCTTATTAAAACGCAAAAAAACAGAAGAAGAAATCGACTTGAAACAGCTGGTAAAGCATGTTCATGAAGATGGAAAAGGTGGTTTTACAGCAGTTTTACCAGCAGGAAATGAGGGAAATATAAACCCGCAACTGTTGGTTACATTTTTAGAAAATGAGTGTGGACTTTCGCAAAAAGGTATTGCCATTTGTCGCTTGCAGGTGTTGATGAAAGACGGGTGCGAGTATTGCTAGTGTATACCTACACAGCCGTGCAATAAGCCTTGGTATTTTTATGCTTCGTGAAAGTGACACGGTAAATTTGTTTTATTTTAGGTAGTGTCGACAATAGTGTTCAGCCGATCTATTTTGGCCCTTTTTCTTCCAAATTCGGCCTAAAAATCTTGAATTCCATAAAGGAGTTCGGCAATTTTTAGGCCGAATTGGACAAAAAAATTTCTCAAAATATGCTCGATTCAACTATTATCGACACCACCTAGATAAAATAACGCTTAATTTTCATGGGTTCTTTATGTTAACAGCTCTTGGTATGAGGAGATTTTGCATGAAATTCATCTATCTATTGGTGGCGTTTTTTGCTTCTTCAGTTGGCGCCATTACCGGTATGGGTGGTGGCGTAATCATAAAACCCGTGTTCGATTTAATTGGAACTTTTGATGCCCAAAGCATTGGGGTGCTCTCCTCTATGACAGTGCTTTCCATGGCTTTTGTTTCTGCAGGGCGCAACATTGCACGAAAAACACCGCTTCCTTTAAAAACAGCTTCATTGGTTGCAATAGGTTCTGTTGTTGGAGGAAGCTTAGGACAAGCAATATTAAATGTTATTGTGCACGATTTTGCAAATAGCATGGTTATTGCAATACAAAATATTATTTTGGGATCGGTGATTTTGGTCGTGTTTGTTTATATGCGACGAAAAGATAATCTACCTTCCTTAAAAATCAAAAACAACTTTTTTATTGTTTTGCTCGGTTTGGTTCTTGGCATATTATCTTCCTTTTTGGGAATTGGCGGTGGCCCTATTAATGTGGTTGCCTTCATTTTCTTTTTTTCTTATACTACAAAAACAGCCGCCATAAGTTCTCTTGTTACCATTCTTTTTGCACAAATGGCAAAACTTGTCTTTATTGGCATCGATGGTGGGTTTTCTGAAGTTGATTTATCCGCTTTGCCGTTTATGATTGTAGGGGCAATAGTAGGTGGATTTTTTGGCAGTGCAGTTTCAGAACACCTTGATGATAAGGTGGTAGACCAGTGTTTTAACGCGATACAACTGCTGGTTTTAGGGTTTTGCGTTCTCAATATTATACAAAATATTGCATAAACAGCAAAAAGGGCATGTTCCAAAAGTTGCACAAATAGCTTTCGCCTTTGAAAATCTTTTTTTGATATATCATAGTCAAGCTAGGCAAAAGGGGGAAATTATGCGTGATATTCTGAGTAAAATGCAAGATATTTCACAAACATATGTTGAATTATTGGCAGAAATTCTTAAGGTGGATGTAACCATTGTAAGCGCATCGCTGCGGCGTATTGCAGGCAGTGGAAAATTGATTAGTCAACTGGGTAAAGATATTTCAAACGAGGGGCATATTATACGCTATGCCTTACAAACAAAAGAGCTTCAGATTGTGGCAAACCCTGGAAAAGAGGGCGTTTGCCTTAGTTGTGATCGCCGTGAAAAATGCAGAGATATCTTTGAAATGTGGATGCCGCTGCTTGTAAATGGGGAAGTAATCGGTGTTTTGGGGCTTGTAGCATTTAATCAAAGGCAAAGAACACATATCATAAAAAATCAAGATACTTTTTTACAGTTTATCAACCAATTTGCCGGCCTGCTGACACTGAAAGCACAAGAATTAATGGAAAAGGAAACCAATACAACCCTAATTCAAATGCTAGAGCGAGTGGTGGATAAAATAGAAATTGGCGTTTTGGTGTTTAACCGCAATTGGGAAGTAAGCAGAACCAACCAAGGCGCAAAAAATATATTAGCGATATCACAAAACAATCTTATCCACAACATCATATCGCTAGAAAAAACCGGCAACGAAGTGCTTGGCATGACAGAATCTCGGATGTGCTGGGGAGCACATACAATTTTGTTGGTGGGGGATTTATATGATTTAGACATCGACCCCTACGCCAAGTTGGTTGTATTTAACAGTGCTGATGTTTTGCATCAAAGCCCTTTGGGGATTGCCGGTATCAAACGCAAAACCGGTGTTGGACGTATCATCAGTGCAAGCACTCAGTCCTTTGAATTGAAACAAAATTTAAAGCGCATTGCACATTCTTCTTCCAATGTGCTGATAAGCGGTGAAGTGGGTGTTGGAAAAAAACTATATGCCTCAGCATTGCATGAGGAGAGCGAACGATGTGAGCGGCCTTTTTTAATTGTAAATTGTGAATATACCACAGATGACCAGCTGGAAGCTGAATTATGGGGACGAGAAAAAAGCGGCAGCGGAAAAGGACAAGTAGGAAAGCTGGAAGCAGCAGGGCAAGGCGTTTTATTTTTAAATGAAGTTGGCGGTTTGTCGCTTTCTATGCAAAAAAAGCTGCTGGCTGTGTTAGAAAGTGGCCAATTTACACGTTTTGGTGGCACACGCAAAATGCTTGTGCGCTTTCGTGTTTTTGCCTCAGCACGCAACAATTTGGTGCAACTGGTGGAAGAAGGGCGATTTATTCGCGGGTTATATTATAAATTAAATGTGCTTACATTAGAAATTGCGCCACTACGAGAGCGAAAAGCGGATATTCGTGTGCTGGCTATGATGTATTTGAATTTTTTTCAGCGTCAGCTTGGAAAAGAGATTTTGGGGATAGAAAATGAATTTTGGGAGCTTTTGGAACATCATACTTGGCCCGGAAATGTAAGCGAGTTACGTAACAATATGGAGTATGTGGTCAATGTACTAGCCTATCCCAACGTGGTTACGCCTCAGCTACTACAAAGCAAACTGGAAATCCCCGAACATGTAAAAGGGGAGAAAAACTTTAATCTGTCTCATATGGAGCGGCAATATATTCAGGAAGCACTCTCTCTTTACGGACATTTACCAAATGGAAAGAAAATTGTTGCACAAAAATTGGGTTTAAGCTCTGCTACTTTGTACAGAAAAATTGAAAAATATCACATTTAAAGACGAATTGTGAATGTAAAATACAGACAAATTTCTCAAAATGAGACAAATCTCTCATTTTGAGAAATTTGTCTGTACATGAAAAACAACGTATTTAAGGAATAAACAATTTGTTATATTCTCATAATGAGAATATTGTGTTGTTTTTTTGATTTTCATCTCTCCTTTGACGATTGAATTATGGTTTTGTATGATGAGTGTAGCTATTCACCATACGATGAAATGTGATTTTGCATTTCATCCATGTAAAAAGGAGGAATCTTTGTGAACAAGAAAAAAAGTCTTGGGTACTCATCACAAATGGCACTGGTTATCTCTTTAATTGCCGGCTCGGTGGGCACGGGAAATATTTGGCGTTTTCCACGTGTTGCTGCAACAAATGGGGGCGGCACCTTTATTGTGGCTTGGCTTATCATGCTATTTTTGGTATGTGTTCCCATCATGATTGGCGAGCATGTTATGGGGCGTGCCACAAGACATGGAACACCGGGCGCCTTTCGAGATTTTATCGGTAATAAATATGCTTGGCTAGGCACTGTGGTGGCTATTACCATGGCAGGTGTGGCGGCTTATTATTCATCGGTTGTGGCCTGGGTTGCTTATTATTTAGGGCTTTCGATTACAAAGGGATATTATGGGGTAGATAAAGAAGTACTTTTTAATTCAGTATCGAACGGAAATATCGTAACAGTAATTTTGTTTGTGCTTGTGCTTTTGGCCTCGGCCTTCATTTCTTATAAAGGGGTGTCGGGCATAGAGAAAGCCAACAAAATATTTATTCCAGCATTGTTTTTATGTTTGATTATTGCTGCTGTACGATCGGCCTTTTTGCCGGGTGCAGCCATTGGGTATGACTATCTGTTCTCGTTTGAACCCGCAGCTTTGTTAAATTCCAGCATTTGGCTAGAGGCATTAACACAAGCTGTATGGTCCGCAGGTCCTGGGTGGGGGCTGGTAATTACCTTAGCTGTTTTCTCTAAAGCCAAATCGGACGTAACGCTTACCTCTGGTATTCAAGGTCTTGGAGACGCTTCTGCGTCCCTAATTGCCGCCATGGCAGTCATTCCGGCTATTTTTGCAATGGCCCCTAGTATAGACGATGCTTTGGCCATCGCAGGATCCGGAAATAACGGTCTTACCTTTATCTCTATGACAGCATTGTTTGAGCAAATGCCGGGTGGTTATCTTATTTCCATTCTGTTCTTTGTAAGTTTGTTGTCTGCAGCATTGTCTTCTAATGTGTGTCATTTTATGATTGTAGCTCTTCCTTTTGTAGATGCGGGAATTAGTAAAAAACGTGGTGTTATGCTTGTTACTGCCGTACTTCTCATTTGGGGATTGCCATCAGCTTGGAATGCAAACTTCTTTGCCAATCAAGACTGGGTGTTTGGGCAAATGATGGTTATGGGCTCATTGTTCTCCTGCTTTGCATTCTTTAAATTCGGCACCAAAAAAATTCGCGAAAAATTTCTTAATACAGAATACACTGGTTTGCGTCTTGGCCGCATTTGGGATATTTCGGTTACCTTTATTGCCCCGGCCATTGCACTTATCATGTTCCTATGGTGGTCCATACAATCCATTGGCTGGGCAGATGATTGGTGGAACCCACTTTCTCCCACCAGCCTTGGCACTTTCATTGCACAAGGTGCATTGATTTTAATCGTGTGCAAATTGTTCAATTCTAAAGTGGCAAATGCTATCGAGAAAAAATATTTTGATGGCGAAAGCTTCCCGGCAGTGCCTGATAATGGATTTAGTTCATAATAAAATCATTGAAATAATCTTACACAGAAAGGATGCTTACTATGTCAACTAGTGCAATCATCATGATGGGAATATGCTTTGTGTTGGTCTTTGGTGGTTTTATTGTTGCTTCTCTTCGCCTGCAGCGCATCTCAAAAAGGGGAGACGACGAATGAGCATAGATATGGAGTTACTTGTTTTTGAAGAAGAGGATTTTGCACAGCGAATAAAATCTTGCCAAAAGCAAATGAAAGAAGTGGGAATGACAGGGCTAGTTGTATCGGCCGAAAGCAATTTGAATTACTTTTGTAATTTCTCCACACATGCCCCGTGGACAACCTATACTCGCCCAAGTTTTCTTTTTATCCCGAGCAGTGGTAAACCAATTTTGTATACACAGGTGTTTTTAACACCGGAGGCATGTGCTGTTAGCCATGCCTGTGATGTAAAAAACTTCGACAGTTTGCTGGGCCCTACATGTGAAGAACTGGCTTCTTTGATGCATGATTTGCATATGGATAAAGGTGAGGTTGGTTTTGAGCTTGGGTTTGAGCAAAGAATTGGTTTTGAAGTAAAAACATTTCTTGGGTTACAAACCATATTAAAAGATGCCAGTTTTGTGGATGCATCTTCGCTGATATGGAGTCTGCGTCTCATCAAATCCGAAAAGGAGATTGAATGTCACCGCCGCGCATGTAGAGCCACAAGCTATGCACACGACCGAGTGTTTGAAGAGGTGCAAAAAGGCATGAGCGAGGTACATATATCAAGGCTATGCCAACAATATATGCTGGCCGGCGGTGCAGAGTATCCGGGTTTTGTCATCATCACATCGGGTGACGGGCATTACGACCGGATTAGCAAGATTGCCACCAATCGTAAGCTGCAAGACGGTGATCTGCTTTGGTTGGATTTAGGTGCACGTTATCGTGGTTATTGGTCTGATTTTTGCCGTGCCGGCATTGTGGGAAAAATAGACAATGAACGGGCGGATTTGCAGGATAGAATCCACGAGGTGACAATGCGTGCAAGTGAAAGCATAAGGCCGGGCGTGCCTGTGGCAGACGTTGCAAGGGCCTGCGCAACTGAATTGGAGCGCCAAGGGTTTGATGCAACGTTCGAATGTGGACGAATGGGGCATGGCATGGGCCTTATGAGCACAGAACCACCATCGGTAACCATTTATGATACCGGTATTTTAAAAGAAGGTATGATCATCAACTTAGAACCGGGTCTTGTGGAACCACGTGGTGTATTTGATATCGAAGAAAATTTTGTGGTAACTAAGGACGGCTGCGAATGCCTTTCTGGCGGCGTGCGGAAACTGCACCTAATACAATAGAAAAGGGTGAGCTGAGATGACAAATAGGAAAGAGCATGATTTTATTACAAACACGAATATAGAACTTTTTCAAGGCCTAGAGCCGCAACGTGTCTATTTTCACTTTTGTCACCTCAGCTCTATCCCAAGGGCGCCGGGAAACCGAGAAGCTGTGAGCAATTTTGTATATGAATTTGCACAGCGCTTAAACCTTACAGTTCGCCGTGATGCACTGTATAATGTTGTGGTGCAAAAACCGGCGCACAAAAAGCGGGCTGGCGCACAAAGTATTCTTTTGCAAGCTCACTTAGATATGGTATGCGAAAAAGAACCAAAAAGTGATCATGATTTTAATAAAGATGCATTACAACTGCATTTGAAAGATGGAAAAGTAACAGCAAAAGGCACCACATTAGGCGCCGATAACGGTGTGGGTGTTGCCTATATGATGGCGCTGATGGAAAGAGATGATATTTTACACCCGGCATTGGAGTTTGTTTTTACTACTGATGAAGAAACCGATATGTCTGGTGCAAGAGGGCTTGATTACGCGTCATTAAACAGTCGGCTAATCATCAACCTCGATTCACCCCCCATTGGTGTGTGTGGCGCAGGTGAGCTGGAAGTGCGCATGCGAATGCCGGTTGAATGGCAATGTGCAGAGGAAAACACTGTGCCCCTTTTGATAGAAGTGTATGGTTTGAAAGGTGGTCACACAGGACAAAATGCCATGTTAGAACGTGGTAATGCCATTGTTTTGCTCAATCGTATTTTAACGGCATTACAAAAAGAGGGGACTTTTACTCTTGCGGATGTGCACGGCGGAAACGGGATGTCCTCGGCCTATGCACGCAGTGCAAAAGCGATTGTTTACGTAAAGAACAATACAGTGCCACAGGTAGAGAAGCTGGTGGCAGAAATGGAAGTTTTGTTTAAACAGGAGCTTCAATTGCGTGACCCCGAAGTGAAAGTGCGTGTACAGTGCCATGAGACGGCCGGCAAACAGGTGTTAAAAAATCAAGATTATGAACGGCTACGCCGTTTGTTGCTTTTACTGCCGGATGGTGTTTTTTTACAGAACAAACGGTTTGACGGAGCCATGCAAGTTTGCTCAAACGTTGGTGTTTTAGAGCTGTTTGAAAATGAAGTCTATGTAAGCATTTTGATTCGGAGTATGAATGAAAGTGGCAAAAACTATTTGTATGAAAAAGTGAAAGCCGCATGCAACAGCTTTGATGTAGGCTATGAAATAGACCACGATGTGCCCCCTTGGGAAGAAAACATAGACGACTCTATTTTACAATTGCTGAAAAAAATATATGCACAGTACAAATGGGAGGTTTCACAAGGCACATTGGAATGCGGGTTCTTTTGCCGTAATTTGCCAAACTCTAGCGTTATATCACTTGGCTGCCCTTATTATAATGCCCACTCTCCCAGCGAGTATTTTCTTACAAAAGAAGCCGAACATTATTGGGAGTTACTCATACAATTTTTAGAGCAAGTGTAAAAATATTCAATATTTTTTGCCGCTTCCACACAAATTTCTGGCAGTATCGGAGTGTGCATAAATGTAAAGCACATTGTTAAATACAAAAACATATAAGCATGTCCCCCCAAAATGATGTTTTTGGGGGTTTTTGTATGCGTGAATGTAGGCCATTTTGGCTTGGTGGTTTTGCAGTACAGAGGAGAATATTCGCAATTGGATGTTATATTTTAAAAAATCAAAGCCAAATTATTTAGGTGTACAATCACTTTATATTTTCAAAAACATAGTGAAAAATATATGCAACAAGGAGGTGGCAAAAGAGATATAATCGCAGCAATAAACTCGCTTACAACGGATAAAAGATAATTTTGTATGGGGAAGAAAGTGCATTGTTTTTTACTTACATTCATGATAAAATATATTTCTATGAGTTTGAATGTAAATCTCTTAGCATAGCCCAAAATAGTGCATCAATACAGCTAAAAGGGTTATTCAACGCGAAGGTCATTTTTGCAGCGGTGATTGTTTTGGGCAAACACTGGTATAATGTGTTGCAATCTATGCAAACCCTGCAAGTATTTTTTGTATTGGTATTCTTAAAGAAGAAAACCAAGCCCATCAGGAGTGGTCAAATGAAAGTAAAAAGCACGAAATCAAAAATAATCGCAACCATCAGTGTGGTTGCCATAACGATAGTGATTGCCATCATAGCAAATTTGTTTCAAATTGCAGCCGATGATGCAGTTTTAAATTCTACCAGAAACGAAATGATCCAAATAGTAGAGCAGTTGGAGCTTACGATAGAAAATGAGATCAAAACGGAACGGGAAGAGTTATCCCAGCTTTCTGAGTATATGTCAAAAAACAACATCAATGCAGAAAATGCTGCCGAATTGTTAAGCAGCCAATCTCAAACAGAAGAGTATTCAAATGTGTATTTTGTAGATCTTGAAGGTAATGGTGTATCTGCCGAGAACAAAATGGTGGATTTTTCTGAAAACGAAGCGTTCCTTTATGTTCTTGAACATGAAAAACCGAGCGAAGTTACGCGAGTTTCAGAGCTTGAGGGAGCTAAGGTGCTTGATATTGCAGTGCCCATCATACAAAATGAGCGTGTTGTTGCAGTACTAATCGGTGAAGCTTTTGCAGGTGATTTTTTTAATGTTTTAAACAGTGTAATCACGGAGGGTTGGAGTGCCTTTATTGTAAACAAAAGCCTTGGTGAGGTTTTTTCTATCACCGGGGAAGATGCAAGCCCCATTTTCGTTTCCGAAGAAGATGTTGCTGAAATGGGGCAAGATAATGCACAAAAATTACAATACGATATTGAAAATGGGCTAAGTGGCAGTTTTTTTTACGGTGAAAATGATGCGGATAATTTGATGGTTTACAGTTCCATTGAATCAACCGAGTGGACCCTTATTGTGGACGTAGAAACCGTTGCGATCAATGCGGGTTTAGATACTGCGGTAGATCACTTAAAATTGACTACACAGATCATTTATTGGGGTTTGATATGTCTGATTCTATACATAGGACTTACACAAGCGCGATCTTTAAAATTGCTCTCGAAGTCTGCCTATTTTGATCCGCTCACAAAAATGCCTAATATGGCAAAACTAAAAATAGATATGAAAGAGGTTTTGACGCACAACAGGGACAGCCTGTACACAGTTATTGTTTATGACATCGAAAACTTTAAAGCCATTAACGAAATGTTTGGCCATGATGTGGGAGATAAGCTTTTAAAGGCAATGAAAACATTTGCGGAAAGCTATAACGAGCCCAGTTTAATTGCTGCTAGAATTGGCGGTGATAAATTTGCCATGTTTTCAGGTCGGCATTTTTTGGGTGACATTGATGTTTTAATCAATAAAGTGTCGGATCACTTCGATGCTGAAGTGCCAGAGATGATAGATTATGCAGGTACATTTAAAATAGGGCGATATAATATCGAAAAAGGTGAATGTGATGTAGATGACATTGTAGAGAAAGTAAGCCTTGCTCATGCAAGGGCCAAAGAGATAAAAGGAGAGTTCCTTTGTGATTACGACGATTTATTCAGAAAAAAATTGCAAAAGGAAGCAGAAATATCCAACAAAATGAAATTGGCCTTAGAAAACCATGAATTCAAGGTGTATTTGCAACCAAAATTCAGTGTTTATGATCATAAGTTGGTGGGGGCAGAGGCCTTAGTGCGCTGGCAAGAGGCAAGCGGCGCAATGATTTATCCAAACGATTTTGTTCCACTATTTGAGCGCAATGGTTTCATCACAGAGCTAGACCAATATGTTTTAAAAATAGTTTGCAGCACCATTCAGCGCTGGCAAGGCGAGGGACGTGGGTGCCTGTGCATTTCGGTGAACAGCTCAAGGCTCAATTTGGAAAACCCGTTCTTTGTGCAAGATATTGCCACCATTGCAGATCAATACCATGTGCCACATGAATATATAGAAATAGAACTGACAGAATCCATCACCATTCAAGGCGATGATGAAATCGAAAAACTATTTGCAGATTTGCGCGACAATGGGTTTAAAACATCCATTGATGATTTTGGGTCGGGCTATTCATCCCTTGGGATGTTAAAAAACTTGAACGTGGATACCCTAAAAATAGACAGAAGTTTTTTTGTGGGCAACAAAATTGCACGTCGAGACGACATGTTGATTGATAGTATTGTGAAGTTATCACACAACCTTGGCATGTATGTGGTGGCCGAAGGTATTGAATCTCAAGAGCAAATTGAATTTTTAAAAACCATGAACTGTGATGCTGTGCAAGGCTATGTGCACGCAAAACCCATGCCAATCTCAGAATTTGAAGAAAAGTATAAAGATGTTATGATAGATGACTGCATGAGTAAAGAGGAAGAAATACCCCTTATCTACAGCATTAATGATGCGAAATTTGCAAATTCAATTGTGCCATGTGGCATCATAATTTCAGAAATGGATAAGTACTTTACCATGGTGGAGGCAAATGAGGGGTATTTTGATATCGTTGGATATACCAATGAGGAAATACGAAAACTATACAAAAACCGTGGGCTGGATATGCTGCATCCAGAAGATAAAAATGGTTTAACTCGATATTATGCTAGCAAAATCGCCGTAGAACCTGAAAAATCTCACGATTATGTATGCAGACTGGCTGCAAAAAATGAAGGATATAAAACTGTTCAGCTCAATGGAAAATTGTCTACAAACGAAAATGGTCAAGCGAGGCTATATTTTTCGGTGATGGACATCTCTGCTTATAGGCAAGCCACCGATGAATTAAAAAAAGAAAAAGAATTTAATACGTTGATTTCGTTTTTGACTGAGAATATGTTTTTTGACTATGATGAAAAAACGGATACAATGAGGTTTTCGAAAAATTTTGCACAGCGGGCAAACATACCGGAAGAAGTGAAAAAATTTCATGCGTCTAAGGTTAAAAAAGAAGTATTTCCAAAGGATTTTTTCGATTTTATAGATGATGCTTTACAGCAAAAACAAGAGGGTGAGCTGCAAATCAAGCTTCCGGATGGAAAAACAGCAACATATCTTTGCAAATACACCTATTTTACAGATCGAAACAAAAAGCGGTTTCGCACGGTTGGCAAACTAAGCGAAATTGAAAGCCAGGTGCAAGGTGATGTTTTCCATAATATGGCCGAGGGGGCGTTGTTTGCCAGCGGGCAACAGAGTACAGACAACGAGCAGCTGATTCAAGAGGTTTTGGCAAATATGGATGCATGCACACCTTGTGCACTTTTTAAGATACACCTTGGCAATTTTATTGAGATACAAAACTCATTTGGAAGTGCCTATGCCAATACAATCATTGAGGAAATCGGTGGACTTTTGGGTGGCATGTTCAGAAGTGTGGATATCATTGGAAAGATAGGAAGCGATGAGTTTTTTGTCTTTATCAAAAGCCACAAATCTACGGACATAGTGGAAAGAAAGGCTGTTGAAATTTGCAAGGCGCTTGAGAAGGTGTACGAAAAAGATGACGCTTGCATCCGGCTGATTCCCAAAGTAGGTATTGCTCTGTATCCACAACATGGCCTCAACTTTAAAACGCTATACAATAGGGCAAATAAAGCGCTTCTTCAGGTAAAAAATGAGGACAACATAAAGTATACAATCTATGAAGAGGACGAATAAACCACCCTGTGTAAACGTTTTTTGAAAAATTTATTTTTATCATATAATGCAGTTAAATATATATGATAAAATAAGTATTTATTAACACATCTTCAAAAGGTGAGGGCAGGAGTAAAATGTCATCTGGTTTTTAGCAATCAATCTTCAGGTCTCCTTTATGGATAAGGCTGAATTTGCGCATTAGCTCGGCAGTGATGAGCGCCACAGTTGCAGGCACAATAAAGGATATAGCAATTAGGCCAACAATATCGAAAGTGGTGGGAACGATAGCCATCGCACCGGCCGCAACTGCAATTTCAGAAGGAGAGGACCAGCCGGTGAGCACACCAATTTGCCCCACAAGGCCCGAAGTACCCATACCGGATGCAATGGGCTCACCGTTCATTTCAAGTTTAAATACCATTGTGGCCAATGGCCCGTTGACAATAGATGCAACAACGGCGGGTAGCCATAAAATAGGTTTTTTCATAAGGTTTGGAACTTGAAGCATGGAGGTGCCAATGCCCTGGGCCAAAAGTCCGCCCATTCTATTTTCTCGAAATGAGGCAACGGCAAAGCCCACCATATGCGCACAACAGCCGGCCAGTGCAGCACCACCGGCAAGCCCTGTTAGCCCAAGAGCCGCACAAATGGCAGCTGAGCTAAGGGGCAAAGTGAGCACGACTCCCATGATGGCAGCAATAAGAATGCCCATTAGAAGGGGTTGCATCTCGGTGGCCCACATGATGGCAAGCCCGATGGCAGAGGCTGCATTTCCAATGGGAGGCGCTAAAACTGAGGCGGCTAATATTCCGACCATGATGGTAACAAACGGTGTGACGATTAAATCCACAGGGGTGATTTTAGAAACGAGTTTGCCAAAAAATATGGCAATGAGTGTGATGAAGAACACTGAAAGTGGCCCACCTGCTCCGCCTAAAGCATTGGCAGCGCTGCCAACCGCTAAAAGAGAAAAAAGAACAAAAGGTGGAGCTTCTAGAGCATATCCGATTGCCACAGCCATTGCAGATCCGGTTATGGCGGTGGCGTATAGGCCCCAGTCGTTCATAAAGGCCAGTGCCGGCACATTTTGACCAATGGTGCGGATGATGGTGCCAATTAGCAAGGAGGCAAATAAGCCGTGTGCCATGGCGCCCAATGCTCGGACAAAAATGCGCTCGAAAGTAATTTGAATGCCTTGCTTTTGTAAAAAGGTCCCAACCGTTTTTTTCAGTGCCACAATGATACCTCCCAGCCAAAATTTGTAACTCTAGTATACCAAAAGGTCTTTTATAAATAAAGCCGTTCCCAATTGGCCTTGGTTATAAAAGACAGGTGGTAGGCCATCTTATTATGTAGGAGTAGTGGGGTATTTATAGAAATATTTCGATACAATATGGTGAAAGTGGCAAGAGATGCAAAGGTGCTTGTAATGTTTTGTGCAATCTCAAACCATTACTCAAATCAAATTTGTTCAAACATATGCTCACTTTGCCGAATTGAAGGCTAGATATCCTATGCAATGTTGGAGCAATCTTTTTGGGCATGTGTATACAAAAAGATAGGGTGAATAAACCGTTGTTTGGATGGCTGATGTGTATGGTTTTTCGGGATACAATAGTAAAGGTGATGAACACTGCAGTGTTAATAAGAGGAAGAGGTATCGTTTGACAAACAAAACAAAAGGCATAGTGTTGATTATTACAGCGGCATTTGCCTTTGCATTAATGAACACGTTTGTGAAATTATCTGGTGATTTGCCCTCCATCCAAAAGGCATTTTTTCGCAACATTATTACATGGTTGTTCTCTTTTGTTATTCTGCTTAAAAATCGGCAAGGCATCCATGTGCAAAAGGGCAATTGGCCCTGGATGATCTTGCGCTGTGTGTGTGGAATTTTGGGTGTGCTTTGCAATTTTTATGCAGTGGACCATTTATTGCTTGCAGAAACCTCTCTTTTGTCAAAGCTGGCACCCTTTTTTGCTGTATTAATCTCTTGGTTGATACTGAAAGAAAAGCCAAAAGCGGTTCAAGCTTTATGTGTGCTTGGCGCCCTTTTGGGCAGTTATTTCCTTTTAAATCCGTCCCTTTTGGAGATGAGCATCAACATACCTTCTCTTGTGGCAGTGTTTGGGGCGCTGTGTGCCGGCATTGCCTATACAGTGGTGAGAAAACTGGGTGCAAGAGGGCAAGATGGCACCACAATTATTTTCATGTTTTCAAGTTTTTCTTGTGTTGCTATTTTGCCGGTTTTACTATTGGATTATCATCCGATGAGCGGCGCACAACTTGGGTTTTTGCTTTTGGCAGGCCTTGCGGCAACCCTTGGACAGTTTGCGGTAACAAATGCCTATATCCTAGCACCTGCACGGCATATTTCGGTATATGATTATACACAGGTGTTGTTTGCGGGATTGCTTGGGTTTATGCTGTATGGGGAGGTTCCTACATTGCAAAGCTTGCCTGGTTATTTGCTTATCGTTTCGATGGGGGTGTTTGCATTTTTGTATGATAAACACCTTGCAAAAGTGTCTTTTAGAAAAATGGACCATAACAAATAGGAGGGGACTTTCAAATGAAAAAAAATACACCATACCTTTTATTGATTTTGTGCTGCTTTATTTTGCTGTTTAGCGCATGTGCTGAGGAGACAGGTATGCAAACGGCTGTGTTTGAAATGGATGAAAATGCTACCACAGGGTATATTTGGGACGTAAGCCAAGAGGGAAGTGGAAGCTTTGAGGTGCAAAAAAGTGTGATAGATGATGTGGAAGATACGGCGTCTTCAGAAGTTTTGACCGGTGTAGGGCAAAGAGTTCGCTATACACTTGTGCCGCAAGAGGCCGGGGAAGTTACGGTGACTTTCACCTTGGCACGCCCATGGGAAGGTGGCGAAACTGCCCATGAAGCCACTTATGTATTTGAGGTGAACGATGCAGGAACTTGCACGTTAACAAGTGAGGCACAAAGCATGCAAGAGGATGGAGCAGAGCTGATCATTGAAGGGCCACTTGCTTAGTGCCAAAGTTTATATAGATTAAAATATCTTACAAGTAGAGAGATAGAAACACACACATAAGCTTTATTTCAGAAAGCTTATGTGTGTGTAAAGCATAGTGTGTTCACTATGTTTTAAAAGCAGCATATTAAAAGGAAAACCACTTTAAAATAGAGTATCTCTTTATCGTTCTGCCTCTTGAAGATGTTTAAAACAGGTTTTGGCGTGGTTATTCATAATGCCAACGGCCTCTAAATAAGAAAAACACGTTACAGTGCCCATAAATTTGAATCCGCGCTTTTTCAAATCTTTCGACACTCTGTCTGAAAGTTCATTATGTGTGGTTATGCCATCAAATGGGTAATACACCACCTTACCTTCTGTAAAACTCCATAGATAGGTTGCAAAACTGCCCATTTCGTCTTTGATTTTTAAATAGGCTTTAGCATTTTGTATGGTGGCAAGAATTTTTGCTTTATTTCGAACAATATTTGCGTTTTGCATAAGTTGCAAAACTTTTTCTTCTCCATATGTTGCAATTTTTTGTGCATCAAAATCATCAAAAGCCTTTCTAAAGGCTTCTCTTTTTTTTAAAATTAAAAGCCAAGACAAACCACAATGAAAACTTTCTAATACAAACATTTCAAAAAGATACGTATCATCGTGTGATGCAACACCCCATTCATGGTCATGGTAATCTATGTATAATGGAGAGTTTTGAAGATTGGGCCAGGCACATCTTTGAATCAAGGCAATACTTCCTTTCCCTAAAATATGTAAAGAAAATGTGATTTCTATTATCATATCACATAAATATTACTGATAAAAGGGATATATTTTAGTGTTTATGGTTTGCAAATCGGCAAAAATAGTGTACACTATATAAATGGTGTAAAATAAGTGAATGAAAAAAAGTGAAGTAATGCGTAGGTATTTTCCTACAAAGTAGCAAATGGATGCTGCGCAACAATTAGGAGCTAAACTGAATGAATAAAAAGAGTACTATTGCCCTGCCTATCTTTGTCCCTTCTCTTGTGTTTGCGGCGGCCACAATCATATTAATGCTGGTGGTTCCCGATAAAGCGAAAGAGTTAATCGATTTTATTTTTTATTTTTTCACATATGAACTAGGCTGGATGTATTTAATTGCCATTTTGGTATTGCTGGTGTTTAGCCTATGGATAGCATTCTCGAAGTATGGCAACATATGTCTTGGGAAAGAGGGCGAAAAAAAAGAATATTCTAACTGGAGTTGGACGGCCATGATGTTTGCGGCCGGCATGAGTGTTGCCGTGGTGGTGATGGGGTTTGCGGAGCCATTAAAACTGTTGACGGCAGAACCTTTAGGGGCTGCGCCGTTTAGTGCAGATGCCTATCAATACTCTCACATGTATCCTCAGTTTTTTTATGGCCCTATTGCCTGGAGTATCTATGGCCCTGCATCGGTTGCAGTAGCCTATAGCATGTATATTAAACGCGATACGGTTTTGCGCATGAGCGGCGCCTGTAGGCCGGTTTTGGGCAAACAGACAAACGGATTTTTGGGTGTGAGTATTGATGTGTTGGTAATGCTGGGCATGATTGGTGGAGTTTCTACTTCTTTAGGGCTTGGAACACCGGCAGTGACAGCGCTGATAGAACATATGACAGGGATCCCACAAAGCACAGCCATGACCATCATTGTCCTCATCATCTGGGCTATTTTGTTTTCTACCAGTGTTTTCTTGGGGTTAGATAAGGGGATAAAACGCCTAAGTGACCTTAACTTATATCTTTTGTTCGGGCTTTTGCTTGTTGTGTTTTTCATTACGCCGATTAACGACTGGCTATATACTTGGCTGAATAGCATTGCCTTGGTTGTAGACAACATTGGCCTGTTAACCTTAGGCTCTACAGTATTTGCCCAAGGTACATTTACGCAAGATTGGACGGTGTTTTACTGGGCATGGTGGCTTGGGTTTATGCCGATGATGGCTTTGTTTGGAGCTCGTATTTCTAAAGGACGAACCATCCGTCAACTAATTTTTGGGGAAATTGTATATGGTGGCGGGGGTTCTATGCTGGTATTTGGCTTGTTTGGCTATTATTCATTGCATTTACAAAAAACAGGTAGGGTAGATTTGGTTTCTATTGTACAAAATGAAGGACAGGAACAGGCTCTCATTGCTATTTTAGAAACCCTACCATTTTCTCAAATTATGCTGGTATTGGTACTGGTATTAATTTTTGTTTTCCTTGCAACCACATTGGACTCTACAGCATATACCTTAGCTTGTGTTTGCACAAAAAAACTAAAAGCAGACGAGCACCCATCCCGGTTTAATCGTATGACGTGGGCCATTGTACTTTTGCTTTTTGCATTGGGCCTTGTGCTTATTGGGGGGCTACAAACAGTGCAAACTGCGTCTATACTTTTGGGCTTTCCTTTAATCTTTATTTCTGGGGTTATTATGGTAGCTGTGTTAAGGTTTTTTAAAGAGCATAAATTCTAAAAAACAGTGTGTTCAGTGTATGCTGTGTTGCAAAATGTGTGTTATTAAAAATAGGGAGAATTTGTATTATAGAATCAATTGGTGAAAATGTGGAGGGCTTAAATGAGTCAGTGTGAGGATAACGCTCAAAAACAAATAGACCAACGATTTGGAATTATGAGCTATGAGCAGTATTTAAAAGACTTAAAGGTGAAAAAATTCAATAAAATATGCATGACTGAAGTGATGAATGCAGATTATTCTATAGCTACCTTTGGTGAGGAAAAATATTATAAAACAAGCTCAGAAATTTTAGCAATGGGGACTGCTGCGTATAAACAAATGGGTATCGATCATTTGATTTACGTATATTGTCATAGCTATAAATCGTTTATGGCGGTTGCAAACGATGATATGAGCGATGAGGATTTTTTCAACCTGATGAAGGCAAACCATGAGCAATATCAGTTGATTACAGCACAGCAAACATCTCTTGGGGGGGTGTCACGCTTTGTGTTGGCTTTTGGAGATAACTTAATCAACCGTGTAAAAAGTGCTTTTTATGTAAACAAAGAATTACAAAATAACTTTATTGTTGCGGGCAATGAAAAAGAGCAACTGGCAAATGACGCGGAAGAGACGGCAAAGATGTTTGACCTTTTAAACTATGCCATCAAGAATGATAAAGTAGTGCCCTTTTATCAAGGAATTTACAACAATAAAACCGGAAAAATTCAAAAATATGAAGCCCTAATGAGGGTGTTTGATCAGGATGGAAAGATATATCCGCCGGGTTTATACTTGGAGGCGGCAAAAAAGCTGAAATTGTACCTTACTTTAAGCAAAATTGTTATCGAAAAATCTTTGCAGGCGTTTGAAGACAAGCAAAGCGAAATCAGCTTAAACATATCCCTTCTTGATATTCAATCACCGGATTTTCAAAACTGGTTTTTAGATAGAGTAAAGCAATATAAAGACCCATCAAAGATTATTGTGGAATTTTTGGAAACTGAAAATTACAACAAAAATGATGAATTGTTTTCTTTTTTGCGAGAAGTACGAAATGCGGGTTGCAAAATTGCAGTTGATGATTTTGGGGTAGGGTTTGCCACTTATACTTCCATCATTTCCTTAAAGCCGGATATCATTAAAATCGATGGCGATATCATTAGAGGGATTGCAAAAAGTGAAGACAACCGACTGATTTTAAACTCAATTATGCATATGGCGAAACTAGTGAATGCAAATACAACTGCAGAATTTGTTGAAAACACAGATATACAAAAATTTGTTTCTGAAAATGATGTTACTTATTCTCAGGGATATCTTTTTGCAAAGCCAGAGCCCTTCGAAGCACTTAATGTAGAATAAGTGAATTAAAACCGTATTACAAAAGCAGATAGATGATACTTTTGTCATCTATCTGCTTTTTCTTATATATAAATTTGCACACAAAATGCAAAATCTGGTAACGACAGGTTTGTAGTCTTGAGGTGGTTACAACCGAACAACAAGCTCGAGAGCGCCTTTGGACAGAAAAGGAGCTGTAGCGCAACGGTGTGAGCAGTGACTTTTATCACCATATAAAAAACTTCGGCAAGTCAATGAAATACAACCCTTTCGCATATATCCGAAGTGAAAAGGATATTTTGAAACTCGTTACAACACTAATCGCCAACACCAAAGGCGAGGGCAAGGGCGGTGACGATTTTTGGGTGAAAGCGGAAACGCTACTTCAAAAGTTGTATAAAGGTGAACAGACAAAAGAGGAAAAAGATAAAGCCTTGCCGCCACTCGGCCACGGCGACACCTTTTCCGCAACCGCCGAAATCAAGGAGGGCAAGACAAGCCCACCTAAGCATTTTACAGATGACACCTTGCTATCTTCTATGGAGAACGCAAACAAAGCCGAAGCCCCTACCGAGCGTAAAGGCATCGGAACTCCGGCGACAAGGGCAGGAATACTCGAAAAGCTGATTAAGGCAGGACTTGCCGAGCGTCGTGGCGATAAAAAGGCTAAATATTTTGCACCGACCCACAAAGGAACGGCACTCATCACCGTTTTGCCCGAAGCAATACAGTCACCTTTGATGACAGCGGAATGGGAAGAAAAGCTCAAACTTGTGGAGCGTGGCGAGCTTTCACCCGACAGCTTTTTAGCTGAAATCGTGGAAATGACATCTTCTCTTGTTAAAA
>CAYJJK010000029.1:3441-26946 GCA_964370445.1 uncultured Oscillospiraceae bacterium | reverse complement strand
CTCGTCAAGCACTGCTTCGTTCACTGCGGTTACACGGCCACTAATTGGTGCATGAATATCCGATACCGCTTTAACGCTTTCCACATCGGCAAAAGTTTCACCTGCCGAAATTTCATCCCCCACCTCTGGCAAATTAACAAACACCAAATCTCCAAGCTCGCTTTGGGCAAAATCAGTAATTCCAATTTTTACGGTGTTTCCTTCTTTTTCTACCCACTCATGGCTTTTTGTGTACGATAAGTTTTCTTTTGTTTGCATTTCTTTTCTCCTTTTATTATCTTTTCGGGCAATGGCAACACCACCCGTTCGTCAACATGTTTGTTAAAAAATTGTTTAAAAAAAAGAGACACAGGAACAATCCCATGCCTCCGTTTGTTTACCTGAAAGATTCTCTTGCAAGATTATCCCATGCAAGGTTGCTTCTTCGGTGTCGAATATATTGCGCAATGATTCGAACTTTCCAGAGTTACCGTCCACCATCGGTCTTTTTGCCTGAGAGTTTTCTCCCCTTCGGCGTTGCATCCTGCAAACTCTCCCAATGGTTTCATTCGATAATGCATATTACTATAGTAACGATGAATAAATCATCTGTCAAGCATTTTTTTAAAAATTATTAGTTAATTTAAAAACAAAGTTTCACTTTGTTAAGCCACTCCCATTAAGATTCCATAGATTCGAAAGCACAGCCATATTCATACCCATTTTTTGTTTTGCCATGTAGCCGCACCACTTTTGTTTTTACCGCTATCATTTCATTGTTAATTGGCAGATGCACTATAAATGTATCGCCCACCTTTAGCAAATTATCTTGGGAATGAACCAAAATGCCACTGACACTGATATTTTGCACATTCACAATATGCTCATCAACCGGGTTTTTCCCGGAAAGTTGATTAACCTGCACATTTGCGCTTAAATCAAAGCGTTTACTTTGCCTTTTGGTGGTTTCCTCTTTTTTAGTCTCTTTTTTTTGAAATAATGAAATCTCCAAAAGACCGTCTGTATTTTTTTTGCGCACATTGCCTTGATATTCATACACACCGCTTGGGTGTATGATTGTTACCGCAACATGCCTTTGCAGTGTATCTCGCTCTATACCAAAAAGATAAATCTGGTTTGCGGAACGATTATACTCCACCACCTGCGTTTTGCACAAAACATCGCCGGACCGGCTGTCTTTCAAAACCACTTCACAGCCTCTAAAATCGATAGCCACAAACACGCCCCCCCTATTTTTGATACTACGTTTAGTTTACCTTTACCCCATCACACTGTCAAGATAATTGCAAGAAAAAACCAGCTTTTTAATTTTTGGGCATTGTTATGCTACGCCTTCTTTCTGGTTATTTGGCAAAGGCACTGCCACAGCCCAGTGCTCATTCATCGCTTGCTCAAAAAACGACGGCAAAGTACTAAAATATTGCCTATCTTCACTTGCGCCAACACTCTTATCCGTTAAAATAGCAATCACATAGGGGTGCTGTGCATACACAACGCCCATGTCGTGAAAGGCGTGTTCGTCCCAACCATATTTTCTTGCCAGTGGCCAACTGGTAGCAAGCATAGGGTTGCGTGTATTCATCAAATGCTCTTGTAACACCTGACCATACACGCCAGATTCCATATAGCTGTATAGGGCCTCCAAGTAAATACCTGCCTCGGGGGCTGTGATGATATCTCCCGTTACACTATTTGCGTTTTGTATTCCAAGCTCTGCGGCCCAAGCGGCATATTCGGCTGCAGGGTAGCGCTCTAACAGTATTCTTTGTGCCGCAGTGTCACTATAACGCAGCAAATATTCTATCATCTCCGCAAGGGTGATTTCACGCGGTAAATTCTCATCATCTTTTAATATGCCAGAGTTTTCCTCTGAGCCCACGATGCTTTCCTCGCTAACCAAAAATGTTTCCTCTAAACTTGCCACCCCTTGCTCCACAAGCTGATACAAATACATCGCATACGGCGCTTTAGACAAACTGGCCACATCAAACGCCTCTTCTCCGTTGTAAATATATTGTGCCCCAGAGTCAAGGTCTCTAAAATAAAGGGCAACACGATGCCCTTCTTCCGGGTCTATCTCTTGCGATGTGGTTTCTTCTTGTGTTTGTGCATCTGCTGCCTCTTCCACAACCGGCTGTGTGGCCGCAGCCCATTCGGTCAACATGGTATCCAGTGCTGTAATTTGCTCGGCAGAAAACTCATAGGGTGGCCAGCCACCCGCTGGTTCATCTTGCGCTGTGGGGTAAATCATGGGAGGCGGCACCGGCACAGCTTCATCTTCAAGTGAAGCAGCCACATCTTGCTGTGGTATAGACACCGGAGTTTCCATAAGTGCACCTGGCACCACCTGCTCCATATCTCCATTTTCCAAAACCAAAAGTATACAAAGGGACAAAAAAGCAACTGCCAACGCTAAAAAAACAGCAATTTCAATGTAACTTAATGATTTTGTTGGTTTCACATTCGTTATTCTAGTATTTGCATCTTTTTTTATTTTTTGTTTATCCATTATTTGTTTTCCTTATACCCTCTAATCACTTTCTGCCAGCTCACCAAATTGGCTGTTATATAGATGCGTATAAAACCCATTTTTTTTCAGCAATTCTTTGTGGCACCCTCTCTCTATGATACGCCCTGCATCCATTACCAGAATTTCGTCTGCATTTTGAATGGTAGAAAGCCTGTGCGCCACTACAAAACTGGTATGACCTTTCATCAGCTTTTCCATAGCACGTTGAATCAATAATTCTGTTCTTGTATCAATAGAGCTTGTTGCCTCATCCAAAATTAGCATATCGGGCTTTGCCAAAACAATGCGCGCAATGCATAAAAGTTGTTTTTCTCCGGCTGAAAGCCCCTCGCCTCCTGCTTTAAGGATGGTGTCGTATCCGTGAGGCAAGCGGCTGATAAACCCATGAGCCAAAGCCTCTTTTGCCGCCTTTATTACATCCTCATCCGAGGAATCAGGCGCAGCATAGGCAATGTTATCTCGCACACTGGCCTGTTTTAACCAGCTATCTTGCAACACCATCCCATATAAACTGCGCAGCGTTTTTCTCTGTATCGATTGTATTGCATTTCCATCTACGGTAATTTCACCTTTATCCACCTCATAAAAACGCATCAGCAAATTAATGAGTGTGGTTTTTCCACATCCTGTAGAACCCACTAAGGCAATGTGTTTCCCCGGTTTTACCGAAAAAGATAAATCTTGAATTAAAGGACGATCAGGAACATATGAAAAAGAAATTTGGTTTGCTTGCACATAGCCCTTTGCCTTCAGTTCGATAAGCGTATTTTTTTCATCTTCTGTCTCCGCCTCTAGGTCGATCACTTCAAACAAACGCTCGGCACCGGCTATGGCAGTTTGCACCTGAGTAAGCACAGCGGCCACTTCATTAAAGGGTTTTGTATATTGGTTTGCATAATTTAAAAACACAGACAAACCGCCCACTGTAATTCCACCATTCATGGCATATAAACCACCCAAAACAGCCACTGCTACAAACACCAAAGCATTTACAAAGCGTGTGCCAGGATTGATGATACTGGAGTAAAAAATGGCTTTTTGATACTCATTTGCTTAGGCTTTGGTTTGTTTGCCAAATAAACTTTCTGCCTGTGTTTCATAGCCAAAATCTTGTACCGCCAAAAGCTCGTGCATCATTTCGCTAGCATAAGCCGACATTTTCCCTTGTTCCTTTGTCATACAACGAAAATACCGTGCAGAGCGCCGGCCCACAAACTGGGCAAACAAAATAGAAAGCGGTGTTGCACATATCACCACCAATGCCATAACCCAGTTGAGCCAAAACATCACAATTAAGGTGGTGAAAATCGTGACAACCCCCGGAAAAAGTTGTGAAATTCCCTGCAAAAGCCCCTCTGCCAAGGCATCCGCATCGTTGACAAGACGGCTTGCCAAATCTCCATGTTTGTATTTATCCAGTTCTTTCATGGGTACTTTTCCAAGCCGGGAAAATGCTTCTTTTCGAATATCCCTTGCCACATCGGCAGAAAGTTTTCTTGCGGATGCCTGCATTGCCCACTGGGCAATACCGCCTATGCAAACAGCCCCTGCCGCCCAAAGAAGTGGTGGTAAAATGGCATCAAATGCTACAGCACCCTCTCCTACAATCAGGTCAATGGCCTCACCCAAAAGCACCGGCACCAGCAAAAATAATAAGACTTGGATTAGTGCATAACATATGGTTAAAAAAAGTTGCGACCGATAGGTGTGCAAATAGCGCATCACCCTGTACAGTATTTCCTTTTTCATGCTCCATCCTCATTTTCATTGAAAAATGCTTAAACAGTGCTCTTGCACCATATGCCAAAGGCCTCTACGCGGCTCAATATTGCACCCCTTGTGATTCACAAATTTCACGATACAAAGAACTGGTTTTAAGCAGTTCTTGATGATTCCCACAAGCCTCTATACAGCCTTCTTCAAGCACAAAAATCACATCACAATTGCGTATAGCCGCCACACGCTGGCTAATATTCAAGGTGGTAAGTGGCATGCCATCTGCTGTTTTCCACGCTTTCAGTTCCTTTCGCAAGGCGGCCTCTGTGGCATAATCTAACGCTGAAGCTGCATCGTCCAAAACCAAGATATGGGGTCTTCGTACCAATGCTCGTGCAATCACCAGGCGCTGGCGTTGCCCTCCGGAAAGGCCCCCACCACCCTCTGTAAGCACACTATCTAGCCCATCTGGGCGCTCACGCACAAAAGAAGCAGCTTGTGCTGCTTCCAAAGCATCCCATAGTTCATCATCTTCGGCGTTTGATTTAGAAAACAGCAAATTTGAACGTATGCTGCCCGAAAGCAAGCGTGCATTTTGCATCACAACACCGAAATGCCTGCGTAGCTCTTGCAATTCGTAATGACGTACGTCATTTCCAAATACAAAAACCTTACCTTCACACACATCATAGTGACGCAAAAGTAGGTGTGCTACTGTACTTTTTCCACTTCCGGTGCCACCAATGAACCCAACGGCCTGCCCACATTGTACCTCAAAATTCAACCGTTGCAAAGCAGGGCTTGCCTTTTCATAATAATGATACTCTACGTTTTGAAACGCAAAAGCCGGCGCTGATTTGTCCTCTTTTGCACCGGGGCCATCTGTAATGCTTGGTTTTTCTTCAAGCAGTGCTTCCACACGCATGGAACTTGCAAGAGCCCGAGTGAATAAAACCAACAAATTGGTTGCCATTAAAAGAGCCACCAAAATTTGAACCATATAGTTGACAAGTGCAATAATATCCCCTGTCATCATAGTTCCTGTGTTCACAGCCCCTGCGCCAAGCCAAACCACCATCACAACAGCCAAGTTTGCCACAACACTTGCTGCGGGTGTCATAAGTGCTGATATACGGCCTGTGTGCACCAAAAGACGACAAAGCGCACTTGCGCTGCCTTGAAATTCCTCATTTTCTTGGTCCTGCCTTGAAAATGCACGAATAACGCGCACCCCTTCTAAATTGTCCTGTGCTAGGCGAAACAGTTCATCTTGCCCTTTTTGAATTTGTCCATACTTTCCCAAGGTTTTCTTTATCACCAAAGTTAAAATCACGCCAATCAATATTGTAGCAACAAGATAGACTAGCCCTGTGTAAAAATCAATTAGCATGGCCATCAATATTGCCCCAATTGTTAAAAATGGAGCACGCGTACCTATGCGAATAAACATATTCAGCGCCGCTACAATTTGATTGACATCATTTGTGATCCGTGCAGAAAGTCCTCCTCGTCCAATTTCCTCCACTTGCATCGGAGAAAGTGTCATCGCGTGGGCAAACACCCGGCTACGTAACTGCTTCGATAATTTTGCACTTGCTGTTGCTGCATAATATTGACAAATCAAAGCTGCTCCTACACTTAAAATAGCAATAAGCACCATAAGCGCGCCACGGCTAAGTATATACGCACTGTTGTGATTTGCAACACCCACATCGATAATGCTTGCTGTAATCAAAGGCACAAACACTTCCATAATCGCCTCGAGCAACTTAAACAAAGGCCCCAGCCACAAAGCATTGCCCAAACCTTTAAAGCTCTCTCGAATGTGCTTCATATTGCAAAATCCACCCTGCTTTATTTTCTGCCATACAAAGCCCGTGCAAACTCTGTAAAGACTTTGATTTTTCTTATATACAACTGTATATTACCCTATTATACAGGAAACCATCTTCTCTTTTTAGTTTCAACTTAAAGCAAAACACAAATGCCCTTTACAGATCTTTTATTTATGATAAGCATGATTCGTCTGAATCATAAACGCACGATAAATTTGTTCTGTGAGAAGTAAGCGTGCCAACTGATGGGGAAAAGTCATGCTAGAAAGTGAAAGGTGCAAGTCTGCTTTGTCTTTTACTTGTTTTGAAAGCCCATGTGAAGAGCCAATCACCAATGCCACTTGCCCCGGTAAACTTGGGTCTGTCAGTGTTTTAGAAAAAGAAGTGCTATCCATCTGCTTGCCTTCTATACACAAGGCCAAAAGGCGTGCCTGTTTTGGCACAGCCGCCAAAATACGCTCGCCCTCTTTAGAAAGTGTTTGCTCTATCACTTTTTGGGAAAGAGATTTTTCGTGTAAAACCACTTCTGGAAGTTCCACCACCGTGAACATGCATAATTTTTGTAGGCGTTTTTCGTATTCGTGCACAGCCTTTGCATAGATATCCGTCATTTTTCCTACACAGATAAGTGTTATTTTTTGCATAATTCACCTTTTCTCAAATCGCATCCATTCGCCGGTTGTGTGGCGAGGTGCAATTTGGATAGTACACTCTTGTGGCACATCATAGCCACTTTGTGAAAAAGTGTTTTCAAGGCATGTTTCTACTGCATGTGGCTGATTGTTGTTCGAGCTTAAGTGGCACAGCATCACATTGCGACAACCACCCACCACAAGTGCCACCACAGCCGCTGCGCTGTCATGGTTTGAAAGATGTCCATAGGAAGATCGAATTCGTTGCTTTAGGCTAAACGGATATGGGCTATTATTCAGCATGTGTTCATCATAATTGGCCTCAACGGCCACAAGGTCCGCCTTTTGAAATTGTAAAAATACCGAATGAGTCAGCACCCCTAAATCGGTAGCAATGGCCATACGCGCACCCTTTGGGGTTTGAATTGAAAACCCAAAGCAATCGGCGGCATCATGAGAGGTGGAAAACCCCTCTACCAAAAAGCCGCCCACTTCTATCTTTTCGCCTTCTATTACCAAAATTTTCTCTGCCTGTTCTGCCAGTTGCCCTTTTGCATGCAATGCTAAAAATGTGCCTTCTGAGGCAACCACCGGCACTTTTGTACGGCGCACAAACACCTCCACGCCTTTCACATGGTCAATATGCTCATGGGTAATGAGCAAAGCACAAAGCCCTTCCGGCGAAAGCCCCAACTCTTCTATTTTCTTCAGAAGGCCCCGGCAAGAGAGTCCTGCATCAATCAATAAAAAGCGCCCATCTTCTTCCACTATGGCCGCATTGGCTGAAGAACCGCTACACAAAGTGGTAAATCGTGCCATCAGCTTTGCACCGCACTTTCAGGCAAAGAAGATAAATTCTCCCCTTTATCTAGGCTCCACAAATAATCCATTTCGTTTTGTGTAAGTTCAAAATCAAAAATAGCAGCATTTTCTAAAAGACGATCGGCACGCACCGTTTTGGGTATAACACACAAACCCAATTGCACCGCCCAACGCAAAAGAATTTGCTCTGCACTTTTTTCATATGTTTTTGCCATGTGCATAATCTTGGCATCTTGCGATAACAAACCACGGGCAAGCGGCTTCCATGCCTGCAGCAAAATGCCTTCGTCTTTTGCATAATAAAGTTCCTCTTTGCGAATATAGCGTGGGTGAAACTGCAGCTGATTGACCATAGGTGCAATTTCCATCTCCATTGTCATTTCTTTAAGTAGGCGGGCAGAAAAATTGCACACCCCCACCACGCGAATTCTTTTTTGTTGATACAATGTTTCTATTGCACGGTATGTTTCTTTGTATTTGCCACGCACCGGCCAATGCACCATATACATATCCAAATAGTCAAGCCCCAACTCTTTTAAACTTTTTTCAAAAGCACGTAAAGTATCATCGTAGCCACTGTCGTCTATCCATACCTTACTTGTAACAAAAAGTTCATCTCGGCCAACATCGCTTGCAGCAATTGCGTCGCCCACCTCTTTTTCATTGTCATAAAAAGAAGCTGTATCGATTAGACGATACCCCAATTGCAACGCCTTTAAAACAGCCGTTTGCGCTTCCTTTTTTTCAGCCCTCCACGTACCCAAACCCAGCAGTGGTATTTGTACTCCATTGCGGCAAATATAGTGTTTATTATCCATTCTATCCCCTTTTTCACTCATCCAATACTAAACAATCACAAACCCTAGCATTAATTGTAAAAAAAAGCGGCCGGATGCACTTTATGCCCCACCGCTTTACTATTGCCAAATCTTATTTCTAAAACGCTTGTTGCAATGCACTATCTAGGGTTCCACTGCTGCGGATATCGGCCCCAAGCCCCTGCAGTTTTTCCACTAAGTTTTCATATCCACGTTCAATGTGGCTAATTTCTTCCACCTCAGTAATCCCTACCGCAGCAAGACCCGCCACCACAAGTGCACAACCCGCACGTAAATCAGACGCACATACCGGTGCCCCTTGCAATTCTTTCACGCCTTCCACCACAGCCACACGGCCATCCACCTGTATGTTTGCACCCATACGGGTAAGTTCATCTGCATAGCGGAAACGGTTGTCCCAAATGGCCTCTGTAATGATTGATGTGCCATCCGCTAGGGAAAGTAAGGCCGTCATCAATGGTTGCATATCTGTGGGAAAGCCCGGATGGGGCATCGTTTTGATATTGGTGGCATGCAAAACACCACTACCCTTTACACGCACGGCTTCGTCATATTCTTCCACAATAGCACCCGCACGCTCAAGCTTTGCTGTGATGGGCTCTAAGTGTTTTGGAATTACGTTTTGAACTAAAACATCACCGCCCGTAATGGCTGAAGCCACCATAAAGCTGCCCGCCTCGATTTGATCGGGTATGATAGAATATGTGCCGCCAAACATTTTTTCTACACCACGAATTTTTATCACATCGGTACCTGCACCACGCACATCGGCACCCATCGTGTTTAAAAAGTTTGCAACGTCCACAATGTGAGGTTCTTTGGCTACATTTTCTAAAACAGTCATGCCCTCAGCGCGCACACTGGCCAGCATCGCATTGATGGTTGCACCAACACTTACGGTATCAAAAAACACATGGCTCCCTTCAAGGCGGTCTGCATGAACATGCACAACCCCTTTTTCCATAAACTCTTCAGCGCCAAGTGCTGTAAATGCTTTTAAATGTTGGTCAATGGGCCGTGGGCCCAAATCACACCCGCCGGGCATTGCAGCAGCCGCTTTGCCAAAACGGCCCAAAAGTGCACCTAAAAAATAATAAGAAGCGCGCATTTTTCTTGAAAAATCTTCCGGTACGGTTGTTGTATTCAAATACGTTGTATCAATTTCCACCGTTGTGCGGTTTAGCACCCGCACACTTGCCCCCATTGCTCGCAAAATATGCGTAGAGGCATAGACATCACTAATAGACGGCAAGTTTTCAATCACACATTTTCCACCGGCCAAAACGGTTGCTGGCAAAATTGCCACTGCCGCATTTTTTGCACCGCTGATTTTCACCTCTCCGCGAAGAGGGCGCCCACCGTGAATGATATATTTTTCCAATGTTTCGTTCCTCCGGTTGCTTATGGAAACTTCATTGCTTCCATTCTGCTCACACTATTTTGAGCATATTAAACAGTCTATTACAAATTTCCTTGTATAGTATACCATGTTTTTTCTTGCTTGAAAACAACAATTTGGCAAAAAAATGTTTACAATTTGGAAATAAAAACCAAAGCCATTCCTGCAAAAACAAATGGCCACCCAGTTTGCTTGGGTACGCCATCTGTTTTTGTTATTTCTATAAACTATAGCCGTGTGGCGGCACAATGTAATCATCCGGTTGCAGCAAGGCTCCATCCTGAGTTTGGAACTCAATATGCAAGTGGCTACCAAACGAGAATCCCGTATTGCCCATGTTCGCAATTAACTCGTTTTGCAACACCTCTTGGCCCACTTCAACATGTAAGAAAGAGTTATGCGCATAAAGCGTGCGCAGTCCATCAGGATGATCTATCACTACATAGTTACCATAGCTATCATGCCAGCCTGCTGTTATAACAACGCCTGCATTTGATGCATACACCGGTGTTCCCTCAGGGCCATTGATATCTCGTCCACGGTGACCCATGCCCGGACCGCCGCCGCGGCTAGAATATGTATAATCCGGCACAGGCCAAGTGTACACAGGACTATATTCCCTAAGCTCCCTGCTGGTTACATCCACCGTACCAATTTGCACAATTTCCGGCACTGCCTCTTGCACCACCACTGTTACATCTGTAAGGCGAATTCTATCTGTCAATTCACCATCGATATATACAAGCTCATCTTGCACTTGCTGTACACCATCCACACCGGTTTGTATTACACCACGGAAACCCTCCGGTTTGTCGTCTGCCGGTTGTTCCTCTACAGGGAAAGGCAAAGCTTCTTCATAAGATTCTTGCACAATGGTTTGCACCTGCAAGAAAGGTTGCTCTCTTTGGATCAGTAACTCTACACCTTCCTCTGGCTCAAACTCTATATCTTCCTCTTCAAATTCCGGGTTACGAAGCAATAATGTATCAAACAAAATATTGTAATCTGAAGAAATATCACCAAGGGTTTCCCCCTCGCTCACGGTGTGCGTCACTTCTTCTCCTGTCACACTTTCAAGTTCTGGCAACAGTTCTTCAAAAGTTTGAATCCCCGAGTCTAAAAATATTTCCCCTGCATCCGGATCGCATTGAACATTATTTACAAAAGATACCTCTGCACCCGGCGGAGCTGTAACCATATATTCTTCTAGGGTTTCATCCAAATAGGTTTGCAGCTTTTGCCCATCCTCTGTTACTGCTATCAGCTCATTGTTCAAATATAAGCCAGTGGCCTCCACCACCTCAGCCGTACCACTGCTTAGCATCGCATTTACAAGTTGATCTTTGGTGGTAAAACTATCTGCTCTTGCCAATTCCAAAGTGGAGTCAAACTGCCAATCTTCCATGTTTTGTCCACCTGCCAAACGCAAACGCCCACGTAAAATTGCCTTTGCTTCTTCCAGCACGGTTTCATTTTCAATATAGCCAATTGTCTCTCCGTGCACGCTAACTTCTAACCCATACGTGGTGTTTACAATTGAATATACAAGAAACACCAAAAAAAACACTGCAACAAATGGTAAAAGAATGCTGGCTAAGTTTTCAAATAGATGACCGTGATTTTGTATTCCAGCTTTAAAGTGTGCAACAGCCACTTTTAGTGGGTTTCCGGCCACTTTTTTTTGCTCTTCTCGCATCACACGGCGTGTGTTGCGAATACCCTCCTTTATCCGCACAAAAGGATCTACCACAATATGAAGCAGCTCGCGTCCAAAGCGGATCAATAGGTGAAGGAAATTGCGTAACAACCAAATACCAAGTTGTGAAAACACTTCAAGCACTTCACGCAGAAAACGAGCCAGCCACCTTACCCGGCATTCGGCTGCAAAACCAAGAAAATAAAACCATGCACCCAAGGCATGAAATGGCGCTAGCCACTTTGGGGTTGATGTTTTCATTTTTCGTTGCACCGTTTTTTTAGATCGACTTTTGGCCGAAACCGGCGCCACCTGTTTTGGCAGGCTTTGTTTTGATTCTTTTAGCGCATCTGTGCTTGGTTTCAACGGATCTAGTGTAGGCCTATTTTCTAAAGAAACCCCTTTTTGAAAACTTTGGTTTTTAGGCTGTATGGCCTCTTGATTTTCTTGCAAAACGGATGGCTCTTCTATCAGGTTAATTTCTTCCTCTTCCGGTAAAACCTTTGCTATAACAGGCGTTTTTCCCTCTGTCTGGCGGTTTTTCATTTCCTGCATAGCTTCCCGCTTTGCACGGGCCACTTCTCTTGCTTCACCCGCGGCATTTTTTGCTTCCTGTAGGCGTTGTTCTTCTGAAAAGGTCCCGCTCTCATCCTGCCCTAAATTGTTTTTTTCAAAACCCAAAGAAACCTCGGATATCTCATCCGGTGCTTTTTGTATTGTCTCATTTTCTGCAGACAGGTTATTTTTATGTTTCAGCAAATCTTCTTGCTGTGTTGTTTCAAAATCTTTCAAGGCGTCTTTTTCTTGTGGCGCCTTATTTGCTGCAAATTGTTCATCTTTCGGGTTCAATATTCAACTCCCAAAAATTGTATATAGCTAAAATCACCCCATCCGATTCATGCAAATCTACCATAAACCAAATAGGCCATACAATATTATATTATACAATTATGTCGAATTTTTGACAAGTTTTCCAGTGCTTGCCTTTTTCGGTAAAAATCCATTTATCTTTCAACATACAGGCTTGCATATCACGTGGCAACGGGGCAAAAAATTGTTTGATCGGTTTTTGCAAATAACAAAAAGAAATTTCTTGACAATGCAATGCATGGCGGCTTATCTGTATTTTTGCTCCACCATACAATTCATCCCCTAGAAGCGGGTGCCCTAAATGCGCCATATGTACACGAATTTGGTGTGTTCGTCCCGTTTTAGGTAGCAAAGCCACCAAGCTTTTGGTTTTGCTGTAAGCCAGCACTCTATATTCGGTTTCACTTGGTTTCCCATTTGGATTTACACATTGTAAAATGGCGCTGTCTTCCCGTTGCGCAAGCGAAGCCTTCACAACACCATCCTCTTTTACTTCTCCCTCTATAAGAGCCACATACATTTTGTGCAAACTTTTGGCGAGCTGTGGCGCCACACAGGCATTCATAGCACACAAGACAAGCCCGGAAGTATCCGCATCCAAACGCCCTATTGGACGAAAAGTTGTGCTACAAGACCGCTCTTGCATCAAATGTGCAAAGCCATTTGCCAAGGTGCCGCTTTTGTGGCTTCGCGTTGGGTGCATCACAAGCGCAGCCGGTTTATTCAGCACCATCACGTGCTCATCTTCATATACAATGGAAAGTGCCATTTTCTCTGCCTGCACACTCATATCGTCTTTAGGAAGTTGCACGCAAACCTCTTGCCCGGCCTTTAAGATCAGGTTGGTTTTCGCTCTTTCCGCTTCTACTTGCAGCCCGTTTTCTTCGTATTTCAAACGCCGCACTAGCGAAGCTGACAAGCCCTTCCTTCGCAAAAAGGGGCCAAGCTTCATTCCCTCTTCGGCCAAACTCACCTCAAAGCACAGGTGCATCTTTTTTCACCACCAAAACAAAAAGCCCGCCCGTTTTGCAATAAATACGCGCTTGCTCCTTGGTAAACTCATTGCTTACACCCAAGGGAAAATCGGCCGATAATATGGCATTCTGCACCGGATACTTTACCCCTTCTTCACATACACCTTCAGCGGTTTTGTTTATGGGAAACACGCTAAGATAGCAATTTTTTCGAGAGGGCAAAGTTAATACTTCCTTTGGCAAAACACAGTAAGCCTCAGCCTCATCGTCCAAAACCAAAGCTTTCACTCCATTGTTTTTCAAAAATAAAAGTGTGCCAAAACTTGCAAAACTGTGATCCAATCTGCCACCCAAAACCCCTAAAAGCACCACTGTTTGCATGCCCCTATGAACCATCTCTTTTGCTGCAAAATGCAAATCCGTGTCATCTTTTTCTTTTGGTAGCACGATCCACTGTATTTTTGAATACATCTGTTCATCTATACCCAATTCCTCGCATTGAGGCTTATGGCTTGAATCAAAATCACCAATCATCATATCTGGTGTTAAATGATTTTTAACTGCCTGTTTCCAACCTGCATCGGCTGCCACAACAAGAGGCCTTTCATCACAAAAAGCCATTGCTTTTTCCACTAGCAATGCCGGCACTTTGCGTGCACCAAATATCAAACAAGACCTTGTTATATGTTCTTTATTTTTGTTCAATAGCGTTCGTTCTCCTTTAGCTGCCGATACAACGTACAGTAACTCTCATATCGCTTGTTTGCAATCTCTCCACGTTGTAATGCATCTCTCACCGCACAGCCGGTTTCGGCAAGGTGACTACAGCCGGAAAAACGACACTGTGGTATTCTTTCCTTTATTTCCGGAAATGCAAGCTGTATGTTTTCTGGCAACATCCCGCCCACTTGCTGCAAATCAAAACTGGCAAACCCAGGGGTATCGGCCACAAGGCCTGTGCCGACTTCCAAAATTTCCACCTCACGCGTGGTATGCCTTCCTCGGCCCAACTTTTTACTAATTTGCGCAGTACTACGATTTGCCAGCGGACAAAGAGCATTGAGCAAGGTGCTTTTACCAACGCCGGAATTGCCACAAAACACGCTCAGTTTACCCTGCAACAAACTCCGAACTTCCTCAATGCCATCTCCGCTTTCGGCGTTGATGCAAAAAACAGGAAACCCCGCTTTTTTATAAACCGAAAGCAAATCAGCTTCTGTGGCAAGGTCTGTTTTAGTGATCAGTAAAAACACCTCTGCACCTTGGTCAATCGCTACGGCCGACAGTTTATCCAGCACAAAAAAACTGGGAGATGGGTCTATCGTAGATGCCACTAAAAACACACGGTCTACATTGGCAATAGGCGGGCGCACAAACACATTTTTTCTTGGCAAAATCTCTTCTATCACAAAAGTGTCTGCCTCTTTACAAAGCACTACTTTATCTCCCGCAAGCGGTTTTTGTTTTCGCTTACGAAAAATCCCCCGGGGTTTCACCTCTAAAAGCCCCAGCTCTTTTGTTTTTACATAATAGAACCCACCTATGCCCTTATAGATAATTGCTTCCATATTATGTTGTTGGGGTTGATTCTGGGGTTGGCTCTGGCGTTGGTGCTGGAGCAGAGCTGGACGAGGGGGTTGGGGCTGGTTCTGGAGCGGGTGCAGGCCCTTGAGAAACCACTAAAGCAATTGAGGTGCCCTGCACCACCTCCCCACTTTCTGGCGTTTGCGAAAGAACCGTTTCTGCCAGTTGATCTGAATACTCATAGGTAACAGTAGCCTGCAACCCCACTGCTGCTAAAGCCACAAGTGCATCATAGCGCTGTGTGCCCACAACATTTGGAATGGTTATCTTGGGTGGCTCCGGTGGCGGCTCTGGCCCTTTGGAAACCGTGATAAACACAGCTGTGCCGATGCTGACCTCAGCACCGGCTTCTGGGTTTTGTGTAACGATGGTACCTGCCGGCGCATCATTATACTCTTCTGTTGATGTTCCTATTTGCAAGTCTGAACCTTGCAAGGTAGTGGTGGCAGTAGGCACATCTAGGCCAGTGACCGTTGGCACCACACGGTCATAGTTTCCCCGCTCACCAGATACGTAAATGGTCAATACTGTATCCGGCAAATTTTGCACCACACTGCCCACAGCAGGGTCTGTACCTATCACAAGCCCATTGGCTACATTCTCATCCACCACAACTTGTGCATATGGACGAAGACCCAAATCCAGTACAGTTGTTATGGCTTCGTTGCGGCTCATCCCAGAAAGATCCGGCACTGTAATTTCTTGCACACCTTGACTTACTGTAAGATAAATCCTCTGGTTGGCTTTTACCATTTTGGGGTTTTCGTTGCTACTGGTTGGGTTTTGGCTAATCACCTGCCCCGCTGGCACTCCTGGGTTGCTCTCTTCTATGGGTGCTTCTAAACGAAGATGGCTATAGGGCTCATCCCGAAGCAACCTTTGCACATCTTCATACTGCATCCCAACAAAATTCGGCAACAATATATCCTCATATTCAGTAAACAAGGGGTTGCCACTGTTAGAAAACATCGAAAATGCAACAGCTGCACAAGCGCCACATACGGCAATGGTGATGGCTAAAGTGATTGGCACCAGCCAGCCACGCTTTTTTTTCTTTTTCTTTTTCGTTCTTGGGGCCGATGTAGGCCGCTTTGCATCATTAACCACTTTGTCAATATACCTCGTAGGTGCTGTATTTGTAAGATAGGTGTATTCAAATTTTATGCTGGGATCACGTTTAAAATGCTCGATATCGCTCATCATCTCCAGCGCACTTTGATAGCGTTGGCGCGGTTCTTTTTCCATGGCTTTCATGGTAATTTCAGCAAGTCCAAGCGGCACAGATGAGTTCACCTGCGTAAGCGGCACTGGCGCATCTGAAATTTGGGCAATGGCCACTGCCATCACATCATCACTTTCAAACGGTACCTTGCCCGATAACATCTCGTACATCATAATGCCGGCAGCATAAATATCTCCACGTTGGTCTGTGGTTTCACCTTTCGCTTGTTCTGGGCTGATATAGTGCACACTGCCAATGGCTTGATCGCTAACAGCATGGCTTTCACTTCTGGCAAGCCGAGCAATACCAAAATCCATCACTTTCAATGTGCCATCGCCTGTAAGCATAATATTTTGCGGCTTTATATCTCGGTGAACAACGCCTCTATCATGCGCATGTTGCAAAGCTTGCAAAATTTGCAACATAAAATGAATGGTCTCTTTGTATGTTAGGGGTTCTCCACGTTGTTCAATATATTCTTTCAGTGTGATGCCTTCAATCAATTCCATCACAATGTATTGCATTTTTTCACTGGAATTTACATCATACACTTTTACAATATTGTCATGGTTTAAAACACTTATAGCGCGTGACTCATTGTTAAAGCGCCTTACTAAATCTTCATTGTCACGCAGTTCTTCTTTTAAAATTTTTACGGCAACCACACGATTTTCGCCCAAATCCTGCGCCTTATAAACATCGGCCATACCACCTTCGCCCACAAGACACTCGAGTTCGTAGCGCCCATCCAAACGTTTTCCGATGATGCTGTTATCCATTGACGCTCTTCTCCCTTCGCTCCAAAATCAGTGCCGTAATGTTGTCATTGCCTCCGGCTTGTAAGGCTGCATTTACAAGGACATTTGTCATTTCAAAAAAATCGGTTGTTTGCAAAATTTCGGCCATTTTTTCTTCGGACACCATATTGGTAAGCCCATCTGAACAAAGTAGCACCAAGCTTCCCGCAGCAAACGGGCGACGGCTGTAGCTCACCCGCACATGGCTTTCAACACCAAGCGCCCGTGTAATCACATTTTTTTCAGGGTGGTGCGCCGCCTCTGCTTCGCTTAAAATACCTGCATCTTGCAATTCTTGCACCACTGAATGATCTTTGGTAATCAGAACCAATTTTCCGTTTTCAAAGAGATAAGCGCGGGAATCACCCACATGGCACACATGCAAAATCTCATCTTTTACAATTGCACTCACCACTGTTGTTCCCATCACCCTTTTGCCATGTCCGCTTTCTGCAAACACCACGGCATTGGCCCTTTGCACCGCTTCATCCATTAGATTTTGCACTGTTTCAGGTGGCAAAGGCTCTCTAAGGCCTGCTAAAAAAGTATCTTCTAGGCTATCGCTGGCCAATTGCGAAGCCAAACGCCCGTGCTGGGCACCACCCATGCCGTCGCATACGATACCCCACGCACCACCCACCGGCAGGTAGCCACTGCGGAAATTATCTTGATTTTCCGCACGGTTTTTTCCGATATCTGTTTTGCCGATCACTCTCATGTCTTCACCTTTGTTGCCATTTCTTTTTCCGATTGTTCTGCCCGCAACTGCCCGCAGGCCGCTCCGATATCTGCGCCAAGGCTACGCCGTAATGTGGCATTGAGCCCGTGTGCATGTAAAAGACTTTTGAACTGCTGTGCCGCTGTGCGGCTTTGTGTTGTGTAGGGAGAACCCTCTACAGGATTGATTGCAATCAAGTTGATATGCCCACCCATATTTTTAAGTAGCATTGCTAATTTTTCTGCATCTTTTTTTGTGTTGTTCACACCTGGCACCACTGCGTATTCATAACTGACGCGGCGCCCTGTTTTATCTTGATATGCTTTACATGCCAAAAGCAGGCTGTTTATTGGATATTGTTTTGCCACCGGCATCATTTCACGTCTGGTTTCATCATTGGCCGCATGCAGCGAAATGCTTAAGGTAAGCGGCAAATTCAGCTGTGCAAGACGCGTGATTTGTGGCACCAGGCCACAGGTGGATAGGCTCAGATTACGTCCGGCCAAATTTTGGCCTCTTTCATCGCAAACCAGTGAAACGAAGCGCACCACCTCATCATAATTATCCAGTGGCTCCCCTATTCCCATCATCACCACACGAGAAACGGTTTTGCCACTTTCTTTTTGCACTGCATAAATTTGCCCCAGCATCTCACCCGCTAAAAGGTTACGCACCAGCCCATTTTGTGTAGAAGCACAAAAACGACATCCCATGCGACATCCTACTTGGCTGGAAATACAAAGACTGTAGCCATAGCGATACTCCATCAAGACAGATTCTACGCAGTTTCCATCCTCTAAAGCCAAGAGGTATTTTCGTGTACCGTCTTCACTTTGCTTGCAAAGAGCCACTTGTAACACATCTAGACGATATGCATCTTGCAGCTGTGTGCGAAACGCTTTGGGAAGATTTTTCATCTCGTCAAAAGAACTCACCTGCTTTTTATGCACCCAATCAAACAGTTGCCCCGCACGATAAGCCGGTTGACTTAAATTATTTGTCAGAGATTCAATCTCTGTATAAGACAATGAAGACAAACTTTCTATCAAGTCCAACTCTCTCCCCATCACTTTTGCAGATATGGCCATTTAATATTTTAACACACTCTTTCCATAGATGCTACAAAAAATCCTGCCGTATTCGTGTTTTGTGGTAAAAATGTAACCATTTTGTCGGAGATTTGAACATTTTTGAATTCGATTTCAGGAATATTCAAGGTGTACTGTGGGTGCTCTGCCAAAAAAGCTCTTACCACTTCTTCATTTTCTGTAGGAAGTAGCGTACAGGTGGAATATACAAGACGCCCGCCAACGCGTACATAATGTGCCGCAGTTTGCAAAATATTCAGCTGTAAAAGCGGCAACTGTTTAAAATGCGCCCCATCTCCATAGCGCAAATCCGGCTTTGCAGCCAAAACACCAAGCCCCGAGCAAGGCACATCACAAAGCACCGCATCTTGACCACACAGCTCTTCTTTGTATTGTGTCGCATCATTTTCTAAGAAGTGAGCCCCCTCAATACCAAGGCGTGAAAACAAATCTTCAGCCTGTTTTAAACGCGTGGAGTTTACATCACAGACGGTAAGCCCTGTTCCTCCTTGCATCAGCTGTGCCAAGGTAGCGCTTTTCCCTCCAGGTGCAGCACACATGTCCAGCACTTTCATGCCCGGTTTTGCCCCCACAGAAAGCGCAGCATATTGTGAGGCAAAATCTTGCACATGATAGCATCCCTGCGCAAATAAACGGTCATTCGCCACACCACCCGAGAGCTGCACGCTCAAGCTTTCTGGCAAAGGGCCATCTACCGCCTCGGCACCAATTTCACAAAATTGTTTTTTTAGCTCTTCACGCTTTGTGTGTAAACTGTTGACCCGCACACTGAGTGAACCACTTGCAAAACTGGCTTTCAAGTAGGCCTCACAATCGTGTGGCATAGCCTCTACCAACGCGTTTGCAATAGCAGGTGAAACACTGTATAAGGTACAAATACGCTCTATTTTTGTCATTTCTGATTCTTTTGGCAGTTTTGCAAAAGCCGCTTTGCGCAACACCGCATTGACAAACCCCGCCGCACTGCTTTTACCAAAGCTACGTGTCAACTCCACCGCTTCATGTATGGCCGCACGATTTGGAACTTGCATATAACGAATTTGGCATAGCGCCGTTTCTAAAACAGCACGTACTTCCACGTCCAGCCTATGCAAAGGCCGGCGCAAAAATGGCATCAGCAGAACATCCAAAGTAACCAGATGCTCTGCTGAATATAAAAAAAGAGAAGAGGCAAAAGCACGCTCTCTTTGCAAAAGCGTCTCTTGTTTTAAGGCTGCATCCAGCGCCTCTGACGTGTATTGCCCGCCGTGCATGCGAATCAATGCCACCGCCGCCGCCCGTCTTGCCTTATCCATGCGTTTCCCCTCCTTGTTATAAATCAGCGCCTGCGGCTTGCCATGCTCACATAATACAAAAGTTGTAATAAGCTTGAAAGCAAAGCGGCAAGGTATGTCATGGCAGCCGCCGTTAAAACTCTGCGCACGCCTACACTTTCCTCTGCACTTACCATACCTGAATCATTCAAGGTATGAATAGCACGGCGCGATGCATCCAATTCTACCGGTAAGGTGACAAGCTGAAACAACACCGCTAAACCAAATAGGGCAATGCCCACATACACAAGTCCTAGTGCATTCAAAATAAACCCAACAAAAATAAGTGGTATCGAAAGCCTTGAGCCAATATTTGCCAAAGGCACAATGGCCGTGCGAATTTTAATGGGGAAATATCCCACTGAATGTTGCACAGCATGCCCGCATTCATGTGCTGCCACACCCACAGCACCAATGGTGGGGGCATCGTATGTTGCCTGCGACAAACTAACGGTATTGCTACGTGGGTCGAAATGATCTGTTAAATGGCCCGACACACGCACCACTTGCACATTTTGCAGCCCATTCATATCCAAAATGCGGCGCGCAGCTTGTGCACCTGTGAGGCCTTGCATTGTGCGCACAGATTCATATTTTTTAAAGGTACTTTTCATTTTCCACTGTGCCCACAAAGTGATGAGCAGGCCCGGTATCATAAATAAAAAATATTCCATGTTAAAACCATATAGATACATACTATATATTCTCCTTTGTTGCCTTCATTAAATTCTAAAAAAACGTTAAACAATCGTGCAATTGCAAGCGTTTCCCCTGTGCCCACTGTGTTCCACTCATTGCTTTTTTTCCCTCTGGCACAAGCTCCACAAGTTCAAGCGCCCCTTCTCCACAACCCAAAACAAGTGGTTTCAATTGCAACACTTCACCCACTTTGCCTTGTAAAGTAGACACCCGTGTGCGTAAAATTTTTATGCGTTTTCCATCGGTTTCAACCCAAGCCAAGGGCCAAGGATTACAGCCGCGCACCAAATTATGCAGCTCCCTTGCCGGTTTTGCGCAGTCCAATTTAGCCATGTCTTTGTTTAACTGTGGTGCCAAACTTACACAACCATGTTGTGGCTCTGCCATTACTTTTCCATTCTCAATGTCATCAATCACCTTCACAAGAAGCTTTCCACCCACCTGTGCCGCCGTACAAAGCACTTCTCCGGCCGTTGCTTCGTCATCAATTTCAAACTCTTGTGTGCACAGCAAGTCACCCGTATCCAACCCCTCGTCCAGCTGCATGATACTTACACCTGTTTTGGGGCATCCATCTATCACAGCCCATTGGATGGGCGCTGCCCCACGATATTGTGGCAAACAGGATACATGCAAATTGATGCATCCATATTTTGGCAGTTCCAGCACTTCTTTGGGCAACAAACGCCCATACGCCACAACCACAATCAAATCCGGTGAAAGAGTACAAAGTTGTACAAAAGACTCTTCTCCGCGCAAATTTTTGGGCTGATACACCATAAGATGATGCTCCTGCGCCAATTGTTTTACCGGAGGAGCTGTTAACACTTGTTTTCTACCTATGGGTTTATCGGCTCTTGTGTAGACTGCCACCACATCTTTTTTTGCCTGCAATAACTCTTGCAAACAATGCCGTGCAATATCCGGTGTTCCCATAAAGACGATTCTCACGCGTCATCCTCCTCCTCGGGCGCGAAGTCCTTATCAAGTTCATGCGGGTCATCCGGGTCATAGAAATGGTCGGCCAACGTGTCAAAAGTCACACCATTCAAATGATCGATTTCATGGCAAAGGCAACGAGCCATCAGCCCCTCACCTTCAAAGGTGAATGTTTCTCCAAAACGATCTTGTGCTTTCACCAAAACACGCTCCGGCCTATGCACTGCCCCAAACAACCCAGGAAAAGACAAACAGCCCTCATAGGCATACTGGTTGCCCTCCTGCTCTACAATCTCCGGATTTATAAATTCGCGCACAACCACTTGCAGGTCGTCTTCATCTTCCGCTTGCATTAGGGTCTGTGGGTCTTCAATTGCCACAAACACTTTACGCAAAACACCAATCTGCGGCGCTGCAAGGCCAAGACCATTGGCATCCTCCATGGTCTCTGCCATATCGTCTAACAATTGCACCAATCTATCGTCAAATTTTGTCACAGGCTTGCAAACCTTTTTCAAACCCATGTCCCCATCTTGGATGATGTTTCTCAATGCCATGCTTATCTCCTTTATTAAAACCATATTCATTTAAATCTTTTATAAACATTATAACACATTCGCTGTATTGTATAAAAAAAGATTGCATTTTTCACATTTATTTCATAGGCTAAGCTTTGCATCTTACCGTCAAATGGCGCTATGAAAACTCAGCCTCTATTCAGATGTGCATCCCTTTTCACCTCATCTTGCACTACATAATGCTCAAATCCAGCTCGTATTCACTCAAGTAGATGCTACCTAATATACTGTATCCGCATTAAAATCCACATAAAGGTTTGTCTTTTTTGCACTATCTTTTTTCGAAAACGCCTGTAAACTACGATTCAAGAGGGCTCGAAATTCGGCATCTAACCTACATTTTATAGTAAGCCTCCATCGCCATTGCCCTGCCACGCGATTGACATGCATCGGTGCAGGCCCCAAAACACGAAGTGGCATTGGGGCACTGTTTTGAGTCTCATTTTTCAAAATAGATGCAAAGTCCTGTGCCGCCTGCATCACATGTCCTTCCTCCTGTGAAACAAAACCCACCACACACAAACTGCAAAAGGGTGGATAAAGCGCCATACGCCGAAACTCAATCTCTTGCTCGTAAAAAGCCGGATAGTTTTGGCTGGCCGCAAGTTGTAGCACTGCATTGTCCGGGTCCATGGTTTGAATCATCGCATGGCCACATTCGTCAAAACGCCCTGCACGCCCCACCACCTGTGTCACCAAAGAAAATACGTGCTCCATTGTTCGATATCCTTGCCCAAACAACAAGCTATCGATGCCTACCACGCCCACAAGACCCACTTTCGCAAAATCCAACCCTTTGGCAACCATCTGTGTGCCCAATAAAATGTCGTATTCTCCACCACGAAAATCTTGCAACATTTTTTTGTGTGCTCCTTTGCGGCGTGTTGTGTCTAAATCCATGCGCAGCACACGTGCACTTGGAAAACGCAACTGTAACTCTTCCTCCACACGCTGTGTACCAAAACCGGTGTAGCGAAGCTCCCCTCCGCAATCTGGACAAAGCGCCGGGGCCGGCTGCACCGTTTTTCCGCAGTAATGACAAAGTAATTTACCAAAACCAGTAAATTCTTCTTCATTATGCTCGTTGTTTTGTGTACCGCTTGCCTGTTTTGTCAGCGTTTGCCATAACAATAAAGTCGACTGTGGGTCACCCTTTTCTGCTAAGACAATATTCTCTGCCCTATCTTCTGAGGACATATCCGTTGGCACTTCTTTTGTTTTGCTTTGCTTGCG
>CAYJJK010000029.1:3169-3431 GCA_964370445.1 uncultured Oscillospiraceae bacterium | reverse complement strand
GTTCTACACACACCCACGCGGTGATATCCGCGTCGATTCAGCAATAAAATCACCTGACGTTTTTGCTCCAGCATCTCTGTGATGGCTAAGGACAATTGCTGGCCAATGGCTCCTGCATTGCCCATTTTCATTTCACCTCGCATATCAGCCATTTCCACGCTGGGAAGCGGCAAATCTCCATACCGCTTCAAAAGGCAATGCAAGCTGTATCGACCCTCACACGCCGCATGATAATCGGCCACACTGGGGGTTGCAGCTGGCA
>CAYJJK010000029.1:0-3159 GCA_964370445.1 uncultured Oscillospiraceae bacterium | reverse complement strand
TGCACCGTGGCGCAGCGCTCGTCTTTTTGCCACCTCAATCGCATCGTACCTTGGAGATGCGTCACTTTGATAACTCTTTTCTTGCTCTTCATCCAACACGATAAGCCCTATTTTTTCTAAAGGGGCAAACACGGCACTTCGTGTGCCAATCACCACTTCCACTTCGCCCTTTCGCACACTTTGCCATTGTGCAAATCGCTCGCCAGCGGATAGAGCACTGTGTTGCACAGCCACACGGCTGCCAAAAGCCTCGCGAAATTTATCTATCATCTGCTGTGTAAGCCCAATTTCCTTCACCAAAATAAGGCAACTTTTCTTATCCTGCAAAAAATTTTATGCAAGATTCAAAAAAACATCAGTTTTTCCACTGCCTGTCACTCCATATAACAATGCCGGCCGTGTATCTTGTTCAGCCTGTTTTTTTAGCAAATCCTCTTGCACTTGCTGCTGTTCCTTATTTAAAACAGGTAGCACCACTTGAGCCAAAGAGGATACCTCTTTGATTGTCTGGGCTTTTTCTCGCTGAAAAGCACGCAAAACCCCTTGTTTTACAAGCCCATCTGCAACAGAAATCCCCACTTCACATTCATCACAAATCTCCTGCCTGCCCCGTGGCCCATTTTGCAAAAACAACAAAACTCTTTTTTGTTTTTCCGTCCAATTTTTATGGGTTTTGCACAGCTCACCTACTTGTTCATAAGCCGTTTCGTTTTGACGTTGCATCTGTTTTTTTAAAATCCAAGTACCATTTTTTGTCTGCATGGGCTGGTAGCGCCCGCCTCGTGGCACCACCGTTTTCACCGCTTCATACCAAGTACAAAAGGTGGCCTGTTTTAAATAGCGCACCATGCCAAGGGCCTCATCGCTTAGGGCTTCTTCTGCAGGCACTGCTGCCAACAGTTCCTTAACATGGCCTCTTGGTTTTGAATTTGATGTTTGCTTTATCACCACGCCAATACGCGGCTTTGCTCGTCCGCGGCCAAACGGAACCAGCACAACAGTGCCCACTACAATTTGCTGCAACAACGGCTGAGGCACCTCATACGTATACAATTTGTCGAACGCAAAAGTTGCCTCTTCAATGGCGACATCTACATACACCGATCGTCTACTCCGTCCATTTTTGATTTCTACAATGTCGTATCCCAGTTTCTTTTCATAATTTCATACAAACAATTTGCACATACTTCACAGTCTTCATTCACAAGCACATGGTCGTATTCATGTGCCAATTTCAATTCTTCTTTTGCCCGTTGCAAGCGTTTTTGCACCTTTTCTTCAGCTTCGGTACCACGCAAACGCAAGCGTTTTTCCAGCTCTTCCATGCTGGGTGGCTTTATAAACACCGTGGTACATTGCGGATACAACCGCTTCACATTGGCAGCCCCCTCCACCTCAATCACAAGGACACAGGGTATTTTTCTGTTCAAGCGGTCTTCAATTTGGCTTTTCAAAGTGCCATAATAGCAATCTACATAATTGGTATATTCCACAAACTTATCGTCTGCAATATAGGTTTCAAATTCTTCTTTTGTTAAAAAAAAGTAATGAACACCATGCACTTCCCCTTCTCTTGGCCCCCGTGTTGTAGCACTAACACTACATTCCACCTTTGGATGTGCTTTAACCATTTCACAAACCACACTGTCTTTGCCGCTACCAGAAGGCCCGCTAATCACCGTTAAATATCGTTCTCTACTCACTTTCTTCCTCCCCATGCACAAGTTCTTCATCCCCTAAGCGCCCTGCTATCACCTCTATGCTTAGTGCGCTAAGTACAACATGATCCGAATCCATCACCAGCACCGCACGTGCTTTACGCCCATAAGTTGCGTCTATCAACATACCTTGCTGCCTTGCCGTTGTCACCAAACGTTTGGTAGGGGCCGATTCCGTGCCCACCACAGTAATCAGTCTTTCGGCATTGATTAAATTTCCAAACCCGATATTTATCAGCTTCATACATCCTCCAGCCCTATTCCAGGTTTTGAATCTGCTCCCTTATTTTTTCAATTTCCCCTTTCATCTCCACCACCAGCCGTGTAATTTCCACCTCTTGGCACTTAGAACCAATGGTATTTACTTCACGGTTAAGCTCCTGACTCAGGAAATCAAGCTTACGCCCCACAGGGCCTTCCATTTTTAAGGTTTCTCGGTATTGCTGAATATGGCTGTGTAAACGCACCGTTTCTTCATCTACCGCTGTTTTATCGGCATAAACCGCAGCTTCTTGCAAAATACGTGCCGGCTCGATTTGCTGGTCCTCCAGCACCTCTTTCAGCCTTTCGTGCAACCGCTCACGATACCGTCCCACACGCGAGGCACTGGTTACTTCTATGGTTTTTAAATGCCCTTCTAATGTCAAAAGACGCGAGAGTACGTCCTCAGTTAATTTTTTACCCTCTTGCAAACGCATTTCGTGATACTGTGTTAAAGCTTTTTGCAGCACAAATGATACATCTTGCAAAAGCTCCTCTTCATCTTCTTCATCGCGTGTCACTGTAAATACATCCTGAAACCGTAACAAAGTAGACACTTTTAAATCATTTTCTAAGCTCAGTGTTGAAGCAATATCGGAAATAGCATCGCAATACGCCTTTGCCACCGGAAGGTTTGCCTGTACTGTGGTTCCCGTATCTCCTAAATTTTGAACCAAGAGTCCCACTTCAACACGCCCACGCTCCACCTGCTGTGCCACCTGTTTTTTTACAAATTCTTCCACAAACCCCATATTTCGTGGTAGCCTCATTGCAAATTCAAAATATCTTGAATTTACGCTTTTTATTTCCACAGCCAAACTGCGCCCGTTTTGCTCCTCTTGCGCACGGCCATATCCTGTCATGCTGCTCGCCATTCAAAAAGCCTCCCATTTTCTTTAGCTCTACGCCGTCCCGGCAATTTTCATCTCTTTTACATTGAAACCAGTGTAGCAGTTTTTGACGCTCTTTGCAAACAAACGCCTTTGAAAAATCGCCCTGTTTCAGACGGTGTTGACACCCTCTAAACAAGACGAATTTTCGGTTTTTTTCGAAATTTTTGTCGATAAAATGTCAACACAAGTGTTCAAGCGATCGACTTCGCTTGCTTAAGAATCTTTCGGCAGAACCTCTACTTGTTTTTCTTGGTCCTGTAAAGTCTCCAAATCATTTCCCTCGCCGT
>CAYJJK010000028.1:0-26953 GCA_964370445.1 uncultured Oscillospiraceae bacterium | reverse complement strand
ATAAAATTCGGCACTTGGGTATTTTGCTTTGAGCAATTCTGTTTCACCCACTTCTGCAATGCAGTTTTCTTCCACTGCAATGCAACCGTTTTCAAAATAAGGGGATTCATCGTCCCAAGTGATAACCCTTCCGTTTCCTATCAAAATCACAATAACGCCTCCTTCAAAAAGTAAAAATGGCTGTTAAAAACACTTCAAAACGTTTTTTGTTTTAAAAAACCCCGCTCGACTGTTTTTGCAAGACAGGCGGTGCGGGGGGTAGGTACACAAATAAATACTCTTTTATTAACCGATTACATTACTGAGAAATTATGGTGCCGGTTTTTCCGTCAATACCGTCCTGTGCTTTTTCTAACAGGGTGATAAGTGCTTTGCGGCCAGGTGCTGAAGCTGCAAATTCCATAGCGGCCTCAACTTTAGGCAGCATCGAACCCGGGGCAAATTGGCCTTCTTGAATGTATTGCTGTGCCTCTTCCAAATTCAAGGAGTCCAGCCATTTTTCATCTGGTTTACGGAAATTGACGGCCACTTTTTCCACAGCAGTTAAGATGATAAGGTAATCTGCTTCAATAATTTCTGCAAGTTTTGCAGAGGCAAAATCTTTATCTACCACAGCACTGCAACCATCTAAACGGTATTCGCCTTCTTGACGTACGGGAATTCCACCGCCGCCCACAGCAATTACCACTTGGCCTGCTGCCAAAAGGGCTTTCACTGTGTCTTTTTCTACAATATCAATGGGTTTTGGGCTTGCCACAACACGGCGCCAACCACGTCCGGCATCTTCTACCATTGCATAGCCGCGCTCACTCATTTCATCAGCTTCTTCTTTTGTATAAAAACTACCAATGGGTTTTGTGGGATTTTTGAATGCTTCGTCTTTAGCATCCACCAATGTTTGTGTAATAATGGACGCCACCGGAATATTTATGTTGCGGCTTAATAGCTCTTCGCGCAATGCGTTTTGTAAATCATAGCCAATGTAACCTTGGCTCATTGCAACACAAACAGACATGGGGATATAAGGGGTTTTTGCCTCTGTTTTGGCTGCACTTTCCATAGCAAGGTTAATCATGCCTACTTGTGGGCCGTTGCCGTGGGCAATCACCACTTCATTGCCTGCTTCAATTAAGCCCGCAATGGCTTTAGATGTAACTTGCACAGCATTCATTTGCTCTTCTAATGTGTTGCCCAGTGCATTTCCACCAAGGGCCAATACAATTCTTTTACTCATTTAAATCCACCTCTTCATAATATTTGTTCTGCGTTCTACCTTCAAGAACAAGCTTTTTGTCTCAATTGTATAGAATTTGCCTGCCTTGTAATTTTTTCACCTTTTTGGTACCTCGGCATAGGAGGCTGAATTACACATGTATCATTCAGTAGACAATGCGTCTCGTTTCATAAGTTTTAATTGATAAAATTGCATCATATATAATCCATATTATTTTGTAGGGCAAAAAAAGGAAAGCTCTCTGCCACTTATCAAGTAAACCACTGAAATCGGTTTCAGCCTATTGGGCCATAGGGGCATTGGGTGGTGTCACAGATAGGGCGCAGCAACCAATGCCAATACCCGTGACAGATTTTTTATTTGCTACACTCTTACTATATCACGCCCTTTCTGAAAATCAACATTTTTTTAGGTAAAATAAAAAAAAATCTGAATTTATGGAATAATGCACATAAAAGAGTGCTTTCCTTTAGTTATATTGCCCAAGTATTTGAGAGAGCGCCAAAAGATCTTGTGGTGTATCCACATCAAGCAACGGTGCTTCGGTTTCCAAAGGCAAGCGAAGCACCTCCTGGGGATGGCGCTGAATCACTTTACGGGCCGCCTCATTTGGCATAAGTGAACACAGTTCTTTTTGAAAAAAAGAGGAAAAAAGAACCGGGCTACCCACTCGGTTCTCAAAACATGGCTGTACAATCCGATTTGGCTTCCTCATTTTTACAATTTTTTGCAAGGTTTCAAAATCAAGCAAGGGTTGATCACAGGGCAAAAACAAATAATACTCTGCATCAGAAGCTTGCACGCCAAGGCGCACACTTTCTCCGGCACCATTTTGTGCGTTGGCGTTATGTAAAACAGTTACAGGAAAATGATTTGCCAGGCTCTCTACCTCTGCATTATTACAAACAAAAAATATATGTTGAAAAAGGCCACAATCACAGGCAAGCTTTAATGGATAATAAGCCAACGGTTTTCCACAAAAAGGAGCCAGTAATTTGTTTTCTTTGCCAAAGCGTTTTGAAAAACCTGAGGCCATCAATACAGCATCGACGCTGCCCATGTTTTCATCCATTTCAAAACCCTTTCAAAGTAAACCATATCGCCGAAGATTTTATTCAATATATAGTTAATATAATACAAAAAAGCAGTAAAAGTCAAATGTTTTTCCGTGCAACCTTTTGCAATAAAAGAACCGGAAGATGACCGTGAAAGTTATCTACCGGTTTGTTTATGTATGCGTTAATCGAAATCGAATATAAGGGTGCATTGAATCTATTCACAAATTGATTTGTCACCACTACGATTTCTTTTGTTCGGTCTATGGGCGTTTATTCTGCTTGCGCTACATATTGTTAGAGCCTAGCTAAGCACACCATCTCGAATATGTAAAATGCGTGTGCCTTTGCGTGCCACTTCTTCATCATGCGTAATCATAACAATGGTATGCCCAAGGTGATGCAATTTTTGAAACAAATCCATCACATCATGGCCGGTTTTGCTGTCTAGGGCACCGGTAGGCTCATCGGCTAACAAAATAGAGGGGGAGCTTACCAATGCTCTTGCAATGGCAACGCGTTGTTGTTGGCCACCAGACAGCTCCCTTGGTTTATGATAAAGGCGTTCGTTCAGCCCAAGAAGCTCAATGGTTTCCATGGCACCCTCTACAGCCTTTTTATGCGAATACCCCCTAGCCAAAAGAGGCATAATGATATTTTGCAAGGCTGTGTAAGTGGAAATCAATTGATATTTTTGAAAAATAAAACCAATCTTTTCGTTGCGTATTTGGCTAAGCGCTTGGCTTTTTTTTTCGTGAATAGGCACACCATCTAGCATATAAGTGCCACTATCCCAGCGGTCCATACACCCTATGATGTTCATGAGTGTGGATTTTCCGGAACCAGAAGGGCCTAAAATAGCTACAAATTCACCACTGTCCACCTGTAAATTGATATTATTTAGAACCGTAAGTTTTTCATCGCCCATTGTGTAGCTTTTATAAATTTCATGGATTTGAATCATACAAGTTTACCCCAAAACATTGATGGATACAACGGTGTCGTTGTCATCGAGTGAAACCGAGATATACATTCCTTCTGTAATTTGCGAAAAAGTCATTTCTGTGCCAAATTGTTGCACCGGTGCATCTACGGGTATCATGAAACTGCGAATTTCATCGCTTAACGTGATTAGCTCAGAATAATCTTGTTCGGTGGCCATGCCACCTTGCATGCCTTGTCCGCCGCCATTTTCCTGCATAGCGGTACGTTCTTCTTCTGTCATAGAGGCTGCACCTTCAGGTGGTCCACCGCCTTCTGGACGACCCTCTCCCTCTGGTGGGCCTTCTCCTTCAGGACGACCTTCTCCTTCCGGCGTGCCTTCTCCCTCTGGAGCACCACCTGCATCTGGTCCTGCACCCGAGGTATCGCCTGCACCTTGGCCTGCGCCCTGGCCTCCACCCGGGCCGCCGCCCTCCATCTCACCTACCTGTAGGCTAATTTCATTTCCAAGTATTTCCTCAACTCGGCCCACAACTTGAACACTGCCACGCCCTTCGGGGGCGTTTCCGGTAGAATTTGCATTTTCAGCACTGCTGCTTTCTTCAGAAGAGCAAGCTGCAAAAAGCGTAAGGCATAATAAAGAAGCAATAAAAAGTGAAGTTGTTTTAAGTCGCATAAAAATAAAAGTCCTTTCTTTGAAAAAATTAGTTTACTATTCTTGATTTAATGCTTCTATAGGAAGCAAGTTGGACGCTTTAAACGCGGGATAAAAACCAAAAACGGTACCTGTGATGATGGCAAAGAGAAAAGCAAAGATAAAAGATGAAAATGTTAAAACAACACTAATATCACCTGTTTGCATGATGGCGTAGACAATGAAACTAAGACAAATTCCTAAAACTCCACCTAAAAAGCCAATCATAGCCGCTTCTAAAAGAAAAAGCGAGAGGATATCCCGTTTGCGTGTGCCAAGTGCCTTTAAAACACCAATTTCAGAGGTGCGTTCTTTTACAGATACAAACATAACATTCATAATACCAATGCCGCCTACAATAAATACGATAACGGCAACGGCAAGTAGCAGCATCGATAATGTGTTGGCCGATTGCATGGCGGCATCCATAGTGGCACCGGCATCTTCAATAGAGTACGTTTGGTTTGGGTTCGATTGTGCCAAAACCAATTCCACGTTTTCCATCACAGTGGGAACTTCATCCATATCGGTGGCCAAAAGGGTAAATTGTGGTTGAATATCCGGCGTGAACAAATATTTGTCGGCCGTGGAGTAGGGCATAAACACACTGCTGTCTGGGTTGATACCGGAAACAACACTTCCCATCGATTGCAACACACCATTTACAACATAAGTTCGCCCATCAATTTCCACTTTGTTATCATAAGCCTCTTGTGCCGAGCCAAAAATTTCCACGGCCACATCATAGCCCAGCACAACACTGCGCGTGCTCTCTTCTTCTTCCTGCTCCGTAATAAAGCTGCCTACATAAGGTGTGAGATTGGAAATTTGTGCATAGGAGCTTTCGGTGCCCACCACTTCGTAGGAAATGGCTTCTTCTAAATCGCCGCCAATCACTTCAGCATCTACCGTGGCCGAAATGGCCCCGGCAACTAAATTGGGGACAAAAAACAGAATGTCCTCTAGCATTTCAGCCGTTAAGTTCATTTCCATGACTGCGTTGTTTCGTGAAGCAGTGTCCCTTCCACCGGTGGTGCCACCACCACCGCCAGTGGGCCCCCCACCGCCTCCTGTTGGCGGGGCACCGCCACCCATCATACCGCCCATCATGTCATCCAGGCTTGTGCTCACTGTGATGGTGCCGGCATTGAGGGTTTTAAACTGTTCTTCCACATCTTGCTGGCCACCTTCGCCAATGGCAATAACCATAACAATGGTGGCCGTGCCAACAATAACGCCTAACGAAGTAAGAAGAACTTTAAATTTGTTTTGCTTAAGGTTCATTAATACGAGGCGTAAAATTTCACTGATTTTCATTGGCGGCCACCACGTTTTCTATCAGCACCACATCGCCTTCCAAAAGGCCATTCGTCACCTCTACGTTAAACCCATCCGAAAACCCGGTTTCAACAGCAACTTTCTCAATGCTTCCATCAGAATTCAGAAGTTGAACAAATTGTCCGCCTTCTTCACTAAGAATGCACTTGTTTGAAATAATCAAAACATCTTCTACCTGTCTTTGAACAAAAGTTACCTCAGCGGTCATGCCTTCATACACAACCAAATCTGGGTAGTTTGCCAAATTACATGCTACAGAAACCGTATAACTTGTAGAGCTTTGCATATTGCCCGATGGCACAATAGAAATGCTTTCTACTGTTGCCGCAAGACTCTCATCATCATAGGCATCCAAAAGCACATTGGTTTCCATACCAATTGTAATGTCGGAAATGTCCTCTTGTGGAATGCTAACAGACAGATTGACAAAGGCATTATCGGCCAAGGTGATCAGTGCGGTATTTGCTGTAAGGAGGGTATCACTTTCAGAAATGGTCATCACATAACCATCTTGTGGTGCTGTGATGATGCCATCTTCTGAAATGGATGAAAACATTTCCATCTCAGCTTCCAAAACGCTTACCGCTTGTTCTGCCTGTGTAAGGGCTGTTTCAATTTGCACCATAGCGCTGTCGTACTCACTTTGGGCCGTGGCACTGTCGTGCACACTGGCGTTGTACTGCGATGCATACTCTTGTTGCTGAATAGGCATATTAAGTGTGTAGGTATCACGCTCATTGTATTTAGAAGTAAGGCTATTTTGCGTAGTGGTTAAAGACGTTTGTAATTCTTGAAGGGCTTTATCATAATCCGCTTGCGCAAGCGAAATGAGCACATTGGTTTCCTCTTGTAGCAAGGTAAGCTGTGCTAGATTACTTTGTAAAGACGTGGTATCTTGCGACGCCGCTTGTCCCGCACTAATTTGTGCTTGCACATCAGCAATTTGGGTATTTATTGTTTCCAGCTCACTTTTATAGCTCGCAAGGCCATAGTCATTATCTAGCCCATTTGTAATCTGCCGTTGTATGTTGGCCAGTTGCCCTTCCAATGTGGTAATTTCATTTTGTAAAACAGCATATCCACTATCTAATTGTGCCATTTGGATTGAATAGTTACCTGCTGCGTTGGTTCCGCTTTGGACACTTGTATTGTATTCAAAGTTTGCATTCGATTGTTGAACACCTGCATCTATTTGCGCTTGCTGCAACTGCAATTGTGCCGTTTCCAGCTCGCTTTCTTTCGCCTCATATAGAGTTGCAAAATCCTCCACATTGATTTGTAAAAGTTCGTCCCCAGCAGTTACATAACTTCCGGCTGTTGTAAATGTGTCCACAATGGTGGATTCGAAACCCAAAGATATGGAAGTGTTTTCCATCACAACAGAACCGGACTCGCTCAAGCCTACCACAATATCTCCGCGGACCACAGGTTCCTCTTGATAAAGTGCTTGTTCAAGAGTGTTTTCTGCTTGCCTGTTTGGCAGTAAAACAAAATTCCAAAATAAAATGGCAAAAGTGCTTAAAAAGACAACTGCTGCCAAAACAAAAATAACTTTTTTGTTTAATTTGATCGTACGTAATTTTTCTTTAAAATTAGAACGTTTTTCATTGTGCACGCTCGAATGCTCCTTTTCTATAGTTTGAAACCAGTGTAAGATGTGGTTTTGATATCATTGTGAGGTGTTGTTTTGAAAAGGGTAAAGAACAATAAAAGACCACCTAGAATTTGTAGCTAGGTGGTCTTTTTGGATAATCAACTTGAAAGGGGAAGGGTGAAGGAGAACGTTACCCCATTTTCGTTATTTTGCACACTACATTTACCAGCATGTTCACCTATAATGGTTTTCACAATATAAAGCCCCATGCCCACATTTCCGCTGCTATGCATACGTGCTTTATCCGAGCGATAAAAACTGTTCCAAATTTGTGGCAAATCTTCTTCTTGCACACAATTTCCTTCATTATAAATCGAAAAAATTGCAAGGCCATTTTCTTGTACAAGCTGTACCTCGATTTTACCACCTTTTTTTGTATGTTCTAACGCATTGTTTAGATAGTTTTTTATGGCCTGCTGTAAATGGCTTGCACTGCCTTTTACCCAAATGTCACTTTGAATATTTTGAATAAACTGATGATTGTCGGTTAAAGGTTTTACTTTCTCAAAATACTCTGTACAAAGGGTAGAAAAACAAAGTAGATGTTTATCTGGTTTCACCAATCCATTTTCTAAAGCAGAGGTGTCGAGCATAGAGCTTACCATATCACTAAGACTTTCACTCTCTTGTAAAATAACCTGACAATATTCGTCTTTATCAATAGAGTCTACATTGTTTTTTAAATTATCTGCATAAATTTGCAAAAGTGCCAAGGGTGTTTTCATCTCATGAGATACATTGGCTACAAATTCGCGACGCATTTGCTCCAATTCTTTTTGAGAGGCGATATCTTTTTGCAACTGCGCATTGGCTTCGTTTAATTCTTGTATGGTATGCTCTAACTGAAATGACATTAAATTGATACTTTGTGCCAAAGAGGAAAGTTCGGGAGAAAATTGTGTCTCTTTTACCTTGGCAGAAAAATCCAGTTGTGTAATGCGCAAAGCTGTTTTTTGGATTTCTCCAATGGGCTTTGTAATGGCCTTGGAAAGGAAAATAAAAAGAATCAGGCCCAAAAGCAAGATGACCCCGGTGATGATGGTGCTAACACCGGTTAGTAAGCTTACACTGTTTTCAATTGAACTGATCGTTAAGTTCATGGTGATAAAAATAGCTTCGTCTTCGTAGGAAAAAGTCTCCCAAAGATGTAAGGCAAGGCTATCGCCTCGACCTCTTTCGTCTGTTTGCACAATCATTGGTGTGGACGCAGCGCTAAGATTTTCATCCGGAGTAGGTGGGTTTGGAGGTGTTGGAGGTCCATTATTGCCCAAATGCTGAGGAAAGCGGTTGGAAGTTGTGTAAATTGTTGTATTTTCTTCTGTGAAAATTTTTATATCAAGATTATAATGGTCTTCATAAAATTGTGCAATGTTTTCGATGCTTTCTGCCGTGCCGCTGTAGTTTTGTTCGATTTCTTCTGTGGCTTCCATCATGATTTGTGATGTTTTATAGCTATAATAATCAGTGGCAAATAATAAATTAAAACCAAGCTGGCCCAAAAGGAGAATAAAAAGCAAAATAGAAAAAGAGAGCACCAGCTTACTTTGCAACGAAAACTTATTCATTTGGTACCTCAAACTGATAGCCGATGCGGTGCACGGTTTTAATATAACATGCTTCGTCTTGTAGTTTTATGCGTAGCTGTTTAATATGTGTATCTACCGTGCGAATTTCTCCTTCAAAATCATACCCCCATACGCTGTTTAAGATTTGGTCACGAGAAAAAATGAGAGAGGGGTTGGAAAGAAAAAAGAGTAGCAGTTCAAACTCACGTTTTGTAAGTTGTATCGGGCGACCGCCGCATACAACATTGCGATTTGTCGTGTTTAATACAATCCGGCCACGCACCAACTCGCTGTGTGTTGTTTTCCCCACACGACGCAAAAGCGATTCGATGCGCGCCAAAAGAAGCGAAGGCGAAAACGGTTTTGTGATATAGTCGTCAGCACCTGCTTGAAAACCTTTTACTTGGTCATATTCTTCTCCACGTGCAGTTAACAAAATAGTAGGCGTTAAAGAGTTGTTTTTACGTATATCTTCCAGCACCTCATAACCATTGTAAATGGGCATCATCACATCGAGCAATATAAGATCAATGTCGGCATTATGTTCATAATAAATATCCAGTGCCTCTTGCCCGTTATAAGCAGGCATGACAATAAATTCATTTGCTTTTAAAAAGTCTTGTATGGCACGAACCATTTTCGGTTCATCATCTACCACCAAAATACAACGTTTCGAACCAATCATGAAATACCTCCCTAGAGCCGTTTCTTTTCATCATACGCAAAAATGTGATGAAACCGTGAGGGGAGAGAGCGAAACGAATTATGTGTTTTTAAACAAAACGCATAAAATCGTTTTATCGCATGCGTTTTTTGACAACAGTCACCTCTACATGCGCAGTTATATCAAACAATTTTTTCGTCAAAAGACAAAACCCGAATACTGTCTTCAATTTTTAAAGATAGTATTCGGGTTTTGTGGGTTTTGAACAAACAATTATAAAGGGTACAAAAAAAGACACCGAGATTTACTCGATGTCTAATTGGGTGCAGCGTCATGCTGCTGGTGCCGATGGCCGGACTCGAACCGGCACGGTTATTCACCGCTTGATTTTGAGTCAAGTGCGTATGCCAATTTCGCCACATCGGCTTGTGTATTTATTGCTGCGAAAAATAGTATAACAAAAACAAACAGATTTGGCAAGTGTTTTTTAATAAGCCAATACCAATTTTTTTTGCGGATGGGTATAGCAGGTGGCGGTTTTTACAAAAAACATCTTATTAAGAGACACCGACACACTTTTTTGCCCGGCATATTCAAACACAACTTTGAACAAATACCCAAATACTGCTCCTATGGCTTTTTTAGTAAAATCATCTAATTTTGCATTGTCTTCACCTGTTAACCCTTGCAATGTTTCGGCATAAAAGCACAAAAACGTTTTTACGGGAGGAATACCAAACAAATCATTGCAAAAAATGATATGCCCTAGTAGCTCACGATCTTGCAAGGCTTGCATACATAATTTCCAATAAGGAAAATAGGCTTCACTGTTTTGAAACTCTTTAAATTGAGGATATTTATCTGCAAAGTCATTGCAAATATTTTGTACAATTTCATCTGTGGTAATAATCATAAAACCCTCCTGCTTTGTAAAAAAACAAAGCTCTGCAAAGCAACCATTCATTTACACATTGTGTCTTTTGTCTACTTTTGCTAAAATTATTATAAAAGGTATGTCCCCTGTGTGTCAATGTTGGGGTTTTGCCTGCAAAAGATAGGGAGGCCAAATGACAGACATTGAATTGATGCATCTTGCCATAGAGCAGGCAAAGCTTGCAGCCAAAGAAGGGGAGGTTCCTGTGGGAGCTGTAGTGGCTAAACATGGCATACCTGTGGCTTTTGGCCACAATAGGCGCGAAAGCGACAAAAGTGCACTGGCACATGCAGAACTGCTGGCTATACAATCGGCCTGTGAAGCCTTGGGCGGCTGGCGGCTTTGGGAATGTGAATTATTTGTAACATTAGAGCCTTGCCCCATGTGCGCTGGGGCTATTGTTAACAGCCGTTTGCGGCGCGTGGTATATGGTGCAAGCGATGCAAAGGCGGGGTGTTGTGGTTCGGTGGTTAATTTATTTGACCTTCCTTTCAATCATTCACCTATTATCGAAGGTGGACTGTTACAAGATGAATGTCGCGCAGAGTTACAATTTTTTTTCAAATCCTTACGTAAACAAAAAAAAGGAACTGAGAAAAAACCGTGAAAGGAAGAGCAATGAACGAGCAAAAAGAGACGGTTTTTATAACAGGGGCCTCCGGTGGAATTGGTGCGGCAACTGCATGGCGCTTTGCACACCAAGGGCATCCAGTGGCCCTTGGCTATTATAAAAATGGGCCGGCTGCCGAAAAACTTTATAATGCTTTACAAAAAAAAGGGTTTAAGGCAGTGCTTTGCCAGGGTGACATCAGCGAAGAGCATGAAGTAGATGCCATGTTTCAAATGGCAGAACAGGCCCTAGGACCCGTGATGATTTTAATAAACAACGCTGGGCACAGCCAACAAAAACTATTCACAGATATAACAACAACCGAGTGGGACCGCATGTTTGCTGTTCATGTGCGTGGCAATTTCCTTTGCAGCAAACGGGTGGCGCCAGAAATGATCCGCCAAAAAAAAGGATGTATTCTGCATGTAGCCTCTGTGTGGGGACTTTGTGGTGCTTCGTGCGAGGTTCATTATGCCGCAGCAAAAGCCGCTATAATTGGCCTTACCAAATCTCTTGCAAAAGAGCTGGGCCCCAGTGGGATTCGCGTCAATTGTGTGGCACCCGGTGCTATAGAAACAGCCATGCTAAAAAACTTAGATGATACAGCCCGTGTTATGCTTTGTGAAGAAACACCTCTAGGACGCCTTGGCACAGCAGAAGAAGTGGCAGCATCCCTTGCTTTTCTTGCGTCAAAAGATGCAGCGTTTATAACAGGACAAGTGCTAAGCCCAAACGGTGGATTGGTGGTGTAAAAAACAGTACACATCACCAAAACCTAATATTCTAAAGCTCATTACAAGCAGCGTGCGCCTTTAGTCTAAATTTAATAGACATACGGTCTCTACATGTCGTGTGCGAGGAAATAAATCTACAGCTTGCACTTTTTCTATGTGGTATCCATGTTGCACAAGAATGGCTAAATCCCTAGCTAAGGTAGATGGGTTGCAACTTATCATCACAATTTTTCTTGGAGACATTTGCAAAAGCGGTTTTAGGGCTTCTTCTCCACAACCCTTACGTGGTGGGTCTAGCAACGCTACATCAGCATAAAATCCCTCTTTCAAAAGCTGATCTGTTGCCTTTGTGGCATCCATACATAAAAAACGTGTGTTTGAAAATCCCATTTTGCGGGCGCTTTCGCGGGCACTATCCACAGCTTCAGGCAAAATTTCAATGCCAACCAATTCTTTACAGTCTTGCACCATAGAAAGCCCAATAACCCCCGTCCCGCAATACAAGTCTAAAAGGCGATCACCGGGTTGTAGGTTTGCAAATTGGCGCGCTGTTTGAAACAGCTGCTGGGCAGCAGTATGGTTAACCTGAGAGAAAGAGCTAGGCCCTAATTGTTGCGGAACACCGCACATTTCATCTTCCAATGTTTCTTGCCCATGCAAAATCCTAAAATCAGGCCCAAAAATCACATTACCGTTGCTTGTGTTTGTGTTTACATAAATACCGGCAATTTGCGGAAACTTTGAAACCAAACCTTCAATAATTTGTTTGTGATTTGGAAGAGACGAGCCATTCATTACAAAGGTGAGAAGAACTTTTTCTGTTTTGTGGCTTTGTCGTAAACAAAGATGTCGAAGCAGCCCCTTTTGTGTAACTTCATTATATGCTTGTACTTTGGCCTTTTGCAGTAAGATTACCGCTTCCTTTGCAATATGGTTAAGAATGGCCGGTTGTAAAAAACAATCCTCGCATGGAACGAGGCGATGGCTGCGGCTGGCGTAAAAACCGTATTGAAGTATTTTGTCCTCTGTTTGTGCTAAAGGATATTGCACTTTGTTTCGATAAAAATCAATATGTGGAGATGGTAGAATAGGCAAAGGGTTTACCTGCAACTTGCCAATACGACGCAAGGCATCCGTTACAAATTGTTCTTTTGCCTCCAGTTCAGCATTGTATTGCAAATGCCGAAAACAACATCCGCCACAAGTGGCGCTCACCGCGCAATCCACCTTGGTGCGAAGCGTGCTTTCCTGTTTTAGGTGAAGCAATCTTCCAAAAGCATGTGTTTTGGCAAGGCGCACAATTTTAACCTCAGCCACATCACCGGGAGCTGTATTGGGCACAAAAATTACCTGGCCATCTTTTCTGCCAATGCCGTTCCCATCGTTGCTAAGGTTTTCGATATATAATTCTATCTGTTGGTTTTTTATAAGAGGCATAAGCCCTCGTTTCTTCATAAAAGGATACTACATACGATAGCTTAGTATAGCAGAAAAGATAAAAAATAAGCAAGCGGCCGAAAATAGACCATCTACAGAGTAGCGCCCAAAACATCAAGCTCTCTTTTGTTTCAAAAAAACACTTGTCAAACAAGACACAATGTGATATCATATTTAAGCGTTCTGTTCTGTTGGCACCACCAACAGGATTCAGGCAATGCAAGAAACGGGCAGTCCTCTGCTGCAAGGCAGCATGAATGTCTAAATAAAAAATGGAGGACATACAATGAACGCATTGAAATTAATCAGTGACCCATCCTTAAAGAAAGAATTGCCCAGCTTTGAAATTGGCGACACCGTGCGTGTGGCCGTGCGCATCAAAGAGGGGGAGAGAGAACGTATCCAAAATTTTGAAGGTACTGTGATTGCAAAACGTCACGGTGACATTCAATCCACTTTCACAGTTCGTCGTTCGTCTTACGGTGTGGGTGTGGAGCGTGTGTTCCCTATGCACTCGCCTTTTGTAGAAAAGGTAGATGTGGTGCGCAGAGGCAAGGTTCGCCGTGCGAAACTGTACTACTTGCGTGAGCGCACAGGCAAATCTGCAAAAGTTAAACAAAAAATATAATAAAAGTTGGGACGCCATTTGTCCCGTTTTCAAAAAGGGGCAAGTGGCTTGCCTCTTTTTTTCTATTTTCAATCATAAGCTGTAGGGGGTGAAATCCGTGGAAAAAAGACACCGTGAAAAAAACACGATGTTACTTGATTGGTTTGAAGCCATTTTGGTAGCGGTTGTATTGATGTTTTTGGTTCTTGTGTTTGCTGTGCGCATGGTTAATGTAAATGGCGTTTCAATGGAACCCACCTTATACGATGGAGATCAGCTTGTGGTTTTAAGCCTAGCCTATCAGCCGCAACAGGGAGACATCGTGGTAGTGAGTGGTGAAAACACTGTGGGTTCGCCTATCGTTAAACGTGTGATAGGCCTTGGCGGAGACGTCGTGGACATCGATTTTGAAACCGGTGAAGTGAGCGTAAACGGTGAGGTGTTGCAGGAAGAATACACTTCGGCTCCCACTACCTTGGCATATGATATCCAATTCCCCGTTACAGTACCAGATGGATATTTGTTTCTTTTGGGAGACAACCGTCCACACTCGAAAGATAGCCGCGATTCAGAAATTGGGTTTGTAGACGAAAGAGATCTTTTGGGTAAAGTGGTATGGCGCATATTTCCGCTAGATCAGTTTGGAGGGGTTTGATGGCAGAAGATTATTTGAACCGGCAAAATATACATTGGTTTCCTGGACATATGACACGCACATTGCGTATGATGGAAAAGCGTATGCCCTTGATAGATGCTGTAGTACAGCTGCTTGATGCACGCATCCCATACAGCAGTTTAAACATGGATTTGCAGGCCGTGTATGGCACAAAACCACGCCTGTATATTCTCAATAAAAGCGACCTTGCAGACGAGGCGGTAACCACACAGTGGTTGCGCTATTTCAAAGAACAAGGATACGGTGGCGTGGCTTTAGATAGCCGAAAAAAAGGTGCTGCACAACAGGCAAAGAAAGTTGTGGAAGCTGCTCTTTCAGAGCTGCTTCAAAAACGCATTGAAAAAGGGATGGAAGGTGCCAAAACCCGCCTGATGATTACGGGCATTCCAAATGTGGGTAAATCCACCTTTATCAACAGTTGGGTGGGCGCCACACGTGTAAAAGCAGCCGATAAACCCGGTGTAACACGTGGTGAACAATGGATTACAACCGGTGGTTATGAACTGCTGGATGTGCCCGGAGTTTTGCAAAAAAAAATAGAAAGCCCTGAAATTGCAGCGAACCTTGCATGGATTGGCTCTATACCGGACCATCTTCTCAATAGCGAAGAAATTGCTGCAGCCTTACTGTGCCAAGTGGCCTTATTGTTCCCAGAGAAATTGGCGCAGCGGTTCAAATTAGATGCTGAAAATTTACCTGAAGATGGCTTTGAGCTTTTAACACAAATTGGCAAAAAACGCGGCATGCTTATCAGTGGTGGTGAAGTGAATACAGAACGCGCCTCAATCGCTGTATTGGATGAATTTCGGGCCGGTAAGTTGGGGCGGTTTTCATTAGAGGTGCCAAAATGAAACACAGTGCCGATGTGAGTGAATCTCTTTTTGCTTTTGACCAAAAACATGGTTCACCAAAATATTTGGTTTGCGGTGTGGATGAAGCCGGGCGTGGACCTCTGTGTGGGCCTGTTACTGTGGCTGCCGTGATACTGGATCCAAACATGCCGTTAACAGGCCTTAACGACTCTAAAAAAATAACCGAAAAAAAAAGAGAAATTCTGTTTGATACCATTACACAAACGGCAAAAGCCTATGCGGTAATTCATGTGCCGCCGAGCGTAATTGATGAAATTAACATTTTAAATGCCACGATGCAAGGCATGGCAGAAGCTGTTAAAGCCCTTGAAATAGCGCCGGATGTTGTGCTGGTAGACGGAAACCGCACACCTGAATTTCAACAGGAGTGTTATAGTGTGGTGAAAGGGGATGCCCATTCTGCATGTATTGCAGCTGCCTCAGTGCTTGCAAAAGTATCGCGAGACCGCCTAATGTGTCAACTGGCGTTAGAGTACCCACAATATAAGCTTGAGCAGCACAAAGGATATCCTACAAAACTGCATTATGAACTGATTGAAAAACATGGTGTAGCACCTATTTATCGCAAGTCCTTTTTAAAAAAACGGGGCCTTGTATGAACGTGGGACAATGGGGAGAAAAGCTGGCACAGGCCTATTATGAGGAAAACGGGTATTTTTGTGTGCAAAAAAACTACCGTGTGCGTTTTGGGGAAATCGACTTGATAATGGAAAAAGATGGCCAGCTTGTATTTGTAGAAGTCAAAACCCGTTCCCAATCTTCTTTTGCACGCCCGGCAGCTTTTGTATGCAAAAAAAAACAAGAAAAAATACAAAAAACAGCATTATTTTATTTGCAAGAACAGGCACTTTGTGATGTAAATATGCGCTTTGACGTCATAGAAGTATATAAGGAGCCAAACGGCAACGGGCGCATCGTTTGCATCGAAAATGCATTTTAAATTTTTAGTTTTTACTATTTGGCATGGGGCAAAATAACAATACAAGCCTCAAAACAGGGAGGATATCATGGAGTATACCAGCACACGCAACAGTGCATGCCGTGTTAGTGCGGCCAAAGCCATTTTAACGGGTCTTTCCGTTGATGGCGGGCTATTTGTGCCCACAGAGTTTCCAAAGCTTAATTTGAAAAATTTACAAAACAAATCCTATACCGAGATAGCCGAGGTGGTTTTGCAGGGCTTTTTGCCGGATTATTCTGAAAGTTTTTTAAAAAGAGCCATTGAAGAAAGCTATGGCGAGCGTTTTTCCCACAAAGCAGGGGAGCTATACAAGCTTAACGACCAGCTTTTTTCGCTTGAATTGTGGCACGGACCCACGGCCGCCTTTAAAGATTACGCCCTACAACTCATGCCAAAATTACTATTTGAAGCACGCAATATTTTGGGTGAAAAAGAAACAACCCTTATTTTGGTAGCAACATCAGGAGACACAGGAAAGGCTGCTTTAGAGGGTTTTAAAAACCAAGAAGGCACGGCTATTGCTGTTTTTTATCCAAATGAAGGCGTAAGTGACATCCAGCGGTTGCAAATGGTAACTCAAGAGGGCGAAAATGTAGCCGTGTTTGCTTTGGATGGCAATTTTGATGATGCACAACGTGAAGTGAAAAATGCGTTTGGAAACAAAGAGCTTGCCGAAAAATTGCTTACACGTGGGGTGAAATTTTCCAGTGCAAACTCTATCAACTGGGGCCGTTTGTTACCACAGATTGTCTATTATGTCACAAGCTACCTTAAAGTGTGTGAAAATGGTAGCCTAAAGCTGGGCGATCTGCTAGATTTTTGTGTACCCACAGGCAATTTTGGCGACATTATGGCGGGGTGGTATGCAAAACAAATGGGTGTGCCCATTGGGCGTTTAATCTGCGCCTCTAACGAAAACAAAGTGCTGGCAGACTTTTTAGAAAACGGCGAATACAATGCAAACCGCCCATTTTACAAAACCAGCTCGCCTTCTATGGATATTCTTGTCTCTTCCAACTTAGAGCGCTTGCTCTATCACGTGAGTCAAAATGACGAAACAGTAACTGCCTGGATGCATGCCCTTGCCAAAGATGGCGGATATACAGTGGATGAAAACACATTTAACAGCATTGCAGAAAGTTTTGTTGCCGGCTTTGCTAATGAAGAGGAAGTTGGAGCTGAAATCAAGTGCATTTATGAGCAGTTTCACTACCTGTGTGACCCTCATACCGCTGTTGCTTTTTGCGTTGCCAACAAACTAAAGCAAAACGATAACCGCCCTGTGGTGGTGCTATCCACAGCAAGCCCTTATAAGTTTTGTGAAAAAGTGCTGATTTCGCTAGGACATGAAGCGCCAAAGCAAGCTGCAGAGGCCATTGAACTTTTGCAAAAGGTAAGTGGTAGCAAAGCCCCTGCATCACTGGTTGGCCTTGATATAAAGCCGCAGCGGTTTCACAAAACGCTGCAGCCAAACGAAGTGTTTGACGCCACGCTAAATCTGTTTTCGGAATAAAGACTATGGCGCTATTTTGTATGGGAGACCCCCATTTGTCACAAGGCACAGACAAGCCAATGGATATTTTTAAAGGCTGGGAAGGGTATTTGCCAAAATTAGAAACCCATTGGAAAGCGCAGGTGACACAAGAAGATACAGTGGTGTTGGCTGGAGATATCAGCTGGGCGATGAAACTGGAAAATTGTTTGGAGGATTTTTACTTTTTAGAAAATTTGCCGGGGCGCAAAATTTTATTAAAAGGCAATCACGATTTATGGTGGACCACTGTTTCAAAAATGAATGCTTTCTTAGATGCACACCATTTAAACAGCTTGCATTTTTTACACAACAACTGTTTTTTTGAGGGTGATTTCGCATTGTGTGGCAGTCGTGGCTGGATGAGTGAAAAACTGCAAGGACATGATGCTAAAATGATAAAAAGGGAAGCACTGCGCCTAGAGGCATCTCTTCAACAAGCCGAGCTTCAATGCCCCATAGCAGAAAAGCTGGTGTTTTTACACTACCCCCCGTTTTACTCTGGCCAAGCAGCCGAAGAACTTGTGGATGTAATGCACAAATATAAAGTAAAACGATGCTATTACGGGCATTTACATGGAGTTTCCATGCACTGGGCAACCGAAGGGCAGATTGATGGAATTGACTATAAGCTCATTAGTGCAGATAAATTGCAGTTCGGCTTACATGCAATTTCTGCCATTACTTAAAATCTCTAAAAGTTTGCCGGATATTTACCGTAAAAAACAGTGGTAAAGGCAATAACTATATGTTATAATAAATCTATTATGCAGTGATGGAGGCAAGGAATGAAACTTAACAAACATGAAAAAATAGCCAGTGCCAGCTACGAAATGATTATGCTGGTAGAGCCGGACGAGTTTAAAGATGCAGTAAGCAAGGCTTATCGCAAGGAAGTTAAAAAATACAATGTGCCGGGCTTTCGCAAAGGTCATGCACCACGTAACCTCATTGAAAAAATGTATGGTGAAGATGTATTTTATTACGATGCTCTCAATGAAGTATTTCCTGCTATTTATGAGGAAGCCATTGAGCTTACAGGCATAGAACCTGTGGATGCACCGGAAGTATCGCCTGAAAGCATGTCCATTCAAGAGGGCGCTATTTTAAAAATCACAGTAACCATCAAGCCGGAACTTGACATCAAAGACTATGAGGGTCTTGAGCTTGAGCGTCGTTACCCAAAAGTGGAAGACGAGATGGTGAACGACGAACTCGCGCGCATGCAAGAGCGTAATTCCCGATTGCTTACCCGTGAAGGCAAAGCGCAAGATGGTGATGTGGTAACACTTGACTATGAAGGAAAAGTTGATGGTGTGCCTTTTGCCGGCGGCCAAGCAGATGGACACAAACTCACTTTGGGATCGAAACAATTCATTGAAGGTTTTGAAGAAAAACTAATCGGCCACGAAGTAAATGAAGAATTTGACATCGATGTCACTTTCCCTGAAGAATACCATGCGGCAGAGCTAGCTGGTAAACCCGCTGTGTTTACTGTGAAAATTCATGAAATCCAATATAAAGAACTGCCGGAATTGGATGATGAATTTGCCAAAGACGTGAGTGATTTTGACACCTTGGCCGAGCTAAAAAGTGACATTACCACAAAATTGCAAGAGCAGCTTGATGCCAATGCAGAACAAGAAATGGAAAGCATGTTGGCAGAATTGCTTGTAGAGCGTCTAGAGGGTGAAGTTCCTGAAGTTATGATTGAGCGTCGCATTGATGAAATGATGCAAAACTTTGCCATGCGCTTGCAGCAACAAGGGCTAGATTTGAAAAATTATCTCCAGTTCACCGGCAACGACATGGAAAAATTCCGTGGCGAGTTCCGCAAAGAGGCAGAGCTTGTTGTGAAAATGCGTTTGGCACTAGAGGCCATTGCCCGCATCCATAAGCTAGAAGTAGAAGAAGAAGATTTAAATAAAGAATTTGAAAAAATGGCAGAGCAATACCAAATGGAACTGGATGCCATTCGCAAAATAGTGCCAGAAGCCGATATTAAAAAAGATTTGCTTTCTACAAAAGCGATGAGCTTTGTAAAAGACAAAGCAAAAATTGTAGAAAAAAAAGTAGAAAAAGCCATAAAAAAAGCTGAAAAAACAGCCGAAAAAGCAGAGAAAAAAGCCGAAAAAAAGGTAGCAAAGAAAAAAGCTGCCCCCAAAAAAGATGAGGCCAAAACGGAAGAATAATCCATCATTTGTTTTGCCTTTCTTAACAAAATTCACACCTTTGACCGATACAATATAATTGTATCGGTCAAAAGCATAAGAATATACAGGAGGCAGAGTTACACTATGCATATGAATAGTTTGGTGCCCTACGTGGTGGAACAAACCGCACGTGGAGAGCGCAGTTATGACATTTTTTCACGTTTATTAAATGATCGAATCATTATGTTAAGCGATCAAGTGAACGACACAACCGCAAGCTTGGTGGTGGCACAACTACTTTACTTAGAAGGGCAAGACCCTGAAAAAGACATCAGCTTATACATCAACAGCCCCGGCGGCTCTATCACTTCGGGTATGGCAATTTATGATACCATGCAATATATCAAATGTGATGTATCCACGATTTGCGTGGGTATGGCAGCCTCGATGGGTGCCTTTTTGCTGGGGGCCGGCGCCAAAGGCAAACGTATGGCTTTGCCCAACAGCGAAATTATGATCCATCAGCCATCCGGTGGTGCACAAGGTACCACCAGCGATGTTAAAATCGCCATTGATCGTATGGTGCGTATGCGCACAAGAATCAATCAAATCCTTTCAGACGCTACAGGCCAAAGCTTAAAAGCGATAGAAAAAGATACCGAGCGGGATTATTTTATGACTGCGGATGAAGCTGTACAATATGGAATTATCGATAAGGTAATTGCCAACCGATAAATAGCAATTCATAATGTAAAAGGGAGTAATATGGCAACAAGCAACAAGGGTGTTGGCGGAAAAGACAAAACCTTGATTTGCAGTTTCTGCGGTAAAAATCAAGAAGAAGTAGAACGTATGATTATTGGTCCTGGGGTCAATATTTGCAATGAATGCATTGAACTTTGCTATTCGCTGCTAGGCAATGAAGACGAACCTCTGCCACAAACACGGGATCAATCCAAGCGTAAGCTTTCTGGCAACCACCCAAAACATCGATTTGATGACATTAATATTTTAACACCACAGGAAATTAAAACCGGACTTGACCAATATGTAATAGGCCAAGATATGGCAAAAACAGTTTTGGCGGTAGCGGTATACAATCATTATAAGCGCATTCAAGCCTCTGTGATTGAAGAGGTGGAACTACAAAAAAGCAATGTGCTTTTACTGGGTCCATCGGGTGTTGGCAAAACTTTGCTTGCACAAACATTGGCCCAAATGCTGGGAGTACCGTTTGCAATAGCAGATGCCACAACATTAACCGAGGCTGGCTACGTGGGTGAAGACGTGGAAAATATTCTACTAAAGTTAATCCAGGCGGCCGATTTTGATGTAGAACGTGCCGAGCATGGCATCATTTATATTGACGAAATAGATAAAATCACACGCAAAAGTGAGAATCCGTCAATCACGCGCGATGTGGGTGGGGAAGGTGTGCAACAGGCTCTGCTTAAAATTATCGAGGGCACAGTTAGCAATGTACCTCCACAAGGTGGACGCAAACATCCGCAGCAAGAGTTTATCCAAATCAATACGAAAAACATTTTGTTTATTTGTGGTGGTGCCTTTGACGGGCTGGAAAAATTGATTGAAAAACGAACCGATACCTCCTCGCTGGGATTTGGTTCCACTTTAAAAATGGATGCAATGGATGCAAAACATCAATTATTTGAAAAAGTGGAGCCCCATGATATCGTAAAATTTGGTCTAATTCCAGAGCTTGTGGGACGTATTCCTGTGCTTACAGTTTTAGATGCCATGGATGAAGCTTCGCTGGTGCGTGTTTTGAAAGCGCCAAAAAACAGCCTTATAAAACAATATAAAATGTTATTTAAAATGGATAATGTGGATTTAGAGTTTACAGAAGGAGCTTTGCACGCAGTGGCCAAAAAGGCAATAGAGCTAAAAAGTGGTGCACGCGGTTTGCGAAGCATCATGGAAAAGATTTTGATGGGAATTATGTACGAAATTCCAAGTGATCCTACCATTATCAAAGTAACCATCAATGAGCGTGTAGTGGACAAAGGTGCAAAGCCAAAATTAGAATTTGGCGCTGTGCGCAAACGATATAAAAACAGCACGCCACCTACAGCCTTGAGTGGCTGATAAACATTGTAAATCACAATCATACTTGTTTTTTGGGGATAAGAGGCAACCCTTTGGTAGCCTCTTATCTTTTTTATATGAAATCAAAAGTATTCTCAGCATTCTTTCTTTTTTCCTTGATTTCTTCACAATTTATCCGTATAATATAAGTAAGGTTAGCAGTGTTAATGCTAGACTGCTAATCTTGCTTGCGTGTTCAATGATTTGGTTCTATTGCTCTAATTTAGATTTTTTCAAATTATAAACCTCTTTTTAAAGATGTTTGTTATACAAAGGAGAAGCCAATGGCTGAAAAAGTTAAAGTTAAATTAAAATCTGCAAACGACCTTGTGCGTCTTCCCGCTATAGCATTGCGTGGACTAGTGGTATTTCCCAGCAATGTCATTCATTTTGAAGTGGGTCGTGAAAAAAGTATTGCTGCCATTGATGCTGCCATCGAAAGTGGAAATAGCCTATTTTTGGTAACACAAAAGGATATGGATGAAGATGCTCCTGGCATAAAAGACTTATATAGCTATGGTGTGGTGGCAGAGATTAAACAAGTTTTACGTGTGTCGGACGATTTGGTAAAAGTAATTGTAGAAGGGCGATATCGTGCAAAATTATTCGCCTTAGATACTGAAGGCCCCTATCTATTGGCCAGTACAAAATCTGCCCCGGTGCGTCCGGTGCGCAGAGAAGATACCCCAAGAGCAGAAGCTTTGGTACGCAGTATCAAATCATCCTTCGAGCGCTTTTTTAGCCTCAATCCTCGTATTCCTAAAGACATTGTATACAACATAGCCACAGGAGATTCGGCACTATTTTTATCAGAATATATCCCTGCAAACCTTTTGTTTAAATACACCGATAAGCAGGATGTGCTTAACACCTCCTCTTTGTTGGTGCGCCTTGAAAAGATTTTAGAATTGCTTTTGCATGAAAACGAAATCTTAATGATTGAGCGTGATATCAACGAAAAAGTGTCGGAACAAATGGATAAAAATCAGCGCGACTATTATTTGCGAGAGCAAATGCGTGCCATTGCCGGAGAGCTTGATGAAAGTGAGGATGCCCGTGGTGAGGCAGAAAAATATCGTGCCCGCATTATGGAGCTAGCGCTACCACAAGAAGCAGAAGAGAAACTTTTAAAAGAAACAGAGCGTCTTTCGCGTATGCAGGGCAATAGCCAAGAGGCCAGTGTAATTCGAACCTATTTAGACACTTGCCTTGATTTGCCCTGGAGTGCGGTAACCGTGGATAACCTTGATATACACAATGCAGAAGTTCAGTTAGACCACGATCATTATGGCTTAAATAAGGTAAAGGAGCGCATTTTAGAGCTTTTATCGGTGCGTAAATTAACACCTGATGTGAAGAGCCAAATCATTTGCCTTGTGGGCCCTCCTGGTGTGGGCAAAACCTCTATTGCCCGTTCTATTGCCGATGCTTTGGGACGCAAATATGCTCGCATGAGCCTTGGTGGAGTGCGTGACGAGGCAGAAATCCGTGGGCATCGACGCACTTACATCGGCGCCATGCCAGGAAAACTAATCAGTGCCGTTAACACAGCGAAAAGCAAAAATCCATTACTTTTACTGGATGAAATTGATAAAATGGCCAGCGATTTTCGTGGTGACCCGGCAGCTGCCCTGCTGGAAGCACTTGATCCAGAACAAAATAAAGCATTTAAAGACCACTACCTAGACATTCCATTTGATTTAAGCGATGTTCTTTTTATCACAACTGCAAACGATACCTCCACCATCCCACGCCCGCTGTTAGACAGGATGGATGTGATAGAACTGGGTAGTTATACACGCATCGAAAAATTTAATATCGTCAAAAAACATCTTTTACCAAAGCAGCTCTTGAAAAACGGGCTAAAAGGGAAGGCAAAAATAACAGACACAGCACTATATGGTATTATTGACGGATATACCCAAGAAGCCGGTGTTCGTACCTTAGAACGTGTGATTACAGAAGTGCTTCGTAAATGTGCCAAGGTGATTGCATCAGAAGAACAGGAAAAGATGACTGTTGGAGTGCAAAACTTGGAAAAACTGCTGGGACCAAAACGCAGGAAACCCTCTTATTTTAGCAAAGAAAACGAAGTTGGCATTGCAAATGGCCTTGCATGGACTAGTATCGGCGGGGAAATCTTGCCCATTGAAGTGCAAATTGTTGAAAAAGGAAGTGGAAAACTGGAGCTGACCGGATCACTTGGAGATGTAATGAAAGAAAGTGCTCATCTAGCCATCACCTATGCCAAAGCCAACGCAGATCGTTTTGGCTATGATATAGAAGTTTTTAAAAATGCAGACATCCATGTGCACGCACCGGAAGGCGCCATTCCAAAGGATGGGCCATCAGCCGGTATCACTTTAAGCACGGCTTTGATATCCGTTTTATCGGGCAATCCAGTGCGCTCAGATGTGGCGATGACAGGGGAGATTACCTTGCATGGTAATGTGCTACCCATTGGTGGGCTAAAAGAAAAAAGCATGGCAGCCTACCGAGAGGGGATCAAGACCGTATTGATTCCAAAAGATAACTTATCAGATCTTTATGATATCGACGATGAAGTGAAAGAAAGCATCCGGTTTGTGGCGGTTTCAACTTTGGAAGATGCATTGGCTGTATCTTTAAAAAACACATTGGTACGCAAATCAAGTACACCTGTAAAAAGCCGAAAGCCACACAAGAAAAAAACCGATAAACAACCATCTCTTATCCAAGAACCATCCACCCCAATTAGCACGGAGATTTCACAATGAGTCGACTAAACATACAGAAGGCCAACTTTGTAGCATCCTATGGAACCAGCGCCCAATTACCAGCATCCGAGCGACCGGAAATTGTTTTTTCCGGTCGCTCTAACGTAGGAAAATCTTCCCTAATCAATAAACTATGCAACAGAAAAAACTTGGCACGTATCAGTGCAACACCGGGTAAAACGGCCACCATCAATTTCTTTGATTTGGGCGAAGCCTATTTTGTGGATTTGCCGGGATATGGTTATGCAAAAACCTCACACTCAGAAAGAAAACGCTGGGATGAGCTTATCAATGGATACTTTGCAGCAACGCGAAACCTTTGTGTGTTGGTGCAACTATTGGATTTTCGCCATGCTCCCTCAAAAGACGATGTTCGTATGCTAGAATACCTCAGCTATCATAAGATCCCATTTGTAGTGGTGTTAACAAAGGCTGATAAGTTAAAACCATCACAACGAGAGGCAGCTTATGAAGGTTTTTTGAATACCTTAAAAACATATGAGCCAAAGGCTATTATGCTTACAAGCACCGAAAAAAATATTGGAATAGAGTCTGTGATAACATGTCTTGAAGATCATCTGGATGCACTGCTGACGACAGAATAGGAGGAACGCTATGGGATACGGGGCGTTTGCTTATTATTATGACGAGTTGAACAAGGAGGCCGATTACGACCGTTTAAGTGCACACTTAATAAAAGAAATGCACCGCTATGGTATTGAAAATGGCATTGTGGCCGATTTAGGCTGTGGCACGGGAGAAATTAGCTTACGCCTTGCTCAAACAGGATATGATCTTATTTCTGTAGATGATTCTGAGGATATGTTGTCGGTGTTGCGAAACAAAAAGGATGAGCTCGAGCTGCAAAGTATTTTACTTTTACAGCAAAATCTAACGAATTTAGATTTGTTTGGCACTACACGTGCTGCAGTTTGTACTTTTGATACTCTAAACCATATTGAACCTGCCACTATTTCACAAGTATTGGGCCGAATTTCTCTTTTTTTGGAACCGGGGGGATTGTTTTTATTTGATGCAAACACACCTTATAAGCATACCAACATCTTAAAAAACAACTGTTTTGAAATAGAAACATCAACTGGTTTGTGCTGTGTTTGGCAAAATTATTGGATAGATAGTGAAAACTGTACAGAAATAGCGCTAGATATCTCTGTACACGGAAAAACTGTGGCACAAGAATTATTTAAAGAATATAGCTACTCCTTAGAGGATTGGAAAACTCTTTTAGCACAAAATGGATTACACTGTGAATCTATTTTAGATGGTGAAACATTTTCAGAAGTTCAACCAGATAGCCAGCGCTATTTTTTCACTTGTGTTAAAAAAGGGGAAATACCATAGAGCAGAAAGGATTTATGCTGAATGAATAATTTAGTTCGTGCAATGAATTGTGATGGAAAAATTGTGGTTACAGCCATTAATTCCTTGAATATTTTAACGAAGATGGAAAAAATTCATCATACAAGTGCTGTTGCATCTGCCGCACTGGGAAGGCTTTTAAGCGGTGCCGCCTTAATAGGCAGCCAGTTGAAAGAGGAAAATCACAGCCTAACCTTACGCATGAATGGAGGTGGACCCTTGGGCACAGTGCTGGCCGTGAGCGACGGCCTTGGCAATGTGCGAGGTTATGTACAGCATCCGCTGGTAGAGCTTCCGTTACGTGAGGATGGTAAGCTGGATGTGGGTGGTGCTGTGGGGAATGACGGCATCTTCTCTATGGTGAGAGACAATAAAACCGGTGAGCCTTATATAGGGCAAACGGCACTTGTATCCGGAGAGGTTGCCGAGGACATTACCACCTATTATGCTAAAAGTGAGCAGACACCTTGTGTGTGTGCCTTGGGTGTGCTTGTGGAAAAAGATTTGAGCATTGCCGCAAGTGGTGGTTTTTTACTTACCTTGCTTCCAGGAGCTACCGATGAAGAAATTAGTGCAGTAGAAAAAAATTTACAAAACATGAAGCCAGTAACTGAGCTGTTGCAAGCTGGGGCGCAACCGAAAGATTTGATAGAATTGTGCTTGCATGGGTTTGATGTGCATATATTAGAGGAGAGAGCGTTAGAATATCGTTGCTATTGCAGTGATACACGCACACGCAATATTTTGCTTGGCCTTGGCCAAGAAGAACTTTTACGAATAAAAAACGAAGAGAGTAGCGCAAAGGTTGAGTGTCATTTTTGTGGCAAACATTATCAATTTGATATTAATGAATTGCTACAGGATAAAGAAAATGACTCAACAAGTCCTTAAATATTTTATGAAAATTAAAACGCATTAATTCAAAATTATATATTGACAAATTCGTAATAAAAGTGTAAAATAATTATCGCACTACAAAAAGCGCGTGCGATATATGCGGCTTTAGCTCATCTGGTAGAGCGCCACCTTGCCAAGGTGGAGGTAGCGAGT
>CAYJJK010000027.1:0-27231 GCA_964370445.1 uncultured Oscillospiraceae bacterium | reverse complement strand
GGTGGAACAAAACTTTTATTTTGTTAATATTCATTTTACACAATCGAACCAGCTTTTGCAACAGTTTTGACCAAAAAAACGCTATTGTGCTTGTGTATTATTGAGATTTATTCTTTTTTGTTAGACAATTTTTTTCTAAAAAAAGTATTTTCTTTGTCCGGTTGGCCTTTTTTGCTTTTTATCTCTTGCTTTTTTTGATATCGGTCTAAGAAGATTTCATCTTTCACTTCTAGGTCTCGCACGCCGGCCAAGGATTCTATATGGTGTGTAAGCTCGTGCAGCAACAATTCTCGCAAGCCTTGCTTTTGTTTTTCTTCACTGCTTTTGCCATAAACTTGCAAAAACGAACCATAATACACCTGTATATAGCGCCCAAGACCATAAGGATCGTGATTGTATTGCCCCAAGATATAAAGATCTTTTTTCTGTGCATGAGGCGAAAACTTGATTTCCCGCAATAGAATTACCCCACCGTTTAAGCCTTCAAATAAAGCCTCGGGAATGGTGCTTGCCACTTCGTCCAACCATTCGCTCACTTCATCAAAACTAAGGGCTTTTTTTTCTTGTTCCATGCCATAAGCTCCCCATTTGCTGTCCTTTTAAAAAGCAAACTTACATCCTATCCGGCACTGTTATTTTTAACATGTTTAGGCCATTTGCCAAAACAAGTTGCACGGCTTTGCACAGCCCAAGGCGCGCTTGCTGCAGGCGTGGTTCTTCACCTTTTAGGCGGCACTCAGCATAAAAACGATGAAATGCAGTGGCCGTGTCGATGAGGGTTCGTGTGATACGCGCAGGATCATTGTTTTCAGCAGCAGCACGTATTTCTGCAGGAAAAATCATCACCTGGCGCAGCAGGGCCTTTTCTTTTTCTTGCTGCAATAAAATGGCATTGCCAAAAGCTTGCTCTTCATCATACTGCACCCCATCTTCTTGCAATGCACGTAAGATAGAGCAAATGCGTGCATGAGCATATTGCACATAATATACAGGATTTGCAGAATCTTCGCTAACAGCCAAATCCAAATCAAACTCGATGGTAGAACCTGGTTCACGCAAATTGAAAAAGAATCTCGCAGAATCAATGGGCACTTCGTCCAGCAAATCCGTTAAAGTAATCGCTTTGCCTGTACGTTTGCTCATGCGAACGGGCTCTCCATCTCGCACAAGGCGCACAAATTGCATCAATACAATTTCCAGCTGGCTACTATCTAGCCCAAGGGCCTCCATAGCGCCTTTCATGCGGGCCACATGGCCGTGATGGTCGGCGCCCCAAATGTCAATCGCTTTTGTAAAACCACGCTCAAATTTATCTGCATGGTAGGCAATGTCGGCAGCAAAATAGGTAGGGATGCCATTTTGCCTCACCAGCACCTCATCTTTCTCGCCGCCAAATTCTGTGGCCTTATACCAAATGGCACCTTCGCTCTCATAGGCCATGCCACGCTCTTGCAATGTTTTGATGATACGCCACACCGCACCGGATTCGTGCAAAGCAGATTCGCTAAACCATACGTCGTAGCTCACGCGGTATTTGGCAAGGTCTGTTTTTAAACCTTCGATATTTTTAGGTAAGGCGTATTCTACCAGCGCATCCCTTCGCTTTTCTTCACTTACATCACGTAAGCAATCGCCATGCAAGTCGTAATATTCTTTAGCCCTTACGCGAATATCTTCGCCCTGATAACCGTCTTCCGGAAACTCTACAGCATCGTCACCCAAAAGAATTTGCTGATATCGAGCCGATAGGCTGGCCCCAAATTTTTGAATTTGGTTTCCGGCATCATTGATATAAAACTCTCGGCACACATCATATCCGGCCATCGTCAAGGCCTCGGCCAAACAATCGCCCAAAGCTGCGCCACGTGCGTTACCAAGGTGCATGGGGCCCGTTGGGTTGGCTGATACAAACTCCACATTCACGCATTTGCCTTGCCCTGCATTTGTGCGCCCGTATTCGGCACCATTTAGGCAAGCCGCCATCAATACGCTCGCCCCCCAGCCATCGCCCAAAAACAAATTGATAAACCCAGGCCCTGCCACTTCCGCCTTCTGAAAAACACCCTCTAAGGGAAGATGGGCCACAATGGTTTCGGCAATTTTACGCGGTGGCAAACGAAACACCTTGGCCGACACCATCGCTAAATTGGCCGCAAAATCTCCGTGTGAAGGGTCGTTTGGCACTTCCACCACATAGTCCGGCAAAGGGATATCCCCAAGCTCTCCTGCCAAAACCGCCTTACTTACGGCAAGGCCCAAAGCTGCACGCACCTCTTGCTTTAATTTTTCTAATAAGTCGATATGGCGAAAAACTTCGGCCCTTTTCTCATGAAAATCGGGCTGTGAAGTATCGCTGAGTACTGTGAAATAGCCGGACATCAATTGGCCTCCTGAATTGTGATTTTTACCGTATTATGCGAAAGATGAGCATTTCCTGTGTCCAAATTATAGCTAAAAGTAACATTGCCGCCTTGCTCGGTAAGGTGGCTAACAATTTCATCAGCTGCAACACCAAGGCTCACCGACCCTTGACCACTGTCGTAGTGACACACATGACGCTTTCCGCGCTCTATCACCAGCTGGCTTGGCATAGTGCCATGTCGAAGCATCGACACTTTATCGCTACTCTCCACCTGCACGGTGGTAACATTGCCAGCATAACCTGTGGCAGGAGATTCCTCATAAATAATAAAATAACTGCCGTCCTTATACACAAAATTGCCACGAGTTGTCAAGTTCACCGTATCTATATCCCCGGACAAATTCATCTTTCCTTCAATTTTAATCCAGAAATTATCTGTCATTTTCGTGCCCCTTTCCCGCGGTTTTATTTAAGCCGTACTGCTCAATTGAAATGATTTCTGCTTTTTCCACCCTATCTTCCTGAAAAAACACCGACGCAAGCGCCGAAAAACGATCTGGTTCGTCACTGACATAGTAACGCACCGTGCCACCACTTTTTTTAGGGTTTAAAATGCCTTCATCACGCATGTGCTCGTTCATTGCAAGCGCCGCTTCACGCCCAGGGTCAACCAGTGTCACCAAAGGGCCAAACTGTTTTTGCAACACCCCATGCAGCAACGGATAGTGCGTGCACCCCAAAATCACCGTATCCACTTTTGCCGCTTTAATGGGCCCAAGATACTCTTCTGCTGCAAGATGGGCCATGGCATCATCGGGCGCAAAATGGCCATTTTCTACCAAAGGAACAAATAAAGGGCAGGCCACTGCTATGCTTTCTACACTGTTATCCAACACGCTCAATTCACGCTGATAACTGCCCGAGCGGATGGTTGCTTCTGTACCCAAAATTCCAATCCGTTTTGTTTTGCTTTTATGCACAGCAGCCAATGCTGCAGCTTGCACCACACCGGTATACTCCACCGGCAGGGCATCTCCCTCTTCTTTTGAAAATGTGCTACTCACAGTGCCACAAGCTGCAATGATAGTTTTTACGTTTTTAGACAATAAAAACGCCAAATCTTGCCGTGTATATTTTAAAATCGTTTCACGTCCGCGCGTGCCGTAAGGCACTCTGCCTGTATCACCAAAGTAAACAATGTCTTCTCCGGGCAATATTTTTCTAAGCTCTCGCACTGTTGTTAAGCCCCCAAGACCGGAATCGAAAACCCCGATGGGCGCCTTTGCATCACAGCTCATTTCATCCCTCCGCACGCTCCAAAGCGTGTTGCACCAACTGGTGACAAAGCTCTGAAAAACTTAGACCGCTATATTCCATCAATTTGGGATACATACTGATGGTGGTAAACCCCGGCATGGTGTTAATTTCATTGAGCAAAACACGATTTGTGCCGCTTTCTACAAACAAATCCACCCGCGCAAGACCCGAGCACCCCAGCGCATGATAAGCCTTTTTTGCCGTTTTGCACACTTCTTCGGTTTTTTCTGCACTCAGCGGCGCCGGTATCAAAAGCTTGCTGGCGTTTCCGCTTTTATATTTTGCCTCATAATCATAGGTTTCATTGCAGCTGCGAATCTCACCGGGCACCGAAACCAGCAAGGTTTCGTCACCCAAAATGGCGCACTCCACCTCTTGCCCCTCTACGGCTTGCTCAAACAACAACAATTTATCATGTGCACTGGCAATTTTAATAGCCGTTTGCAGTTCTTCCCGTGTTTTCGCCTTGCTAATGCCCACACTGGACCCACTGACAGAAGGTTTTACAAAAACAGGAAAATGCAACTTTTGCAGTAATTCTTCTGAAAATGTATCAAAATCTTTTAAATCCCTGCGTCGTTTTGCAAGCCAAGGCGTGTGCTCAATACCCGCAGCTTCAAGCAACCGAATCGCTGTCACTTTATCCATACAGGCTGCACTGCTTAGCACATCACAGCCCACATAAGGAACACCCGAAAGCTCCAAAAGCCCCTGCACAGTTCCGTCTTCTCCATTGCGCCCATGTAAGGCGGGTATCACAACATCCAGCTTCACAATATCCAAATTTCCGCTATGGCTTACCAAAAGACCGTGTGTCACCCTGTCAGGCGAAAGGATAGCCGGCACATTGTCCGGGTGCTTATCCCATTCGGCATTGCGCATCTCTTCGGTACCACCCGGATAAAGAAGCCACCGGCCTTTTTTTGTGATGCCAATTTTGTATACTTCGTAAAGATCTTCGCTTAGATGCTCTGCAATGGCAGCGCCCGAAATACAGGAAATTTCATATTCCGAAGAAACACCGCCAAACAGAACGGCCACTCTTGTTTTTGACATGATTTTATCCCTTTCCGGAAGCCGCCTTAAAAAACATTATCGGTCTCGTTTTTTCCCAAAATAGCCTAGCCCCAAAGCCTGTGGGCCAGTGTTTGTGGATACAGCCGCACCAAGTTTTACAGCACATAGTGGTTTCTTTTTAAACTGTTTCTCGCACAAAGCCGACATTTCCTTGATTTGCTCTTCATTGGTGCCTGCTATGATATAGTCTGACCCCTCTTCGCAGTGTGCCATCATATACTCCAGCATGGCCGGTATCACAAGTTTGTCTCCACGCACCTTTTTTTGAACTTGGCTCTCGCCGTCAATAAGCGTGAACACCGGGCGCAAGCCTAAAAGTTCCCCTGCAAAGGCTGCCGCCGCATTCACCCTGCCGCTTTTCTTTAAAAAACGCAAACTATAGGCGCCCAACACCACTTCCATACGCGCAAAAATATCTTCTAGCCATTGCACCACATCACACATTTCTGCGCCGTTTTTCAGCTTAAACGCAGCCTCTGCCACAAACCATCCAAACGGGGCCGAATACGTATGGCTATCCACCACCCAAATCTCCATCTTGCTGTCTTTGCGCTCTTCTCGAAATTCCTGCACACCCATTTGCGCCGCATAATAGGTGTTTGAGCCGGTTGAATTGATGCTGACATACAAGACCTGCTTGATGCCCGCATCGTCATACTCTTTAAATTTTTCTGCAAACCTTAAGCTTGTGATATGTGCCGTAGCCGGAATGTTTTCGCAGGTTTCCAGCATTTTATAATACTCTTCCGCTGTAAAATCCACCCGCTCCCAATAGCTTTTTCCGTCTACTGTAATTTGAAAGGGCAAAATATCCACGCCGCTTTCTTTTTCAAGTTGTGGCGGTATATCACACGCAGAATCTGTTAAAACCGCAATTGTCTTTTTCTTCATACCCCTTACCATCCTCTTAAACTGATTGTGCACCATTTTCATACGCCAACATGCCACGGCTTTCCAAGCCATTAAAATCCCATTGGCGCAATGTTTCATACACACCTATTGCCACAGCATTCGACAAATTTAGGCTACGCAAATTGCCACGCATGGGCAAACGTACACACTGCTGTGTTTGCGTTTCAAGCAACGCCATGGGCAAGCCCGCATCTTCTCGGCCAAACACCAAGCAACACCCTTTAGGATAGCTTGCCTCTGTATAACGTTTTGCCGCTTTTGTTGTGAAAAAAAAGCATGGCCCCGGTGCCTCTTGCAAAAATGCTTGCAAGCTTTCGTGGTATCGTATGTCTAGCTGATTCCAATAATCTAGCCCGGCACGCTTCAATTTTGCATCCGTTACAGTAAAACCCATGGGCTTTACAAGATGCAGCACTGCACCCGTGCATGCACAAGTGCGTGCAATATTGCCGGTGTTTTGTGGGATTTGTGGCTCTACAAGCACAATATGCAAAGGTAGAGCACCTTGCTCTTCCATCATTTATAACGCTCCTTTAAAACTGTCTCGCACAGTTGTGCTAGGCACGGCTCATACCAAATCCCTTGCCTCACTGCACCGCCACCCTCTATGGTAAGACGCAGGGCCTCTGCAATAAAATCCGCCGCAGTTTGTGCCGCCTTTTGCAGGGGGAAACCTTGCAAAACAAGCGCTGTTACTGCCGAGGCAAACAAATCACCTGTGCCGGGAAAGCTGCCTCGTTGCTTGTTAATTTCAAGGCAAAATGGTTCTTGTTCGCCCGGCACCTGCCCCAGCATCACAAGAGCTTCTCCATCTTGTGGCACACTGGTAATCAGCACTGACACCCCGTTACCTGCCCAATCTTTCAAGCTATCTATTGCCGCATCTTTTGTCCAGTTTTGTGGATTTCCCCCAGCCATGAGCGCACTTTCGGTTGCATTGGGTGTAATAAGGTTTGCCCTTTGACATAGTCCCCTCATACTTTTTACGGTTTCTTCGGTGATTCCGGCGTACAAAGCTCCGTCATCCCCCACAGCGGGGTCCACCACCACAAAGCTGTCTTTATAATAATCCATTGCTTTGTGGGCCAAACAAAACTGTGCAGGACTGTTCATATAGCCCACATACACCGCGTCAAAGTGTGTGTTTTCTTGCACAATATGTTCCAGCGCACGAAAACCGAATTCCGCAAGATCTAAAATCTGCACATGATTAAAACCACCGGTGTGCGTGGAAAGAAGCGACGCGGGAAACGGACAACACTGCACACCGCAGGCCGCCAGCACGCTAGGCACACAAGCAAGGCTTGCTCTGCCCACAATCGAAAGATCCATCAGACAAAGCACTCGCTTTGGCATCTCCAAGCCGTTTCCTCCTTCACAGCACGAAACTCGACCTTATTTCTCTTTAATTATACCCTTTGTAGTGGGCAAATTGCAAGCGTCTCACTTTTTGAAAGGGCAGTGGGGCACCCCTCTTTTGCATCCATATCCTCTAAAACCATTTTACACGTCGCTTGCCTCTTCAAAACAATACCGCAAAACCCGCACTACAACAGCAGAATTTTACGGTATTGTTTTTCTATTTTTGGGGTTGCCATTTATCTTTGCATGGTTTTTCTATCAAAGCCGTTTCAAACCAGAACATTGCGCCTTCTCCCTGTTTGCTCTCTACACCGTAGGAGAAACCAGCGGTTGTGAAAATAGCTTTTGTAATTGATAACCCAAGCCCCGTTCCGGGTTTTCCTGCGTCGGCTCTGCTGCGATAATACTTATCGAACAAATGTGGCAAATCGTTTTCGTTAATGCCCACACCGTGGTCTATCACTTCCACCCTTGCACGGTTTTCTTTGGTTTTATACACTTTTAAGCCTATATAGCCATCTTCACCAATGTGTTTTAACGCATTACCAAGCAAGTTGTGCAAAGCCCGCTGCAACAATACCGGGTCTGACATAATATCTAAAGGCTCTGCCCCCTCAAAAACAAAATGATAATTTTCTTGAACACCGGCCGCATCATAGCGCTCGCCCACTTCCTCGCATAGCTGTGTTAAATCAAAACAAACCGGGTTATACTTCTCTGCCCCGCTTGACATGCGCGAAAGCTCCAACACATTGTTCACAAGCAAGCTCAATCGGTCGCTTTCATCCACAATGACATTCAATTGCTCTTTGCGTTTTTCTGGGTTATCACCGGTTAAATCGCGCAAGGTTTCTGCATACCCTTTGATAAGAGTAAGAGGTGTGCGCAAATCGTGGCTTACATTTGCATACAAGTCTCGCTGAGATTCATATGATTGCTGTACTTGTTCAGCCATGTGGTTAAAATCGGTGGAGAGGTGCGCAATTTCATCGCTACCTTTCACCTGCACACGGGCATCGTAATTGCCTTTTGTTATTTCTTTTGTCGCAGAAGAGAGCCTACGCAAAGGCATCGTAAACCAAAAACTAAATACCCATGCAAGTAAAATGGCCATTGCCACCATCAAAAAGCCCACAGGCAACATCAAGTTTTTCAGCACCTCGGTGGCTTGTGGCACGCGCTCTAGCCCCGAAGACAACACCACGGCCACCTCTCCATTTTCGGTTGTTTTTCCCATCACCATCTGCATATCGATGATATGATCACAACTTCCATAAGAAAACACCTCGCTACGCACAGAACGCACAAGGTCATTATTGGGGCCTGCTTGCTCGCCCAGCATGCCACTGCTGTTGTGCAAAACACAAAAAGACGACGAATTTTCTTGCAAAAACACATTGCTTAATTTTGTGTTTGAAATGTCTATACAAACGTCATCAATGTTTAGCCTACCTTTTTCTATTTCAGCATTCAAAAGACCAATGCTCTCTGGCGATAGGCTTTGCACCACACCGGATTCTGTTAAATAATAGCCTGTAAGAGGGGTATCATTTACCGCAGCTTCATCTAAAACAGACACAAAAACGTCTAACGTCCTCTCCAAATCCCTATGGAGAGACAAGTTGTACACCGGCTCTAGCAATTGTACAGCAAAAAGCCAAAATAAAATAATCAAAATGAGGCAAACCAACACAACAAAGAATGTCAGTTTTCGCAGAATACTGCCTGTAAACCAGTTTTTCAGTTGAAATGTACGCCTCAAATGCTTGCCTCCGGGTCAAATTTATAGCCAACACCCCAAACCGTTACAATGTTGTTTCGATATGCCCCTAAGTGGCTACGCAACATTTTCACATGGGTATCCACGGTGCGGTCTTCACCAATATAGTCATAGTTCCACACCTTTTGCAAAATTTTCTCTCGAGAAAGCGCAATGCCACGATTGGCCGCTAAAAAAACAAGCAAATCAAACTCTTTTGGTGTTAGCTCTGCAATTTCTCCGTCGATTTTCACAGTGTGTGACGCAGTGTCCACAGAAAGCCCGCCAAACACATAGCTTTCTCCATCCACCTTTTCCTTTGGCAAAGTGCGCGCTAACACTGCTTTTACGCGTGCCACAAGCTCTCTTGGGGAAAACGGCTTCACCACATAATCGTCGGCTCCACCCTCAAGGCCTGATACGCGGTCGTATTCTTCGCCTCTTGCCGTCAACATAATCACCGGCACCTCTATCTTTCTTTGGCGAATTTCGCGCAGCACACTCATACCATCCAAAAACGGCATCATAATGTCGAGCAAAACAAGGTCTATTCCCCCATTTTGCACGCTCACCAAAGCAGCTGAACCATCTGCTGCTTCCTCCACCAAATACCCCTCATGAGTTAGGTGTTCACGAATCAATTCACGAATTCTAGGCTCATCGTCTGCAATCAAAACTTTAATCATCCTGTCACCTCCGGATATTTATGCGGCCATTGCCCAATGCGTTGGGGAATGGCCACCACATGCACCCTCACCCAACGCTTTCCTTATCTTTTCCATTTCATTCTTTCTCTATTGTATCATAAAAGGGGGGTATGTTGTAAATGTGAAAACAGGCGAATTTTGGCAGAGATTTTTTTATTTGAAACAACTTTCCATTCACGGTATACTAAAACAAAGCTTTTTTACACTTCACAAAAAGGCTGTCTCAAAATCACAAGGCGACAACAGCGCATCGTATGCTAAAAAATACAATCGACACATGCACGCCTACCTTATCCATTTATTTTCGCTTATATCCCTTGCGCCTTACCACACCAAATTGCACCCAGCTTTCTATATCTATCTTGGGAAACTTCGGAGGATCTGTCTTATGCTTTTGACGCTGGTATTTGTTTTTTGTGCCATTGCATTGCTTCTTATATTTTTACTGCTGCCGGGCGAAAGCACTTTAGAACAGCGCCATATGTTCCAATGGGCCAACCTTGCACATAGAGGGCTGCACAAAAAGGATCAATCCATCCCCGAAAATAGCCTTGCAGCCTTTACTGCCGCCATGGATGCCGGCTATGGAATAGAGCTGGATTTGCGCCTTACTGCCGATGATGAGGTTGTTGTTTTTCACGACATTACGCTAGAGCGTGCCTGCCAAACCCCGGGTGCTTTAGAGGAAAAAACATTTGAGGAGCTAAAGGACCTTCGTTTGTTTGGCACGGGGCAAAAAATTCCTCATTTACGTGAAGTTTTAACTTTGGTGGACAGCAAAGTGCCTTTACTGCTGGAACTAAAACCCGGTGACAACTATAAAAAATTATGTGAAAATACCTGGCGCATTTTGCGCCTTTACGATGGCGACATCGCCATTGAAAGCTTTGACCCTCGCATTGTGCGATGGTTTAAAAAAAACGTACCGGGTGTATTGCGAGGGCAGCTTAGCGCACCCATGAAAAGCCTTGGATACAGTGTGCAAGCCTTTGCAGTCTCCTGGCTTTTTACAAATTTTTTAGGGCGGCCACATTTTATTGCCTATCAAAAGGGAAAACACCCCCCCACAGTGTTTTTGACAAGCCTAGTCTCTATGCGTGTTGCATGGACTGTGCACGAAGAGGATGTGCACCCTTTGCTTGAAAAGCAAAACGATGCCCTAATTTTTGAGTATTACGAACCCGAGCCTTATTTTAACACCCCTATAGATCGTTCTGCGCGCCTTTAATGTAAATAAGTCAGCTTTTATCTGCTTATAATAAAACCCCTTTTTGTAAGACAATCACTCGTCTTACAAAAAAGGGGTCTTTTGTTCTTTCGTTTTGCGAAAGCCATTTGCAAAAATTACAATTCTTTATTTGTCGTCTCCACAGCAGTCGCAGGTATCAATTTCTAGCTCGATTTTTTCACCACAATCTGGACAAATCACATCTCCGCTACACAAAATCTCTTCATCCAGCACCACAGTCTCTTGGCAGTTGGGGCAAGAAATTTCATAGATGTCATCCATCATCATGTCGTCCATAGAGCCAAACATTTCACTTTCCACCATGCCCAAATCTTCGTCTAGCTCTTCAAAGGCATCATATAATTCCACTAGGTCTGCTCCGATGTTTTCTACATCAGTGGCCATCTCAGAAACCAAATCCAACAACTCTTTAATCAGGCGTACTTCTTTTTTATCCGTTTCTAAGTCCAATCCCTCTGCAAGGCCTTTGATGTATGCTGCTTTTTCTGTTAAATTCATTTTTTCTCCTTATTGTGTATACTATTGTGGTTTTTAGGCACGTTCCATATATTCTCCCGTACGTGTATCAATCCGGATTGACTCACCTTCGTTGATGAACAAAGGCACACGCACTTCGGCACCGGTTTCCAGTGTGGCCGGCTTTAATGTATTGGTAGCGGTGTTGCCTTTCATGCCTGGCTCGGTTTGTGTGATTTGTAGCACCACAAAATTCGGGACATCTACACCAAAAACGTTTCCTTTATGGCTCAATACCAGCACATTTTCGTTTTCTTTTACAAACTTAAATGCGTCCGATAAATCACTTTTATTCAGTGGAATTTGCTCATAGGTCTCCGTGTCCATAAAATAATACAGCCCGCTATCTTCATAAAGATATTGCATTTCGCGGCGTTCAATTTGTGCCACAGGAAACTTATCAGACGGGTTGTATGTAGTCTCTGTAACGGCACCTGTGATTACATTTCTTGTTTTTGTGCGCACAAAAGCAGATCCCTTGCCCGGTTTTACATGCTGAAATTCTACCACTTGTAAAACTTGTCCTTCTTGCTCAAAGGTTGCCCCATTGCGAAAATCTCCAGCTGAAATCATGTTTATTCCTCCATAATGCGTCTATACGCTTGTCTCTTTATCTATATCCTTTTTTCATTTTATCTGATACGCCCACCGTTTTCAAGGCTTTTCCCATATTTATCAAAAGAGTAAGTGCCAAAATTACAAAATCAGCAATTCTTTTGGGCAGCGCCCGGGTATCTCGCAGCCATTCTCTTTTACAATCACCGTGTCTTCAATGCGGCAACCAAACTGCCCTGCAAGATAAATTCCGGGCTCTACCGTTACCACCATGTTTTCCAATAAAGTTTCGCTGCAAAGCGGAGACAACCTTGGCTGCTCGTGAATATCAATGCCCACTGCGTGGCCTAGCCCATGCCCAAAGTTTTCTGCATATCCTGCCTTTTGAATGATGTCTCTTGCCACCTTGTCCACTTCACTGCACACAAGGCCGCTTCGCAAGCTTTGGCTGGCTTCCCTCTGCGCGTTTTGCACCACCTCATACACTTCTTGTTGCCAAGCACTTGGCTTGCCCAGCGCCACAGTGCGTGTCATGTCGCTGCAATACCCGCGGTATTTCGCCCCAAAATCCATGGTGATAAAATCGCCATATTCTAGGCTTTTATTGCTTGGTCGTCCATGTGGCAAACTGGTGTTCACGCCAGAGAGAAAAATGGTATCGAACGCCACTTGCAAGGCGCCGTTTCGCCTTAAAAAGTGTTCCATTTCCAGCATTAAATCCACCTCTTTTGCCCCTGGCACAATATGGTTTAAAATGTGCTCAAGGCAGGCATCGGTGATGGCCTGTGCCTTTCGAATTCTATTTTTTTCCTCTTCATCTTTCACTGCCCGCAGCCTGTATATCACATCGCTAAGCGTTTTTGTTGCATCAAAAGAAAAATCGGGTAATTGCTCTTTTAGCCGGGCATATTGCTCCAATGAAATCTGGTTTTCTAGGTAAATTTTGCCCACATCTGCTTGTAGTAGCAGTTTTTTTATTTGTGCATAAAGCTCTTTTTGCAACACCACTTCTGCCGCTTCAACATTCTGCTGTGCGCTTTCAATATAGCGCGAATCCACAAAAAAGTAGCAGGCTTCTGGCAAAATAAGCAGTGTTCCCGCATCATCAGTATCAAAATCCAAAAAATAAAACCGATTGCTTTGGGTTTGTATCAATGCCGCTTCAAAATCGTCCGGCAAATTTTTTAAAAGCTTTTGTATCCGTGTTCTTGCCATGTCATCCTCTGTATTTTTTCGTTTGCAAACCATTTATTAATATAATTTACCGCCGGTTCTAAAATATTTGGCCAAAAACGGAACTTCTAATTTTCTTTTCAGCACTATGCTCCATTTTATGTCCTCCGCTAGCGGCTTCACCAAAAACACCTTCACACCCGCAAATCTGCCCGCCAAACCGTCGGTAAAAATTTGGTCTCCCACCAATGCAATTTGGTGGCGTGGTAACCCCCAAAGGCGTTTTGCCGCAAAAAACCACCGCAATGACGGCTTGCAACAAAAACTGGCACTGGGCAGATCAATAGAACTTGCGAAAGGTTGCACACGGCTAGGCACGTTGTTGCTTGCAAGCATCAACAAAACGCCTTCGTTCTGCATTTCCTTTAGCCATGCTAAAATCTCTTCACGCACATGCTGGCTGTCGTGCTCTGTTAAGGTGTTGTCCACATCCAAAGCCAAAGCCTTAATGCCCAGCTTTTTTAGAAATTCCGGCCGAATGTGAGTTACATCTCGAAAATAATAATCCGGCGTTAGCACGCGCAAAAAATCCCCTCCCATAAGTGTTCAACAAAATGGGCGGGCTCCGATGGAGCCCGCCTAGGTATTGCCTTTTGCCCAAAATTTAAAAAGTTATTTAAACTTACGTTTGCGGGCAGCTTCAGACTTTTTCTTGCGTTTTACCGAAGGTTTTTCGTAGGCTTCGCGTTTGCGAACTTCTGCTAAAACACCCGATTTTGCACAAGAACGCTTAAACCGGCGCAGTGCGCTGTCCAGCGATTCATTGTCTTTCACTCTGATTTCCGACATCTTTGTCCCTCCCTAATGCCGAAGCAGGAGTAGGAGGCTAGAAGTTAGCCTCTGCATCACACAAGGCCATCTGTAAATTGAGACCTTATTTCATGCTTAGTCATTATACACTGCATGTATGAACAGTGTCAAGCAATGGTGCTGGCAAGAATCGCAATCCGCCCTGTGTTTTGCAAGAAAAAATTGATAATATGTAAAATAATTTTTTCTCCCTTATGAAAAGATGGCCATATGTAAACAGAAAATGATGAAAACGCCTATCTCAAACCAAACTAAAACAATGCATTTAATTTTGTATAGGCATATTACAGTTTTTTTCATCTGTGGTATTTGTGTGAAATAGGTTTTTTCGATACGAATCAATTTGCTTTTTTGTGCATAATCATCTATAATAAGATTAAGAATCTACGTTTATAAATCGTCTTGTTTTCTATTGTTTTGCGGTTTATCTGCCGTCCTGTCCGCAGCAACTCATATGCACTATTATTTACATGTTTTCGTTTTTTTGCCACCGTGTTATTGTGATTGATTTTATAGAAAGGTGAAACACATGCAAGCTGTATGGATTGTTTGGTTGATTTTAGTTTTCTCATTTGTCCTTATCGAAACTTTCACTAGTGTTTTGGTTAGTATCTGGTTTTGTGCTGGCTCGCTTGCGGCTTTGCTGTTTTCTCTTTTTTTACCAAATGCCTATTTTGGGCAGATTTTGATATTTGCCATTGTAAGTGTTTTGTGTTTATTTGTTTTGCGCCCCATGGTGCGCACGCGCTCTGTTTTGCCACGCACCCCCACCAATGCAGATACCAATGTCGGAAAAATAGCACAAGTAATCGCAGAAATCCAGCCAAATCAACACGGGCGAGTTCACTTAGAAGGACTGGATTGGGCTGCCAGCTCCGATGAGATTTTGCCCGTGGGAAGTGAGTGCCGTGTTATCGCACTAGATGGTGTACGCCTTGTGGTAACACCTTTGCCCGGCCCCGTTTCTGCGCAATAGCCGCTGATATTTGTAAATATACTGTAGGAGGCCTCTTTATGTGGATTGTTGTTGCCGCTTTAGTTCTTTTGGCTTTGTTAATTTTATTTGTCAATGTAAAAATTGTGCCCCAATCAAAATGTTATGTAGTAGAGCGTATGGGTGTGTATCTTGCCACTTGGCAAGCCGGCCTGCATGTGAAACTTCCCTTTTTAGACCGGGTAACTAAAAAAGTATCTTTAAAAGAGCAAGTGGTAGATTTTCGGCCTCAGCCTGTTATCACCGGAGACAACGTCACCATGCAAATTGACACCGTTGTGTTCTTCCAAGTAACAGATGCAAAACTTTTCACCTATGGTGTAGAAAACCCTTTAGCGGCCATTGAAAACCTTTGCGCCACCACCTTACGCAACATTATTGGAGAGATGGAGCTTGACCACACTTTAACAAGCCGTGATGTAATCAACACCAAAATCACGGCCACACTCGATGAGGCTACCGACAAATGGGGCATTAAGGTGAACCGAGTTGAACTGAAAAACATTTTACCCCCCTCTGAAATTCAAGATGCTATGGAAAAACAAATGAAAGCAGAGCGGCAACGTCGCGAGTCTATCTTACGCGCCGAGGGCGAAAAGCGCAGTGCTATTTTGGTAGCAGAAGGTGAAAAAGAGAGTGCCATTCTTCGTGCAGACGCAGTTCGCGAGCAACGAATTCGTGAGGCAGATGGTGAAGCACAGGCCATTATAAGCGTTCAACGAGCCACTGCAGATGCCATTCGCCTATTGAATGAGGCCGATATTTCACAAAATGTTTTAAAACTAAAAAGTTTGGAAGCATTACAATATGTTGCCGACGGACAAGCTACCAAATTGATTATCCCCAGCGAAATTCAAAATTTAGCCGGATTGGTTGGCAGTTTAAGCGAAATTACCAAAAGCGATGAAAAACCTTGAGTTTAAGGTTTTTAAATAGATTTTTTACAATTTAAAACAAAGCAAAAATGTTTTTCACACGGTCCACTTGATTTTTACACAGTGAACTTGGATTAGGGGCTAAGCTTTTCGCCCCATTACTAGAAAGGACGTGGCTTGTATGGCTATCGGCATTGATTCGTATCTCACTTCTTACTTAAGCCCTTATTCAATGGGAGGATTTTCGTCCTCCAGCACCTCCTCTGTTTTTGACTATGCAAACGCGCAGCTCACAGCCACCAAAGATGCCGCCGAATTACAAAGCCAATATACCAGCAACAAAGAAACCGTAAGCACTTTAACGAAAGACACCGCACAATTTCTTGATTCGTACACCAAAAGTTTAAGTGAACTCTCGCAGGCTGCCAATTCTGTGCGCTTAGACAATTTGGATAAAACTCTTTACAACAGCGACGGCCAAGTGGATGAGGAGAGCATCAAAAACACCGTAGAAGCAACACAAAAATTTGTTGACCAATACAATAGCACTGTAAAATTGCTAAATGATAATGCCGAGCGTGGCCCCGGTGTTATGAAGCAATTGGCCAGAATGGTGCAAGACCCTGCACCTGAGGAAAGCATGGCTTTGATCGGTTTATCCGTCAACAACGATGGCACCTTACAACTCGATCAAGAAAAAATGACATCCGCATTCCAAGATGCCGGCGAAGGAAACCAAGAGCTTTACAGAGACATCTTGGGTGGGTTTGGTGGCGTTGCAGATACAAGCTATAAGTATGCACAGTATGGACTTAACACCTCAGCTAGAGACCTTGTGATGAACGACTTGTCTAACATAAAAAGTGTAGAAGATGAAAACCCATTCAAAGAAATGTATGACTCTTTCCGAAGTAGCGCTTATGGCATGAACAACATGGCTGTCGGCGTGATGATGAATATGCTCATTTAAAATCATTTTATAATAAAGCCAAGCTCTATAACCAATTATTTGTTGGCGTAATGAATGAACAGGTATGATGTGGATACACACCATACCTGTTTTTTATTCTAATTTTATTTTTTAACAATTAAACCAGATAATTACTTTTATTTATTTGTTATTATTTATCTATACTAAAATATATAATTGTTTTTTCATTACAGTTATTCAGCAATAAAGATTTAAAACCGGACTTATGCTATTACATATGTCTTTACATATACATTGCATCTTGTTTTTTTATCTTTTTATTAAAAAAGAACAATCAATCTGTATTTTAAATACATAAGTTTGATTGTTCTTCTCTATCACTTTATATTATTTTGTTTTTTCTTCACACAGGTAATCGGTGAAATAATGGGCATATTTTGTTTCCACTCGAGCCTCAAAGTAAACGCCCTCGTTTTCGTATCGTTCTTCTTGCACCACACCATGTTTTCGTAAGATATCCGCCAAAGCCAATCGGTCATACGGAAGACATACATGCAAAATCTGCACACGTTCTCTCAATGCCTTTGCAACGCCTTCTAATAAAGCGGGCAATCCCTCTCCGCTAAGAGCGCTTACTGCAAAAGCGTCCTCGTGTTGCAAATGTATATCCGGCGAAACATCGCATTTATTGTAGACCACCAACTGTTTCCCTTGTGCTTTTAAAGAGCTGAGTACACCATCTGTGATGGACAACTGCTCCTCTGTGTGAGGGTTTGAAGCATCACACACTTTTAATAAAATATCCGCATATCCCACTTCTTCCAACGTGCTCTTAAATGCCTCCACCAACTTGTGCGGCAAACGGGAAACAAACCCCACCGTGTCAATTAGGATAACTTCTTGCCCATCCGGCAACTGCAAGCGTCGCGCGGTTGGGTCTAAGGTTTCAAAAAGTCGATTTGCCGCAGAAATATCGCTACCGGTTATCGCATTTAGTAAACTTGATTTGCCCACATTTGTGTAGCCCACCAAAGCCACCAAAGGCACTTCTTTTTTCTCCCTATGCTTACGTGTTTCTTCACGCCGCATTTGCATCGCAGCCAAGCGTTTTTTTAATACAGAAATACGCTCTCGGATATAGCGTCTATCGTACTCCAGCTGTGTTTCACCACCGCCGCGACGCGCACCGCCGCCACCACCACCGCCGCCGCCTTGGCGCGATAATGCCTGCCCCAATCCAGATAGGCGTGGTAACCGATATTCAAGCGTGGCAAGCTCTGTTTGTGTTTTGCCCTCACGTGTGGTAGCCCTATTCTTGAAAATGGACAATATCAACATCGTACGATCAATTACAGGCACTTTTAACGCATTTGATATATTTCTAATTTGGCTACCACTCAGCTCTCCGTCATAAACAGCACAATCCACTTCAAGCTGCTCGCAAAGTTGCCTTGCCTCTTCCAGACGCCCGCTTCCCAACGCTGTTGCCTTATCTTGCCGTTGCCGCTTTTGCAATATTTCGGCCACCGAAATCATTTCACTTGCCTCGGCCAAAGCCGTAAGCTCGCTCATGCTTTGCTCAGCATCATACTCTCCACTGTCTATTCCCAAAAGTAAGACGCGCTCTGGCAATTGCCCTCTGTTTTCTGTTTCTTGCAATATCCTACCCCACAAGTTCCGTGCGGGTGGCCATATCCGCAAGTTCTGTAGCATATGCTAGCGGAACACCTTGCGGCACAGCCTCTACCCGGTTTAAAAGCGCCTCTGTCCCACTTTTTGGCATCAGTTCTTGCAAAGAGCTAAACACCTGCTGCACATAGCTTGGCTGCGACACATTGGGATAATAGGCCGTTGCTCCTGTTTTCTCCTCAAATGCTTCCAGTGTGTCCTCCCAGTTTCCTATATCGTCTATCAGGCCATTTTCAACCGCTTGGTTCGCTGTGTAAATACTGCCGTCTGCAAGCGTTAGCGCCTGCTCATGGCTCATCCCGCGGCCATTTTCCACAACACTTACAAAATCGTCATAATTTTGGTCTACCATCGTTTGATACATTGCACGTTGATCGTCAGAAATTGGTGCACCGGCAAGGCCGGCCCCCTTATTCTCTCCCGCTTTAATCACCATGGTCTCCACTCCCAGCATATCGTATAAACCGCTGGTGTCTTGTAGCACAATATAAACACCAATAGACCCCGTTGTAGTGTTTTGATTTGCCACAATCCGCTCTGATGCTGCGCTGGCATAATATCCGCCCGAGGCACAAATCGGCCCCATATACACCCAAACAGGGCGTCCCGTTTCCTCTCGATAATCCTGCAATGCTTGATATATTTCAGCACTTTCATACACACCGCCACCCGGTGTATTCATAAACAAAAGTATTCCTCTGTCGTTTTCCGTTTCACTCAAAGCCTCAATGTAGTCCAGCGTACCGCTATGGTTATAGCTGTAAGAGCTATAAGAAATTTCGCCTTGTATATCGATTACTGAAAAACTGCTCATCGGAGGTGTCGACAGCATGGAAAAACCACCTTCGCCCAGGCTAACCGTGCTAAAGCTGGCTACTGCCACCACACCAAACAGCAATGATGTAAAAATGCTAAGCACCACCACACACGCAACAATGATGAGGATGATTTTCCCGGCACCCATCTTCTTTTTTGGCGCCTCCTGTGGAATGTAGTAGGCCACAGCTCCCGGCACTGTGTTTGCTTGCACCTGTTGACGCTGTTGCCATTCACCTTGTGTTTTATACATATTTTCTGTGTTATTGTCGGGATAATTTTGCGATTGCTGCGCATTCAAATCTGGGCGAATTTGTGATTTGTCTTCAATTTCCGGCAAAGTATCCTCACCATTCTCTCCTTGTGGTTGTTGCATTATCTGATTGTTGTTTTCAGTATAATCACTTTGGCCAACATCTTTCATTTTTAACCTCTCTTTGCAATTAAAAGAATATTTTAGATTTTTAATTTGTTTTTTCTGCCAGTGTTTTCATCGATATCACTTTATCATCCTGTATGGAAAAAGCACTTTTATTCACAAATTTGCTTCCTCGTATCACTTGCTCTGAAACCATTCTTGCATTCACATATCGACGCAACAAAATCGAAGATGCAAAAAAACCCAAAATCAAAAATAACAAGCTAAACGCCATATTCTGAAATGTTAGGCGCCATGAGTATATCTCAAAATAAAGCGCTGTTGTTTCTGCAAGGCTGATATTATAGCCGGCTTCATTCGTAGCTGTCACCCAAAACCAAATGAGTTCTAAACCAAAGGCCACCAGCAAAGAAGCTGCCAGCACAGTGATGCCCGCCACAACAAGATTTGCTTTACCTCGAAACAGACGGTATAACAACGCTGCCATAAACGGCAAAAACAGATATAACACCTGGTTTACAGAGCCGTCGGATAGTGCCTGAGCCCAGTTGGGTAATGCTGCCACAGCCGCTCCTATCAAAGCACCAAGAACCCCGCTCCAATATGTACCATAGGTTTTTTTTACTATTTTTTTATCGTCTTGCGGCAGGTCAAGCCTATCTTTTAGGCAACGCAGATGCACCGGACGGCATTCGTCCTCCACATGCGCCCAGCAGTCACAACTTGCTTGCTCGCACAACGGGCAAACCTTTGGCGGTAGATAATTGTGTTCAGTTAAAACGGCGATGCTGTCCATCAGTGCTGTGTGCAGTGTGCTTTTCACATAAAAATTACTTGGTGGGCTCATGCTTGCCACCAGCACATACCCCGTGCTTTGCAGCTCGTCTTTTTCTGTTCTCCACGCAATATGTGCATGCCCCTTAGACTTTAGCTCTTTTACACATTGTTTTGCCTCTTTGCAAGTCACAATGCGCAGCTCTAGCCCAGCATCTGTATTTTGTACGCTAAAAGGCCACTCTTTAGCAATACTTGCTGCAACCGTATCCACAACATGGTACCCAAGCTCCTCCATCACCTCTTCAAAATAGCGTTTCGTCATAAAGCCTCCAGCCATTTAACAGGTTTTATGCTTCTCGCCATATCGGCTCCTTTAGCACCCAGCGGTCAAACCCATCTTTTTCAAATAAATCTCGGTTGTAAAATTTATCGATAATGGACCAAAATTCACTTTCCGAATACCCGCAAAACTCACAAAAATCCTGTACACATTTAGAATCGAGCTCACCATCTTTTTGCCTAATAATTTCAATTGCTTCACTTCGCTGCATAAGGCCATAACGAATGTAACGCGCTGTATAATCGGTGGCTGCCGCATGGCCAAATTTTGGATATTTGAGCCACGAGTGCACTAAATAGGCCCTTGAATCAATCTGGTCAAAATCTTCGGCATGATGCGTACGATCCCACTCATGACAAAGATTATGGAAACCGCGACTTTTTGAAAATTGGTAGTTTTTGTAAGAGTTCCACGGTAAAAAATACGAAAGATAGAATGGGTCTAATTTGTCCAGTTCCTCTTTTGTGGGCGCCAGTGTGAGGCTAAGGTCATTTTCTGTTACACCATCACCCAGCACTTCTTCCATAGGCATGCCCACGGCCACACCATTTTCAATTTGCTCTTTCGCGCTGTAGGTTTCTTCGTCGGCATTGCCGCCATATTCAAAGCTTACATTTTCACCATAACACAAAAACGGTGTATTAAACTTTGATGCCATGTGCAAAGGGAAGGTGTAAATCAGGCGATCGACATACCAGGTAGGTTTACCATACTTTTCAAAAAAACGCCTCATCAAAATCTTTTGTGCGCGGATATTGGGCTTACAGGAAATCAGCGTGCAACCAAAGGCTTCGCTAATATTTTGCAAATTATGTTTTCCGGCTTCTGTCATTGGAAAGTTATCTTCAACCGTGAATAAAATCGGGTTCATACCCAATTGTTCTTTCAACACATGCACCTGATAATGGCTGTCTTTTCCTCCAGAACACGCCACGGCGCAATCGTATCCACCCGGACCATTCATGCCACGATATTTGTTGCACAAAGCTTCCAGCTCTTTCCAGCGTGCTTCCCAGTCCACTTTGCTACGGTCCTCAAAATGTTGGCACGCGGTGCAAACCCCTTCATTGTTAAACTGAATGCCCGGTCTTGTGTCTGGCATTGTGCATTTTTTGCAATATTTCATATGGCTATTCCTTTCCACTTAGGGGTAAATTTTCTTACATGTGTAGTATATCACTTTTAACCTTTTAAAAACAGTCCTTTCCCAAACGAGGCCGCAAGTGCTATGCATCGCTTAAGCTCGGCCAGATACATAAAACAATATACACCCGCAACCCCTGCACTGATAAGCAGTTTGGGCAAAAATGCGTCGTACCATACGGTGGCCATCACCGCCAAAAAAATCGCCAGTATAACGGCAAGGGTAGACTTTAAGGGGTAGCGCACTGTTTTATAGAAATGTTGGCCAAACCCTGTGCGAAACAGATACATAGCAAGGTTTGCCAAAACCAAGGCAACCGCAGCACCTATCAAAGAAAAAAGAGGGATGAGCACAATGCAAAACAATAAATTGCATAAAATAGAAAGCGCATTGCCCAGTGTATCAAAAATTGGCTTTTTGGCAATGGTGTTGCCATAGGTGGTTGTTTCGCACAGCACCGAAAATACGGCAGCCAACATCATCAAGGGAAAAATAGGCAAAACATCGGCATAATTTCCTAAAATAATGAAAATAATATCTTCTAGGGCCACCAATACACAGAAAAAAACCAAAACAAGCAAGTTTAGGATATCATGTACCTTTTGGATGCGCGCTTGCTGTGTTTTGTAGTTTGCATACATATAGGCCCCCCAAAAAGAGGCAAACCCCAACTGTATTGCCGTAACCACATTTGACAGTTGGAACGCGTAAGAGTATACGCCGCGTGCATCCCCTGAAATGGAACTTGCCACATAGGCTGCACCCACCGTGTAGTTTAGGGTGATTAAAACCGCAGTAGGGGCCACAGCAAGGCCATAGGGCAATGCCGCCGGAACTGCCGTGCGTAACGCATCACCTTTTTTGGGCAAAATAAGTTTAAAGCGGCTACACAGGCAATAAAGGGCAAACCCACCAAGACCCAAAAGTAAAAGCAGCACCATACCAAACAGCTGATTTTCAAAAAATGCACCGAATAAGTAAAACACTTTATTGAAAAAGTTCATCAAAATGGCTGTAACCGTGTAAAGCACAAGGTTTTGCTCCATGCGATACAAAACATAAAAATATCTTGCTATCATCCAAAACAATGTGTTTAAGAATACAAGTGGAATCGCTTCTCTCCCCAAAAGTTCAAAACTAAACAGTTCGTACAAGGGCTGCAAGAAAAACAAAGAGCACACCAAGGCCGCCACTAAAAGCACCGAAACCGATAAATATAGGCACAAACGGAATAGCCCGTCACTGCTCACCTTACCGGGCGGCTCATAGCAAAAACGAATATAGCTTTGATCAAGGCCAAAAATAGCAAGGGTCATCAGTGTATTGGTGGCACCCAAAAACTGCGAAATCTCCCCGTAAACATCTTGGTTGGGCACAAGGTAGTTGCCCAAAAGCACAGCCAGTGCAAACAAGGCAAAGCTGATGATGGTAGATACAGAATATTTTAGCACAGAAGAGATAAACCCTTCGGCACTTTCATGTTTTGGTGCACCTGCCATACGCTACCCCCTTTTGCAAAGTTCAGTCTTTTTTCTTTTCTCTCTCGTGTGCAATTTGCACAACATACGGCGTGATGCGGGCTCTAAGTTGATTTACTTCCTCTTTAGAAATTTTCGCCTTTTGTACATAGCCATAAATACGGCCGGCAAATTGCGCAAAACCCGGTGCTATTTTTTGAAGGCGCGCGGGGTTAAAGTGCAATGCAGAAAACACATGTACACCCCATAAAGCAAAAAGCTTTAGCACATTAAACCGCGGGGTATAACCCTCACTAAACGGACCATTTTGCCGTTTATTTTGGTGCACTTCCTCTAGCAAATCTGCCATGCGCAAATATGCAGGCTCTTCACTTTTGTCAAAATACTCTTCAATAATAGCAGGCTCTATGGGAAAATTATACTCATTTTGTTGTTCTGCCAAAAGTAACGCTTCGTACGTTTCTATATAGTGTGCCTTTTTGTAAATCACCGGGTCAAATTCATGCGGAATGTGGCAAGGACGCAAAATATGGCAATTTTTTCCTGCAAAATACACCTCTGCTATGGCTGTGCTCATCCAGATGCAAATGGTATCGGCTGCCTTCACCCACTGTTTTACGCTCTCTGCAAAAATCACGTGAAACCCATCATGCTTTTCCTCCAGCTTTTTTAGCGCCTCGCTGCCCCACTCACTTGGGTGACGACGATACACAAGCTGAACCTGCGGATTTTCTGTTAGATAACGATCAAACCAATCCAATGTTTTTTTCATGCTTTCGCGATTGATTTCTGCAAATTCACGAAAATCGGTGCCGGCCATCTCCGAAAGCTCTTGCACCTCTGCTTCATCCATAGAAGCATAGCCAAAACTGGAAATATACAACCACAAAGGTCTTTTGGCATCCAGGCTGTATTGCTTACACAAGGCCCCTTTGTCTTTGTAGTATCCCTCAAATTCCTCGCGCAAAAAATCCATCATTACAGCACCGGTTACCGGGGCATTGTTTGCCGGTACACCGTTTCGAATCAGGCGCTCTCTTGTAGCTTCTCCCCAACAGGTTTGCACACATTTTTTTGCATTGCCATTAAAATTAAACCAGCTCTCCTCTTCCTGTGTGTCGCTAAGCATTTGCTCCCAATGTAAGTTAACCACCTTGTCCAATTTTCCCACATTGTTGTATACGTGGCTGTTTATGCCTTCGTTATCGTACATATTGCTTGCCACAAGCACGCGTGGTTTTTTCCACGTGAAGTATTTTAGCTTTTTTCGGTCCAAAAGCTGACGAATTTCACAGCTGTATCCACGCCGCTTAAGCTCTTCGCTCAATAGGATAAGGCTTTCATATTCGCGCACCACATGCTCATACAAAATCAAAAAGTCCAGCGCCATATTTCCCTCCGACCCTTATGCTAACATTTGCAAAAATGAAATCTGGTTTTGGGATTCTTCTTTTGAAGCCCCTTAGGTGGTGCCGACAATAGTTGAATCGAGTATATTTTGAGCAATTTTCTTGTCCAATTTTACCTGAAAATTGCAGAACTCCTTTATGGAATTCAAGGTTTTTAAGCAAAATCGGGCGGGAAAAGGGCCCAAATAGGCCGGCTGAACACTATTGTCGACACCATCTAGTGTTCAGCCAAATCCTCTGCCAGCTCTTGTGTCCACTGTGGCAAACCGTGCACATGATCTAAATGCAAACTGTCGTACCAATGCTGCTCTGTATAATTTGGTCTATTGGTTATTTCATAGTCTAGCACCACTGCGCCGCTTTCCTGCAAGGCTTGTATCACGCTGTGCATCTCTTGTTCAATGCCATTTTCTTCAATCACATGGCTAAAAGCTGCATCATGCACAGGTGGTAGCACCACCACAAAACGAATCCCCTCTTGTTCGCAGCGCTCTATGGTGTCTAATAAGCGCTTCAATTCTCCACTATCACTTTTATCCACCTGCCAGCCCTGGGTGCTTTCTATCACGTTCTCTAGGTGTGCGCGCACATCCTCTCGAATGGTAACTGTCTCCCCGTTTGGTGCCTGCCAGCTTTGCATCACATCCGTTTCGGGGTCTCTTGTTTCCTGTGCACCGCCATACAAAGGTATACCTTGCATCCAAAACACAAAATTTTGCATTGCCTCTAAGTTATAGCTAAGGTTTGTCATGTAAACAAAAGGATTATAAAGTGCCAGCTCAATAAAATCGAAACGGTTTGCATCATGTCCTTCATTTAAAGTGTAAAACGAAAGTTCGAACACCACATCCTCAATTTCGGGGTATCTGTGAAGCAAATAGTCCAGTTCGTCCAAGCTTTCTTGAAGAGAAGCACCCCCAAAAGCAAGGTTTGTGTACTCTCGTCCTGTCACATCACTAAGCACACCCATGTCTTCAATATTGGCAAGACGCGAATCTCCAAGCAAAATACCTTCGGTTGGGTTTTTCTCGTATGCGCGCAAAGAACCAAACACTGCCCCCGTGGGTGTCACCTGCCGCAAGCCAAAATAGTTGTTGGGCTCAAAGGCTAGAAAAATAATATAATAACATAAAATAGGAAGCATCAATAGCGCTGTGTTGCGAAGAAGTTTTTTCATGCGTTAAAACCCTCCGTACAAAAAGCTGGCTCCGCCAAACCCGCCGCTTCCGATTAAAAACCCAATAAAGCAAGCCAACACCAACCCATAATAAATGCTAAAACGCAAGGCCGGCTTCAATTGCAACAACCCCTCAGACCACGGCTTTCCTTTTAAGCGGAAGCACTGTAGCCAATCGGCATACAGCGCAAACGCTGTGCAAACAGCCGTGAATACAAAAAACAATACCACAAGATAGCCGTATCCATAAAAGAGCGGTGCCACAGAATTGTACATCACCTGCCCCGTTTCTACAAGTGAAAAATCCGTGAATTGACGTACAATCGCTGATGCTGCTTCGGTCACTGTGCCCCCGCTGTTTAGCCCCACGCGGAAAAACACCAGGCTTTCTACCCAAAGCACCAACACAACAGCCGTTTTGCCAACGCGTTGCCAACGCGGTGGACGCTTTTTAGGTTTGCCCACAAAACGGTGCAAAAGCTCTTCCCCAATGCGAAATACAGCCTGAAGCGCTCCCCATACCACAAAGCACAAGGTGTCGCCGTGCCAAACCCCTGAAATTAAAAATACTATGGCAATGGAAGAAAGCATGGGCGGTTTTGAACCCTTTTTCCCGACAACCGGCAGTTTTTCCGGCCAGCGGCTCCATACCAACGGCATAAATACATAGTCCTGTAAAAACCCGGAAAGGCTCATGTGCCAACGAGCCCAAAAACCAGAAAAATTGGTGGCGTAAAATGGTGTGTTGAAATTTGGCTTTAAACGAATGCCAAACAGCAATGCTGCGCCAAGGGCAATGTCTGTATAGCCCGAAAAATCAAAATACAACTGAATGGCAAACAGTATGGCGGCAAAGCTAAGCGTAAACCCGGAATATGCCCCTAAATCTGCGTACACTGTATTGACAAAAAGGGCCAGCGTATCGGCCACAGCCAGCTTTTTAAAAAAGCCTACTGCCGCAAGACGCAAGCCCTCTTTCCAGTTTTGCACGTCAAATTTTCGGTTTTTATTTGCCAATTGGGGCATCAAATCGGCCGCGCGTGAAATAGGCCCTGAAGTTACAGATGGGAAAAAACCCAAAAAGAGAGCGTGTCCAATCAAGCTTTTCTCCACCGGCACGTCTCCACGATATAAATCCACCAAATACCCAATGGCCATAAAACTATAAAAGCTGATACCCAGTGCTGCTGCTGTGGAAAAATAATCTCCGCTATAAATAAGCCCCATCGCCGAAAACATGGGTGAAAGTAAACTTTCATAGGCATCATTATACTTAAAAAAAGAAAGTGCCCCCAAAAGGCCCAAAAGACCCAAAACTAAAAAAACACGCTTTGTTTTTTGGTTTTGGGCCGCAGCAATAGCA
>CAYJJK010000026.1:0-27447 GCA_964370445.1 uncultured Oscillospiraceae bacterium | reverse complement strand
ATCAAATGATAGGCTTATGCCTCACTTTTGACATAAAACAAACTGTATATTCTGATGGAACAGAAGACCCTATTTCTATTACAAATATTCAGGTTTATCCAACTGTTACACATTACGATAGAAGCTATCGCAATATTCGTGTCTATATGTACCAAGATTATACGTCAGAATTGGCTGCTCAGCACGGAGTTTTGGCCCGCTACCCAGGGTTTAACATGGAGTATATTCAAGGTTTATTGCAAGAATACATCTCGCCTGAATACCTAGTGTTAACATAAGCGCATACACTGAGATTTATTCAATGACAACTGGAGGGAAATTACAATGCATGGAGTAAGTAAAATCACTTGTGCCGATGACATGATTCTCATCAGCATTGCCGAGGCAGATATGGCCTGCATGGCAAAAACATTGCAAGAACTAGCACAAGCCGGTGTGGTAGTGGATATGATTAGCCAAAGTGCCCCTACCGGTGGTAACATTCACTTCAGCTTTACTGCGTCAAATACATATTTAAGCACAGCTTTACAAGCCCTTGGTACAGATGGAAAAATGAGTACCCATAAACCAATGATTAGTGGTGGTTATGCAAAAATTTATCTGTTTGGTGAAGAAATGATTCATAGTATAGGTGTGGCTGCACGTGCCCTGCAAGAGCTAGAGGCTGCAAATATCGATATCCACCTCATAACAACGTCTGATTTAGATATATCCATTTTGATTCATCAAGAGAATGTTGATGTAGCAACCGAAGTGTTATCTCGTTGTTTCAGCCTATAAATAACCTTACTCCAAAATAATATTTCTACATAATGTAAACAATGGCAACTCCAACTTCGGGAGATTGCCATTGTTTTTTATTTTATAACAAATAATATATTAAATTCGTATTTTTTAATTGCAAAAACTGCTTATAAAATATTATATCCAATTAGTATAACCCATATTATTCCTAGAGTGTTTATAAATTTACTGAGTTTAAGTTTCACCCTGGATAATATTTTGCTAAAATTTTATATTCTATAAAACAAGTGCACTAAGCCAGAGTTGCCCTATGATACACTTTTTTCCCTTTGCGAATCACCACACCGTTCTTCAGTTGCAAATCCAAAATTTTTGCTGTAACATCATCAACTTTTTCATCATTCACCACAACACCACCTTGCTCAATCAAACGACGTCCTTCTTTTTTGGAAGGTGTCAGCTGGCAGGCAAGCAAAAGATCCAATAAGCCAATTTTCCCATCGGTCAGTTGGTCTTCTGTCAGTGTAGTGCTTGGCATATTTTCAGCCACCCCAGCGCCAGAAAATAATTTTTTTGCTGTTTGCAGTGCGTCATCAGCATCTGTTTGGCTATGAACCACACTGGTGAGTTCATAGGCTAATTTTTCTTTGGCTGCATTGATGGAACTACCATCATTTTCTTGAATTTGTTCTATCTCTTCTAAAGGAATATTGGTTAAAAGCCTCATGCAGTTTTGCACATCACCATCATCGATGTTGCGCCAATATTGAAAGAATTCATATGGGGTTGTTTTGTTTGGGTCCAGCCAAACTGTCCCTTTTTCTGTTTTGCCCATCTTTTTGCCTTCACGTGTGGTAAGCAGGGTAAACGTAAGCCCATAAGCCTCTGCCCCTTCCATACGTCGAATCAAATCCACACCGCTGATGATATTTCCCCACTGATCATTACCACCAAACTGCATTTTGCAGCCATGACTGCGATACAAATGTAAAAAGTCATAACTTTGTAGCAACATGTAGTTGAACTCCATAAAGGTGAGGCCTCGCTCCATGCGGGCCTTAAAAGCCTCGGTTGCTAACATTTTGTTCACCGAAAAATGCACGCCAATATCGCGTAAAAATTCCATGTAATTAAGCGGCATCAGCCAATCGGCATTGTTTACCATTTGCGCTTTGCCTGGCCCAAACTCCACAAATTTTTCCATCTGTTTTTGAAAGCAACGCGCATTATAATCTATTTCTTCACGTGTGAGCATTTTGCGCATGTCACTTTTTCCGGTGGGGTCTCCTACCATCGTAGTGGCACCGCCCAGCAAGGCCACCGGGTTATGCCCGGCTTTTTGTAAGTGGCGCATTACCACCAATTGCAAAAAATGACCCACATGCAAGCTATCTGCCGTGGCATCAAACCCTATGTAAAATGTAACACTCTCTTTCTCTAAAATTTCTTGAATTGCCTGTGCATTTGTGGCCTGTGCCACCAGGCCTCTTTCTTCTAAAATTGTAAAAATGTTTTTGCTCATACAAACTCCCCTTATCTATATTTATCTTCTTGTTTTTTTGCTTTTTCCAGCATTTCTGCAGCATTGGCCTTAGCCGCCATGGTTACTTGTTCGCCAGACATGATGCGCGCAAGCTCATCTATACGATTTTCTTCGCTCAAAGTTTGAATGCTGGTATATGTGCGCCCATCCACCACTTTTTTAGATATAAACAAATGTTCATCAGCAAAGGCGGCAATTTGTGCGGTATGTGTTACACAAAGCACCTGCCTTTCACAGGCAGTCCCCTCCAAAACACGTCCGATTTTTCCGGCCGTTTCACCGGAAATACCTGTGTCGATTTCATCGTAGATAACCGTTGGCATATCATCACGCAAGACCAGTGCATTTTTTATAGCTAACATCACACGCGATAGCTCGCCACCGGAAGCTATTTTCGAAAGTGGTTTTGGCGTTTCCCCGGGGTTGGCCGAAAACAAAAACTCCAACGCATCTTGTCCTAAATGACTTAGGTCAACCTGTTCGCGGCGTAGCTCCAATCTAGCACCGGCCATATTTAAGTATTGCAAAGAATCTTGAATGTCTTTTGAAAAACGCTCAAATGCCAAAAGCCTACTATAACTCAGTTCCTCCGCCAATTTCAGTGCTTGCGATTTTTGCTCCTCTTCCAGCTTACTCAAAGCCTGCAAACGTTCTTCTACACCCTCGATTGCCTGCAACTCTCTTTCGGCTTGTTGCCCATACAAAATTACCGCTTCTACTGAAGGGCCATACTTTTGTTTAAGGCGATACAACTGATCCAAACGGTTTTCCAAATCATTAAGCGTTTCTTCTTCTTCCTCAAATTGACGAATAGAAAGCTGAATGTCACGCTCAAGTTCTTGGGCAGAATAAAACAAATCCCGCATGCCATCTGCCAAAATCCCCAGCGGCGATGATATCTCTGCGGCCAGTTCTAATTGTCTAAGAGCCGTACCAAGCAAGGTAATGGCACCCACTTCATCATTATCGCTTCCTTGCAGTGCTTGTTGTGAAGTTTGCAGTGCCTCCATAAGGGCCTGTGCATTGCGCTGCCGGTTACGACGTTCTATCAGCGCATCTTCTTCCCCCTCTATTAAATTTGCCTGGCCAATCTCTTGGATTTCATACCGCAACAAATCAATTTTTCTATTTTTTTCACTCTCATCAAACAAAAGAGATTCTGTTTCTTTTTTTGTGCTTTGCCATAGTTGATAAGAATTTTGATAATGCTTTATCAAAGCGTCATGCCCTGCAAACAAATCCAGCAAAGACAGGTGTTTGCTTTCATTTGTAAGACTATGATTGTCGTGTTGGCCGTGAATTTGAACAAGCTCGGCCCCTATTTCCTTAAGCACAGCGGCTGTTGCCGGCATCATGTTGATGCGACATTGGCTCTTGCCTTCTAAAGAGATATCACGCTGCAGTATTAAATCATCATCAGTCGGATATCCTAGCTCCTCTAATTTCGCACTTAAAGAAGGCGAAACATTGGTAAAAGTGGCCCAAATGCGTGCTTTTTCAGCCCCACTGCGCACAAGGTCTTTACTGGCGCGGTTACCAAGGATTGCTTGAATGGAATCAACCATAATTGATTTACCTGCGCCTGTTTCACCTGTAAGTACTGTAAAACCGGAACCAAAGGATATTTGTGCTTTTTCAATCACAGCCAAATTTTCTATGATAATTTCACTTAACATACATCCCCCAGCCTTTGTTTAATCTTCCTCAATATGAGTTCGAATATACTCTTGCAACTGCTTGCACAGTACAACCGCATCTTCTTCACAGCGCATCAAAATCATAAAGGTATTGTCTCCGGCTAGCGTGCCTACTACCCCTTCCCATTGTACACTTTCCCGGTCAAACAGCTCACAAGCGGCATTGGCCATGCCTGCAAGACATTTTACAAGCAAGATATGACCAGCTCTATCCACAGAAAGAACTGTTTCAACAAAGAAAAGTTCAAATTTCCTTTGTGTTTTGTTGTTTTTTGGAATAGTATAACGAACAACGCCCTCATCATCTACAAGCTTTCCAATTTGCATCTCCCGGATATCACGAGAAACCGTGGCTTGTGTCACTGCAAACCCTGCCAACTTCAAGCGCTCTATGAGGTCCATTTGTGTTTGAATCGCCTCGTTTTGAACAAGTTGCAAAATCATCTTTTGTCGCGATTCTTTTAATTTGTCACGTTCATTCGACATAAAATCACCTGCTTTTCAGCTTGTTATCAATTGCATGCAATTGATTTGCCTCTTGAAATTGAACCAAAGGCATCGTTTTATTGGATTGAAAAATCAACGCCTCTGCACCTTTTGTTAACTTGCAACTCGTATTTCCATCGCAGGTAAACAAAACTTCTTGATTTTGCACACAGTTAGACACCACATGCAACACTCTTTCCCCAGAAAAAACCATGGAAGGTGTTTTAACAATATGAGCACAAATCTGTGTAACAATGATACCCTCCAATTTCCCATCTACAATGGGGCCACCTGCGCTCATTGAATAGGCTGTAGAACCTGTGGGAGTTGCAAAAATGACACCGTCTCCATGAAAACCGCTTACTTTCACACGGTCACAATAAATGTCAACATTAATTGTACGTTCGGGCAATGCTTTAAAAAAGGTAATGTCATTCAGTGCAACTCCACGTTCGTTCGTACTTTTGATTTCATATTCCAAAACACTTCTTTTTTCAATAATATACTGGCCGTAGAGCAATGATTTTAGCTTATGCAGCTCATCTTTCTCAAGTGCCGTCAGATACCCGAGGTGGCCAAAATTAACCCCCAAAACCGGTTTTTGATGGTGAATCGCCTTAGCTGCCGCACGCAATATAGTTCCATCTCCACCTAAGGTAATTACCAAGTCACAAAGCTCCCACGCTTGTTGCGTTTGACAAAATGTAACCGAAGATAACTGATACGATTGATATTCTTGGCTCATCAAAAGTTCTGCCCCGGTTTCGTTTAAAATAGAAACCACCATCTTAATACTTGCAAGTGCATTATCTAAAGTCGGGTTTGGAACTAACAGCAATTTCATGTAATAGCTCCCTGTAAGTGTTTTTGGGCATTTTGCACTGCCAATTTAGCCTGCTCCTCAGGCAATGTTGTTGCATTTTCTGCCTGCTCTAAGAAAAGTAAAAATTCCACATTACCCTTCGGCCCTTTTATAGGAGAATAATCACAGGCAATCGAAGAAAAACCTGCTTTACTTGCATAATGAGACGCCTGTAAGACAGTTTCAAGATGTATTGCAACATCGCGCACAACACCGTTTTTCCCCACATTTTCTCTGCCTGCTTCAAACTGAGGTTTTACCAGACAAACCCCCTGTGCCTTTTGATCAACCAACTGACAAAGCACCGGAAAAACATGTTTTACCGAAATGAATGAAACATCAATGCTAAAAAACTCTAAAGGTTCTTTTATACTCTCTGGAATTAAATGCCGAATGTTACACCGTTCCATCACAACAACTTTATCGTTATTACGTAATTTCCACGCAAGTTGCCCATAGCCAACATCCACAGCATAAACCTTGCTAGCACCACTTTGAAGCATACAATCTGTAAAACCACCTGTAGAAGCACCAACATCCATACATATTTTTTGGGTAAGAGAGATGGGAAAAACCGCCAATGCTTTCTCTAATTTCAAGCCACCGCGGCTCACATATTGCAAATCATTGCCACGTACCTCAACCACTGCATCTGATGGAACTGGTTGTCCAGGTTTTTCAGACCTTGTGTTATTTAAATATACAATTCCAGCCATCACCAATGCTTTGGCGCGTTCTCGGCTTTCACAAAAACCGTTTTCGAATAAATATTGGTCTAATCTCATACCAACATCCCCTGTTGCAACACAAGCTCACAAAGAGTTTGTGCACCTAAGCCCCACATTTCTCGCAATTGCTCTACACTTGCATGATCGATGCCGGTTTCCGGCAATGCGCAGTGTAAAAATTCCCCCATAAAACCCTCTTGATGCAAATCTGCAAGCAGATGCTCACCAAGGCCACCACGGCGGATCCCCTCTTCGGCAAAAACAATACAATCATACCCTTTTAAAGCCACTACGATTTCTTTGGGCAAGGGACTTAATACCATCATTTGATAAACATCAACTTCAATATTTTTTGTTTTTAAAAGCTGTTCAGCTTTTAAAACTTCTTCAATTTCCGTACCGTAGCTGACCATTGCACATTTGGCAGAATTGTATTTAATAAGACAATCAAAAGAAGAAAAAATAGATTTTTTATGTGATAACATCTCTGTTTCTCCACCCCTTGGGTATCGTATGGCACAGGGGCTATTTTGATGCATCACCAGCTGTTTTAACCAATATCGCAACTCTTCATAGTTAGAAGGAGAAACCAAGAAAAGGGATTGTTGCTGGCTCAAATAAGCAACATCATAAATCCCCTGATGCGTTTCCCCATCGCCCGGTACAAGGCCCGCTCGATCAATGGCAAAAATCACCTTGGCATGCGAAAGCATTACATCGTGTATCAATTGGTCGTACGAGCGTTGTAAAAAAGTTGAATAAATTGCTGCCACCGGCACCATGCCTGTTTCTGCCATGCCAACTGCAAAACTAATCGCATGACCTTCTGCCATACCAACATCAAAAAACCGATCTGGATACGCTTTTTTGAAGTATTGCAAGCCGGTTCCATACTTCATAGCAGCTGTAATGCCACATAACCTCGGTTCTTTTGCCCCTAATTTCACAAGCTCTTTGCCAAAAATGGTAGAAAATGAGTCCTTTGGTGAAATATCTGGGTCACATGCAGCCCTCACATTGAAAGCAGAAACCCCATGAAAAGCACCCGGATTTTTCTCTGCCGGAATAAACCCTTTCCCTTTTATCGTCTCTATGTGTAAAAGAATCGGTTTTTGTGCCTCTTTTGCATTTTCCAATAACCTGCATAAAGCAAGCAAATCATGCCCGTTTTCAGGCCCACAATAAATAAAACCCATGTCTTCAAAAATATTGTTTCGATAAACCGCTTTTTTCACAAAACCTTTTACCGAATGAAAACCATGGTGCACTCCGCCACCAATCACAGGCGTACTTTCTAACACATTTTTAACGTCATGTTTGGTTCGGTAATAAGAATATGATTTACGCAACCGTTTAAAGTGTGAAGCCAGTGAACCAACATTTTTAGATATGGACATAGTATTGTCGTTTAAAATGACAATTAAGTTGTTTAAATCCCCAATGTTGTTCATGCCCTCATAGGCGAGGCCACCGGTGAAAGAGCCGTCTCCAATCACCACCACAACATAACCAGGTTCTCCTTTTAATTTTTTTGCACGAGCTACGCCAATAGCCACCGAAATAGAATTGCTGGCATGACCTGCACGCAAAACATCGTGTGGGCTTTCAGGCGGACTTGGGAACCCTGATAACCCATCTTTTTGCCGCAAAGTTGAAAACTGATCTTTTCGCCCCGTTAAGATTTTATGGGTATAGCATTGATGCCCAACATCGAAAACAAAAACGTCCTGTGGGCTATCAAATACTTTATGTAAAGCGATACTGAGTTCAACAACACCAAGGTTAGAAGAAAGATGACCACCTGTTTTTGACACATTTTCTATAAGAAACACTCTAATTTCTTGTGATAATTGCAGCAATGATTCCTCACTTAAACATTTTACATCTTTGGGACAATGGATGTGTGACAATAAATTTTTACTCATAGTATACCTCAAAAAACAGGAATTAATACCGCAATTAAAATACCAAGCAGCGCTCCACTTACTACCTGTAGCGGCGTGTGCCCCACCAATTCTTTCAAAGGACGGTCATGGTTTTTGCCCATAAACCCTTCATCGCGCAAATCATCTAAAATTCGGTTGATTATACGTGCTTGTTTGCCGGTTTCTAAGCGCACCCCCATAGCATCATACATAACAATCATAGCCAGTACAAATGTGATGGCGAAAATGGGATCATCCAAACCAAGTTTCCTTGCTGAACCCACAAACAATGAGCATACCAAGGCAGAGTGTGCACTGGGCATGCCTCCGGCCCCAATAAGACGCTCCGTATTTATTTTTCCATTGATGATAAAATCAAGAATAGTTTTACATATTTGCGCATTAATCCAAGACATTATCGGCAACATCAATAGATAATTATTAAAAAACATTGCTCGTACCATATTTTCACCTCTTTTTCGATCTTATCAAAAGAGTCGTTTTGTCATTTTTTTTGTGAATTCAATTAAAAAATTTGTGTTTTCTGCAAACGCATCTTGTAGGGCGTGAATAGCATTTTGTGTATACATTTCTGCTTTTTGGCGAGATTCTTCTTCACCAAACAAACTAACAAAAGTGGTTTTTCCCTGTTTACTATCACTGCCAATAGGCTTACCCAATACCGCGGCGCTCGAGGTGATGTCAAGAATATCGTCCACAATTTGAAAGGCTAGGCCAAGCTGGTCGGCATAATAAGTGAGCGCGGTTTTCTTTGCCTCGTCTATCGGTGCAGTGCAACAGCCAAGTTGAACCGCTGCCGTCATCAAAGCTCCGGTTTTGTGTCGATGAATTTGATATAGTTCTTTTTCATTGGCCGGTTTTATTTCATGGTGTAAATCCAACTCTTGGCCATATATCATGCCACAAGCCCCAGCGGCCTTAGCAAGATGTTGTACGGCCTTTATACGGTTTTCAGCTGGAATGTCCGCTATGGCAATGGCCTCAAAAGCTTGCAAAACCAAAAGATCTCCAGCCAGTAAAGCTGTTGCCTCCCCAAATTGGATGTGTGTAGCTGGCTTTCCACGGCGTAGATCATCATCATCCATGCAAGGTAAATCATCATGAATTAAGGAAAATGCATGAACCATTTCAAGCGCCGTGGCATAACTTTCTGCTGCGTTTTGGCTTCCTCCCAATAAATCACAAACAGCAAGCACCAATACACCTCGTACGCGCTTTCCACCTTGCAACAATCCATAGCACGCTGCATCACTCACTTTTGAATTTTTTTGGAATAATAAATCGGTATGCCTGTGTAAGCTCAACTCACATCGCTTTTGATACCTTGCCAATTGTTCCTCAAAATTCATCATGATCCTCCAACGCGGCCAAGCGGTCGTCTATTTCTTGTACTTGCAATTTCGCCTCATTTAAACTTTGATAGCATTTTTCAATTAAATAGGCTGCTTTTGTATATTCATTGATAGATTCTTCAATTTTGAGATGATCATTAGAAAGAATATGCAAAGAATTCTGTAGCTCCTCCATTAAAGTTTGCATGTTTTTTGACTTTTTACTCATGGTGTAAAACCTCCGATTGTGAGGTGATTTTTATTGCTTTTGCATGTACAATTCCATCATGAAATACAATTTCCATGATATCGCCACTCTGCAAATTTAACACGCTATCAACAACATTTCCATCTTTTTTTGCAACAGTATAGCCTCTTGATAAGATGGCATATGGGCTAAGCCCTGCGGCAAGCTGTGCCGACTCACGAAACATCAGCTCAAATTTAGAAACAACTTCATGCACATGTTGTTGCATTTCAAAGCGTAAGTGTTGCAATTGTATTTCCCGGCTTTGAATCTTTTTGCCCGGGGCTTGTAGAGCCAATGCCTGAGAAATGTTTCTTGTTTTATTATAACATAAATGTAGCTGATTATGAATATATATTCCTTGGTTTTTGCATTTCGCCTCTTCCTTCTTCAAAAGTTCTGTAAGATTTGCAAATGCAAGCTCAGCTGCTGCTGAAGGGGTGGGTGCGCGCATATCTGCAACAAAATCCAAAATGGTGAAATCCACCTCATGCCCAATGGCAGAAATGATGGGTGTTTTCGCATCAAACACCGTGCGCGCCAATTCTTCGTCATGAAAAACTGCAAGATCTTCGCTAGATCCTCCACCTCTGGCAATGATAATAACATCCACTCTACAGGCATCCATCTTTTTCAGCGCAGATGTCACTTGTATAGCAGCGGCATCTCCTTGCACCGAAACAGGTGCTAAAACAACGCGGGCACAAGGGTTTCGCCTTTGTGCCACCTGTAATATATCTTGTAACGCAGCACCGGATTTTGAAGTGATGACACCAACTGTCCACGCATTGTAAGGAAGCGGTTTTTTATGCATTGGCTCAAACAAGCCCTCGCGCTTCAGTTTTTCTTTCAAAGCATCCAAGCTTATTTTTTGTGTCCCAATTCCCTCTTGAAACAAAGCATCTACATATATTTGATAGGTACCATCTCTCTCATAAAGAGAAATACGTCCGCGTGCCACCACCGTCATACCATTTTGGGGACGAAAAGACAGTCTTGTAGCCTCTGTACGAAACATCACTGCCCTGATGCCAGCTTTTGCATCTGAAAGTGTAAAATAACAGTGGCCCGTTTTATGGTGCTTATTGTAATTGCCAATTTCTCCTCGAATAGCGATGTCCTGCAGGTGGATATCCTCTTGTAAGAGTGATTGTACATAACGATTTAACGCTGAAACATCCAGGATATTTGCCATATCATCCCCCCCTAGTCGCCAAAAGTGCAACTCCCACAGCATTATCACTAGATAATGCCGGTGGCACAAAGTGCAAATTGGGCTCAGCCAAATTCATTTCATTTTGAATGATTTGGCTACTCATAACCCCACCGGCACAAACCACGGGCATGTTGCTATTTGTTTTACGGGCATAACGAATCATGCCCAATGCCGATTTAGCAATGTATAAAAGACAATATTTAGCCACATATTCTTTTGAGTGCCCTTTTTCAAGCAAATTTCCGCATTGGTTTTCAAGCCCAGAAAGGTGGCAATCCCCTTCCTTTAAGCTAATTTTTGGCGAAATGGACGTTGAACAAGCGGCAGCCAATTGAGACAGCTGCTCGCCTGATGGAAAAGAAAACCCAAGCTTTACCCCAAGACGGTCTATGGCTTGCCCTGCATATAAATCCAAGCTTTTTCCCAATAGTGTAAACTTTTTCCCATCTTGCACCTTCAAAAGCTCGGTGGTCCCACCGGAGAAATGCATAAATAAAAATGTTTCACCTTTTGATAAAGGCCATAAACCTGCCCCAAACAAAGCAGCCGCCATATGCCCTTCTTGGTGGCTTACTTTATATAGAGGAATTTTGGCAACACTGGACGCTACTGATGCTGCATTAAGCCCAGCTAAAAAACAGGGCATATAAGAACCTTCTATAGAACGTGGTTTTTCTGACACACCAATTGCTTCAATATGCTGTAAAGCACCTTCATTTTGTAATTTTTGAAAAAGAATTGGCAATGTTTTTGTATGCTGAAAAACAGCATCACTTTGCCGCAGGCCACACTGACCTGCGGGCACCGCTAAAAATTCCTTTTTAGCACAAACAACCTCCATGCAGCCTGTGTCTACCACGGCCACGGAGGTTGCATAGTTACTGGTATCTATCCCAAGAGAAATCACAGGGTATCCTGCCTTTATCGTTTCATTGTTGTTTTTCTAATAAGCCTTTTTTAACTATCTTCGCTGTTTCGCGAAAGGACGAGTTCTTTTGCAATGGTGCCTAAAATACCATTGATGAACTGATAGTCATTTTCGTCTCCAAACTTACGAGCAAGCTCTACTGCTTCATTGATTATCACACTGTCCATGTCCTTGTTTCCATAAAGCATTTCAGCAACAGCAAGGCGTAGTACATGTAAATTCACTCTTGGCAAACGTGCCAATGTCCAGCCTTTTAAATTAGGTACAATCAAGGCATCAATTGTCTCTTGATGTTCACAACAATTTTCTAAAAGTTTTGCAGAATAATCATCCATTGGGTATTCTTCTTGCACCACCGCCACATCTGTGCCTTGAAAAGATTGGGCAAACAGACACAAAAAGGCTGTTTCCCTAGATTGTCTCCGACTTGGCTTTTCCATTTGTTATTCCTCCTTGCCTTCGGCAAGGCCCCCCACAGTAATATTCACACGCCCAACGGTGATGGCGCTCATATTTTGTATAGCATTTTTAACATTATTTTGTACTTTTTCGCAAACTTCCACCAAATTTACCTGTTCACTTAAAACAAGAGATAAACTCACGTCTACAACACCGTTTTTCACTTCCACAACAATGGCGCCAGGAGGCGTGAGAAGGTTTTTTAAATCACGAATCGGCGCATCACACACACGAATTTCGCAAACGCCATCCACTTCAGTGGCGGCATACCAAACAATTTCCTCCAAAGCTTTGCTGGAAATTTGTAAACGCCCTTCCTGATTGGGGTGATTTGTCTCCATGGCAACTGCTCCTTCCTATCGCGAAAGACCATCAATCTTTTTATTTTCGAAACTTAGTATACCATTTTTTTTTATTTTTCACAAGCATAAGGCACAATTTGCGTTCTGCTAATCGATACGCTTCATTATACTTTTATATTATGCTAAATGTGCATCAAAAGCATTCGTTTATCCCAATTTAAGTGGTGGTCATCTCAGCATCCTGTATCAGCTGCTTTAAATCATCCAAAGACAAAACCGGTACACCCAATTTGTTTGCTTTCTCTAATTTTGAACCAGCTGCATCTCCCGCCAAAACGTAGCTTGTTTTTTTGCTCACAGAACCAATCGTTTTTCCTCCATTTTGAACAATCAATGCCTCCGCTTCTTGTCGTGATAAACCCGGCAATGTGCCTGTGATGACAAAAGAAAGACCTGCTAAATACTCTGCTTTTTGCTTACCAATGTAATGCAAATTGACACCGTGTTTTTGCAACTGGCTGATTAAATCCAACGTACCTGGACGATGAAAAAAATCCACTACGCTTTGCGCCATCACTGCACCAAAGCCCTCAATTTCAGCAATTTCATCCTGTGATGCTTTTGCAACAGCCTGCAAGTTTAAAAAACGAACAGACAAAAGCTCGGCTGCTTTGCTACCAATATTGCGAATGCCTAGGCCAAACAAAAGTCGGCTCAAATTGTTCTCTTTAGAGCGCTCAATAGCTGCCAGTAAATTTTTCGCCGATTTCTGTTGAAATTTATCCAACACAAGAAGCTTATCCATTGTTAAATCATATATTTCCGCCACATTGTGCACAAGGTTTTTTTCAATAAGCTGCTGGCAAACAGCCTCACCCATACCCTCAATATCCATGGCATTTCGGCTTGCAAAATGAATAAGATTTCGCAGAGCTTGTGCAGGGCACTCTGGGTTTTGACATCTCAATGCAACCTCATCCGGTAGCTGAACTACAGTTTCCCTACAGGAAGGACATTCACGTGGCATTTGAAACACTGTATGTTCCTGGCGATGTTCTTTCACAGACACAACCTCGGGAATGATATCGCCCGCCTTTCGCACCACAATTTCATCTCCAAGGCATAGTTGTAGTTCTTCGATATAATCTTGGTTGTGCAAAATCGCTCTGGAAACTGTACTTCCAGATAATAAAATAGGCTTAAAAATGGCTGTGGGTGTCAAAACACCCGTGCGCCCTACAGATATTGCCACATCCACAAGTGTGCTTGTTTTTTCTTCCGGTGGGTATTTGAAAGCCAAAGCCCAGCGCGGGTATTTGCTTGTGCTGCCTAGTGCGATTCTGTGTGTAATGCTGTTAACCTTCACAACAGAACCGTCGATATCAAAAGAAAAATCGTTTCTCTTGTTGCCTATATCCTGGATTTCATGTAATACATCTTCAATGCGTTTTACCACATGATAACGTGGGCTAACCGGAAATCCAAGAGCCTTTAAGAGATCTAAACCATCGCTATGGCTTTGTAAGGTAACACCTTCAATTTGCTGAATATTAAACACAAAAACAGAAAGCTCGCGCATGGCTGTAATGCGCGCATCTTTTTGGCGCAAGCTACCGGCTGCAGCATTTCGCGGGTTTTTGGGCAACGGCTTACCTTCAACTTCACATTTTTGCACAAAATCTTCAAACGCCTTACGCGACATGTACACTTCGCCACGAACTTCTAAAAAGCTTGGCGCCCCATTGATTTTTTTAGGGATGGATTGAATGGTGCGTAAATTTTCGGTCACATCCTCACCCACAAGGCCATCTCCACGTGTAGAACCACGTGTGAAAACACCGTCAACATACTCTAAACTAATTGAAAGACCGTCAATTTTCGCCTCCACAACATAGCTTACATCTGAAAAAACACTACGGATACGGTGATCAAATTCTAAGACATCCGTTTCACTAAATGCGTCTTGTAAACTTTCCATTTTTACAGCATGTTCTACTTTAGAAAAGCGCCCTAAGGGCCGCCCTTGCACAATTTGACTAGGAGAGTTTTTTGTTAACAGCTCGGGAAAATTTGTTTCTAGCTCTTTTAGTTCGTTCATTAGTGCATCATATTCAAAGTCAGAAATTTGCGGAGCATCATCCTCATAATAAAGTTGTGCATGTTTTTTTAGTTCTTGCTTTAACATTCGAATCTGGCTTTTCGCCTGTTTGATATCCATAAATGCTCCCATACATTCATTTTTTGTAATGATTGGACCCTTTTAATTGACTCTTTTTTGTTGTTTTTCTTTTTTGAACAGAAAAACCGAATTTACCCAGGTCTTGCCCAAGACCAAAATAATGGCCATGTGAATAGCAAATTGGTTTTGTTTCGTTAAAATGAAATTTTCCCGTTTCATCAAAATATTCTTCACTAACATTTATGGCTAAAACTTCAGCCATAAACATATGATGTGAGCCCAAAGGCAATACATCTTTCACCCTACACTCGATATTCACCGGGCTTTCGTAAATAAGGGGAGCTGCAAGCTGCGATGTTTTATGCGGCGTGAGATTCATTTCTTTGTATTTGTCGATATTTCGTCCACTTTTTACTCCGCAATAATCACAGGCCTTGGCCAAACTTTCAGTAGTAAGGTTGATAACAAACTCTCCTGTTTTTTGAATCATCGAAAATGAGTGTCTGCTTTCACGTACAGAGATATATGTCATGGCTGGCTCTGTATTTAATGTACCACACCATGCAACAGTGATGATATTTTTTTCACCATCCATGCTACCACAAGACACCATCACTGCAGGCATGGGGTATATGAATGTGCCAGGCTTCCATACTTTTTTTTCCACTATTTTCATTTTTTCACCCAAACCCTACCGCAATTTCCTATCGCAACCATTTAGCTGTTTTGAGAAAAAAATGGCCAACACATTGTTTTGCGTTGGCCATATAATGCCGATAGTATGTGCATTATATAGTAATTGACACGATTATACTGATAAAACTTCATTGATATCAAGCAAGCTAATATCAAGGCTTTTCTTCATCGCCAACGCTTCTTTGATATCATAATCCACCATTTCATCAGACCGCATGCCAATCACACGGTCCGCAATGCCTTTAGACAAAAGTTCTACTGCATGAAAACCAAAACGAGTGGCCGCCACACGGTCTCGCACAGTGGGCGAGCCGCCACGTTGCACATGACCAAGTACGGTTGGCCTTGCTTCAATGCCTGACTTTTGCTCAATTTCTTTTGCCAAAGCATCGGCGCTGCCGGCCCCCTCTGCCACCACGATAATAAAATGGCGTTTACCCATTTTTTTTGTAAACTTCATTTTTGCCACTATGTCTTTATCCACATCAATCGTGCCTTCAGGAACTACAGTAACCAGCGCACCTACCGCAAGCCCAATGTTGGCGGCAATATATCCAGCGCTGTGTCCCATCACCTCCACCACGCTACATCTATCATGGCTTAGCATGGTATCACGCAGTTTATCCACCATGTCTAAGGCCGTGTTCATGGCAGTGTCGTAACCAATGGTGTAATCGGTACAAGCAATATCGTTGTCTATGGTGCCAGGAATGCAAACACAGGGAATTTCTTGAGCAGATAAGTCCATAGCCCCACGGAAAGATCCATCTCCACCAATAACCACCATTGCGTCTAGGCCATGCTTTCTGCAGCTGGCCGCCGCTGTTTGCTGGCCTTGTAATGTTAAAAATTCTGGGCTTCTGGCTGTGTATAACATAGTGCCGCCCCGATGAATAATTTCAGAAACGCTGCGAATGTGTAATTCTTCAATATCGTCTTCAATAAGACCGTTGTAGCCATGTCGAACTCCAAACACTTTCATATTTTTACTTAAAGCAGTTCGAACCACAGCCCGAATGGCCGCATTCATACCGGGTGCATCGCCACCACTGGTTAAAACACCGATCCTTTTGATTTCTGATTCAGCCATTTTATTCACTCCACTTCTTTAATTAAAGTAGTACACACTTATATTTTACCATAAAATGAAAAGACGCGATAGATAAAACACGTTTTTTTACAATTCAAGCGATTCTCGTAAGGCAACATTATCTGCACCCAGTAGATCTTTTAGCTCATGTATCAACGTTTTGTTATTAAGCGTCCACATTTGTTGAGGAGCTTTTAACATTTGGCCGCTGTCTGTAAAGCGGATAAAAACCGGCACAGTCCCTTCGTAAATCTGAAATAAGCTTTGAGCCTTCTGATATTGCGGGCTGTCTTTTGATGGCACACGAATATACAAACGCACATTCTTACCCTGATCTTTTCCTTGGGTTTGTGCCTGCTTATCATGATTTGCAGAAATAATTTTATCCGCTAAAATTTTGGGGGCATCATCCTCTTTACAACTTATGCGCCCGGTAATGATAACAGGGCTATTTTCTTGCACCAAATCCCCCGCAGCCATTAGCACCTTTGGAAACACCACAACCTCCATGCTTCCACTTAAATCTTCAACCTCACAAAACGACATCATATCATTATTTTTTGTTGTATGGTATTTTACCTTTACAATTATGCAGACCAGTGAAACAGGCGTTCCATCAATCTTTTCATGGTTTTCTTCCATAAGACGCAAAATCTGTGTGCTGGCGTGTGAGCGTATCACGTCTTTGTATTTATCAAGAGGATGGCCTGATAAAAAAAGGCCACTAACTTCTTTCTCTTGTTGCAATAACACATCTTTTGAAAATTCTTCGCACTGCTGCATATGATATTGAGGGATATCTTGTGTCGATTGCATTGTATCAAACAAATTAAGTTGGCCATCTACGTTGTTTTTACGATCTTTTTCAACACTTTTTAGGATTCCATCCAAAGAAAGAGACATGGCGCGTCGGTTTTTTTCCAGCCTGTCAAACGCACCACTTTTAATAAAGCTTTCTATGGCACGTCGATTCACCTCCGGACCATGGCTTCCCATTCTTTTACAAAAATCATACAGAGACCTAAAATCCGCTTTGCTGTCTGTTTCGGCAACCACAAGCTGAATGAGGTGCTTACCCACATTTTTTAAGGCCAAAAGTCCTTAGCGAATTTCACCATTTTCCACAGTGAACCCCACTCTGCTTTCGTTGATATCCGGTGGCAAAACAGAAATTTTCATTCGCTCGCTTTCTGAAATATAGCCAATAACTTTCCCGGTAAAATCTAAAACACTGGTCATCAAGGCCGCCATGAATTCCTGTGGATAATGGCATTTTAAATAGGCCGTTTGGTAGGCCACAATGGCATAGGCCGCTGCATGGGATTTATTGAATGCATAGGAGGCAAAACTGCTCATTTCATCGAAAATTTTATTGGCCACTTCAGCTGTAATACCGTTATTTACACAGCCGGGACAAAAATTCTCTTCTTTTTCGCTTCCATATATAAAAATAGAGCGTTGTTCTTCCATCACATCGTGTTTTTTCTTACTCATTGCGCGCCGCACAAGATCTGCCTGCCCATAAGAAAACCCGGCAAGCTCCCTAAAAATCTGCATAACCTGCTCTTGGTATACAATGCATCCATAGGTAACATTTAAAATGGGTGCCAATTTTTCTGTACTATACCGAATATTTTTGGGGTCGTGTCGGTTTTTGATGTAAAGAGGAATTGAATCCATGGGGCCTGGGCGATACAGTGAAATCAAAGCGATAACATCCTCAATATCACGCGGTTTTAAATTGACCAGCGTTTGTTTCATTCCACTGGATTCCAGCTGAAACACCCCGTCGGTTTCACCGGAAGAAAGCAGAGAAAACACGGCTTCATCGTCAAGAGGCATGGAGCCAACATCAAAATTTTCATCTTGTTTACGTATCATTTTTTCCGCATCCGAAATAACGGTCAAGGTGCGTAACCCTAAAAAGTCCATCTTAAGTAGGCCCAATTCCTCGATGGTCGTCATCGGAAATTGTGTAACAATAGCACCTTCATTGGTTGATAAAGGCACATACTCGTTTGCCGCTTTTGGTGTGATCACCACTCCAGCTGCGTGGGTGGAAGCGTGCCGTGGCATTCCTTCTAATTTTCGCGCAAATTCGATGAGTTCACGTACTTCTTCGTCATTTTTACATGCTTCTGCCAAAGGTTTTGAAACTTTAACTGCACGCTCTAAAGTCATTTTCAATTCCATGGGAACCATCTTTGCAACACTGTCTACCTTTTGATACGGAATATCTAAAACACGCCCTACATCGCGAATAGCAGCCCTCGCTGCTAAAGTGCCAAAGGTGATGATTTGCGCCACATGGTCTGCACCATATTTTCCCACCACATAATCTATCACTTCTCCACGTCTTTCATAGCAAAAATCAATATCAAAATCCGGCATGGAGATACGCTCAGGGTTTAAGAATCGCTCGAACAACAGCTGATATCTTAAGGGATCGATACCTGTAATACCAGTACAATAAGCAGCAATACTACCAGCTCCACTACCTCGCCCAGGCCCTACAGGTATACCGTGTTGCTGTGCATAGTGTATGAAATCTGCCACTATAAGATAGTAGTTTGTATAGCCCATGTGGCGGATGACATCCATTTCATAGTCCAAACGGTCTATGGCTTCTTTAGGTGGTTGTTTGCCATACCGTTGAATTAACCCATCTTTGCAAAGATTTTGAAAATAGGTTTCATTGTCTTGCCCATTTGGAGCCTCAAAAATTGGCAATTTTGTAACACCAAATTCATAATCAAAATTGCACTGATTTGCAATGGCTACAGTGTTTTCACAGGCTTCTGGCCATGCAGAAAACAACTCGTACATTTCTTCGCCACTTTTTACATAAAATTCTTCTGTTTCAAATTCCAGTTTATCTTCATCATTGATTGTTTTTTGTGTTTGAATGCACACCAAAATACTTTGCATTTTTGCATCTTCGCGGCTTAGATAATGGGCATCGTTGGTGGCAACCAGTGGAATGCCACTGTCCTTAGAAAGGCGCACTATTTCCGGCAATACAGTTTGCTGGTCTGCAAGGCCATGATCTTGTATTTCAAGGTAATAGTTGCCCTCCCCAAATAAATCTTGAAACCAAAGGGCACGTTCTTTCGCTTTTTCATAATCTCCACTGAGCAAGCGCTTGGGGATTTCACCCGCTAAACACGCCGATAGGCAAATAAGTCCCTCGTGATGCTTTGACAGCAATTCATCATCAATACGTGGCTTTGAGTAAAAACCTTCGGTATACCCGGCCGAAACCATCTTGATAAGATTTTGGTAACCAATTTCATTTTTGCACAACAACACCAAATGATAATTGCCATCCATATGGCTTACTTTGTCGTGACGTGTGCGGTTTGCCACATAAACTTCACAGCCAATAATCGGTTTGATTCCGTGTTTTTTTGCCTCTTTATAAAAATCCACACAACCAAACATAGCACCATGGTCTGTAATGGCCACTGCTGTTTGCCCTAAGCTTGCAACATGCTCAAACAAACGTTCGGTGCGGCAAGCACCATCTAATAAGCTATATTGTGTATGCAGATGTAAATGAACAAAGGGCGGCATGGTAAAATCTCCTATTGTGTAGCCGACATGTGTTTTTGTTGTTGTTCGTGTGCTATTTCTTTTAGTTTATGAAAACGGTGGCTGAGGCCTGATTTTGAAATAGACTCTTTGGATAGCGCCACAAGCTCAGAAAGAGAAACATCCGGATATTTTTTTCGTAAAGCCGCTGCCTGCTGTAATGGCTCTGCCAATATTTGCATCTCGCCTGTTTTTTCTAGGTAGGCAATGGCTTGTAAAATCTCTCGGTTTGCCTGCACTGTTTTGTCAATATTGGCTGTTTCACAGTTGGTAATGCGGTTTACACGATTTCGCACATCTTTATACACTTTAAGCTGCATAATTTCCAGTGCACTCTTTGGAGCCCCCATGGTGGTTAACAAATCTTCTACAGCTTCACTGGATTTAAAATATAGCACATTCAAGCCTTTTCGAGTTGCCCTGCCAGGCGAAAACCCATTTTCCTGAAAAAGCTGCTGCACATCGTTTGCAAGGCAATATCTCTGCGTTAAAAATTCGATACTATATCCTTTTTCTGGATTTGGCGCTGTGCCGGCCACCATAAATGCGGCGGCGATAAAATTAGAAAAACAACGTTTGCATAAAAACACATCCGGATGTAACCGTAAGCTGGCTTCTTCACCAGTGTAGCCAAACAAGGCCATCGTTTTTTCAATTTCAAAGGGGTCGCTTACCTTCAGCTCATAACTTTTATGGTCTTCATTACGCACATACACCTTGCCAAAAATCCCCGCTTGCCGCAACACAGCCTTACCCCACTGGGCCACAAATACACGTTCTGTATGCAAAGCAATCCCTTTACTATCAAAAAATTTAGAAAAACACAATACACCGTAGGACGCAGCCATGGCACAACAAGGTCTTTCAATGGTTTTTGAAGAAATTTCTTTTTTGATTTGTGAGGAAAAGCTCATGTTTGCACCTTCTTTAAGCTTCCATTAATTGGAATTCTCGTTCTAACTGATAGCCGGTTTGTTTTTGAACCTCTTTAGCCACCTCGTTTGCCAACATTTCAATGTCCTGGCAGCTGGCATTCCCCACATTGATGATAAAGCCGCTGTGCTTTTCGCTCACAGCAGCTCCACCAATTTGCTTTCCTTTAAGGCCACATTGCTCGATAAGGGCTGCGGCAAAAGCGCCTTGTGGACGCTTGAAAGCACTTCCGGCACTGGGATAATCAAGCGGTTGTTTCTCTCTTCTTTGTTTTTGAATTTCTTGCATGCGCGCTAGAATTTCATTTGAATCTTTGGGCTGCAAGGTAAACTCGGCGCTTAAAATCACCCATGGTTTTCTTTGAAAAAGTGAGCTTCGATATGCCATCCCTAAGTTTGAAACCGCAAGCGTCTTTCTATTGAATTGCTCATCTAAAATATGAACACAAGTAAGCACATCACACAGTTCTCCTCCATATGCGCCGGCATTCATATACACGGCCCCAGCCACAGAGCCTGGGATTCCATAGGCAAATTCCAAGCCGGAAAGGCCACCAGCTTGCGCTTTTGTGCAAAGCTGTGCCAAATGTACAGCAGCCCCAACCACAAAACCGTTTCCTTTTTGTTCAACCCGAGAAAACTCTCCTTCTCCAAAAGAAATCACAAGGCCCTCATATCCCTTATCTTTAAAAATCACATTACTACCACGCCCCAAAAGGCAATATGGAATATGCGCAGTACGTGCAATGCTTAAGGTTTCAATCAACTGCTGTACATCTTTTGGAATACAAAAAAATTCAGCCGGTCCTCCCACTTGAAAACTGGTGTGTTTTTTTAAAGGTTCATCTTTCAAAAACATAATTTTTGCAGCATGTAAGGCTTGTTCTATCTGCAATTTATCAAATTCCTCGACCATATTTGTTATGTCTATCCTTTCGCCTTACAGTTTAACCTCTTCTGCCTGTGGGATATCATTGGTTAACCCCAGCTGGTTAAGCAGCTCATAAGCGGCATTATATCCCATTGCCTTTTGACGATTGTTAAGTGCAGCAATTTCAACAATAACAGCCAAGTTGCGTCCCGGCATCACGGGTATTACTGTAAGCGGAATTTTTAAACCCAAGATATCTATGGTGTTGTTTTCAAGGCCTGTGCGGCTATAGTTTTTATGCTTGTTCCAAGGTTCCAGCTCAACCACAAGATCTATGTTCTCTGTTTTCTTTACGGCACCTGCACCAAAGATACGCCCAACATTGATAATGCCAATGCCGCGCAACTCGATAAAATGCCGAATGTTCTCAGGCGCTTGCCCGTAGATGGTTCGGTTAGATACCCGACGCAGCTCCACAGCATCGTCGGCAATCAAGCGATGTCCACGCTTAATAAGCTCTACGGCGGTTTCGCTTTTACCAACACCAGACTCACCTAAAATCAGCACACCTTCGCCGTAAACCTCTACTAAAACACCGTGACGTGTCACTCTTTGTGCCAGCTCCACGCTTAAAAGTGACAGAACGGCATTCATAAATGCGGTTGATGTTTCCTCAGAGCCAAGCAAGGGAACCTTGTTTTCTTCGGCAAGTTCCAACATTTCCGGAAACGGCTCTAAATTACCGGTGATTACAATAACCGGTGGTTTGGTTTCAAGCAAAGCTTTTAATCGCATATAGCGCATTTCGTCCGAGCGCTTTTTCAAATATCCCATTTCAGCATTACCCAAAATTTGGATACGATTGGTTTCGAAAAATTCTTCATAACCCGTTAATAAAAACCCCGGTCGGTTTATTTCTGGTGCTGTAATGCTAATTTCCTCTGGGTCACAAGGCACATAAAATTCTTTTAAACTAAGCTGCTCTATCAATTGGGATAATGCTACATCATATTTGCTCATGAAATACTCCTTAATGTTTATTCATTTTATCCTAGAGAAAGGCCCATGCGGTGCGCCACTGCTATTAAATCACAGTCGTGCGTTACAAGTTTAGTTTTTCCGGCCACTTCCGAAAGCGGATTACTCACGATCATGTTGTTGTTCATAGCCACAGTAACCCCATATTGTTCGTTTTCCACCAGTTGCGCTGCCTGTGTGCCAAACTGTGTGGCCAGCAAACGGTCGTAAGCAGATGGGGTGCCACCGCGCTGGATATGCCCCGGAACAGCAAGGCGGGTTTGAAAACCTGTATTTTTTTCAATCTCGTCCGTCAACCGCTCAGACGCCTTTAAATAGCCGGCTTCTTTACGCTTTTCCATCCATTCTTTTCGCTTCATCTTGCTCTCATGTATGTCAAAGCACCCCTCGGCCACAGCAAGAATAGAAAATGATTTTCCGGACTGGTTGCGTTTTTCTATTGCTTTTATCACATTGTCGATATCATAGGGCATTTCCGGAATTAAAATGATGTCTGCCCCGCCCGCAATACCGCTATATAATGTAAGCCAACCGGCCTTATTTCCCATCAGCTCTATCACCATAACACGGTGATGGCTGGAGGCCGTTGTATGAATACGGTCAATCACCTCCGTTGCAATATCTACAGCGGTATGAAAACCAAATGTAACATCCGTGCCCCAAATGTCATTGTCAATCGTTTTAGGCAACCCAATAATATTTAGCCCTTCCTCACTAAGCAAATTGGCCGTTTTGTGTGTGCCGTTTCCGCCAAGGCATAGCAATGCATCCAAACCAATAGAAGTATAGGTTTTTTTCATCTCTTGCACTTTGTCTTTTCCGCCGGCTTCCACCACACGCATCAATTTATACGGTGTTCGTGCTGTACCCAAAATAGTGCCACCCCGCGTGAGTAAATTAGAGAAATCACAAGATGTCATTTCGGTGTAATCACCGTTTATCAGGCCCGAAAACCCATTGCGAATGCCCACAATTTCAACTTCATTGCCCATGCGTTCATACAAAGCTTTTGCAGCCCCGCGAATGGTGGCGTTTAAGCCGGGGCAATCCCCGCCAGCAGTTAGAATTCCTACCTTTTTTTTCATTTCACTACACTCTCCTTTTGACACCGGGTTTCATACGGGCTTTCAAAAAGATGGACAACAAAAGTATTTCTTTGTACCTTTCATCGTAGCCCCTTCTGCGTTCTTTGTCAACATCAAAACCCACCCAAAAGAACACCCACTCATTTTTATTTTATGTTTTGGATTTTTTTTATTTCTTATTGACACATATCTGGCCTTTATGTTATTCTGATATCATAAATTAAAACTGTTGACTAGGAAGAGTAATTTTTGAAGGCGGAGTTACAGAGAGCAACCCATTGGTGGAAGGATTGCCTTGCGCACAGAAATGAATGGACCTAGGAGGGCGGCCCGAAATTGCCACAGTGCAAGAGTAGTAGCCGACGGGGTGGCTAAACCCGTTATCCAGCTAGCGCGCATTATTGTGCGTAAAAGTGGGCGTTTTTCGCCAAATTGGGTGGTACCGCAGAAGTTCTTACGCTTTTGTCCCTTTGTGGACAAGGGCTTTTTTTATTTTTTGTGCAAAAAGGAGTGCTTTATGTTAATATTGACACGACGATGGCGTAGCTACAATCAAACATTTATATAAAATAATCATTCAATACAATCACCAAGCATTTAGGAGGACCACAAAATGAATAAAGTACCTTACAAAACCTATCTTACTGAAGAGCAGATGCCAAAACAATGGTTGAATTTGCGTGCCTTTATGGAAAAAAAACCAGATCCGCTTTTACATCCCGGCACAAAAGCCCCCTTGAATTTAGAAGAATTATCGCCCATTTTTTGTGAAGAATTGGCAAAACAAGAATTGGATGATACCACACCGTATATAGACATTCCAACCGAAGTTTTGGATTACTATCGTATGTATCGCCCTTCCCCACTGGTGCGTGCCTATCAGCTGGAAAAAGCCCTGGGTACACCGGCAAAAATTTACTATAAATTTGAAGGCAACAACACTTCGGGCAGCCATAAATTAAACAGTGCTGCTGCGCAGGTATTTTATGCCAAACAACAAGGACTCACCTCCCTTGCCACAGAAACCGGAGCTGGCCAATGGGGCACAGCATTATCGATGGCTTGTGCTTTTTTCGGGGTTGATCTCAATGTTTATATGGTTAAGGTGAGCTATGAGCAAAAACCATATCGCAAAGCGGTGATGAGCACCTATGGTGCAAAGGTCATCCCCAGCCCAAGCGATACCACCGATGTGGGGCGTGCTATATTGCAGCAGCACCCTGGCACCGGGGGAAGTTTGGGTTGCGCCATCTCAGAAGCTGTGGAAAAAGCAGTAAAAACAGATAAATGCCGATATGTACTGGGGTCTGTGCTCAATCAGGTGGTTTTGCATCAAAGCATCATCGGGCTTGAGGCCAAAGCCGCTATGGACATGTTGGGAGAGTATCCCGATGTTGTGATTGGCTGCGCCGGCGGTGGTTCAAACCTAGGTGGACTCATTAGCCCCTACATGAAGGACAGATTAACCGGCACTGCAAAAACCCGCTTTGTTGCGGTAGAGCCTGCCTCTTGCCCCAGCATGACACGCGGCCGCTATGCCTATGACTTTTGTGATACAGGACACATTACACCTTTGGCAAAAATGTACACTCTGGGCAGCGAGTTTATGCCTGCACCGAATCATGCCGGTGGTTTACGCTACCATGGCATGGCACCGGTTTTGTCAGAGCTATATAGCCAAGGTCATATGGAAGCATGCAGTGCCGGCCAAACAGAGGTTTTTGACGCAGCCACCTTGTTTGCCAAATACGAAACCGTATTGCCTGCACCGGAAAGTGCCCATGCCATCCGTGCTGCTATTGATGAAGCATTGGCCTGCAAAGAAAGCGGCGAGGAAAAAACCATTTTATTTGGCCTTACCGGCACCGGTTATTTTGACATGAAAGCTTATATGAGCTATCAAGAAGGGGAAATGCGTGATTACATCCCCACCGACGAAGAGTTGGAAGTTGGTTTTGCCTCTTTGCCACAACTGTAATTTATACTGGCACTCTAAAGTAACATAATAAAACACATGAAGTGATTTCAATCTTATCAAAACAAAAATGTACCGGCTGTATTGTATCTATAGATAACCTTTTATCTGCAGGTGATATACGGCCGGTTTTATATTTTTTACCCTATTGAATACAACTTTACCTTGAAGGGCAACCAAAGATTTTTTAGATTGAAACCTTCTTTTTGCAAACGGCTTTGATGTATTTAAAAATCATATAAATATTCGATAATACAATTCATTTTTCCTTATGCTTAGCCATCACCCAAGTGTGCTTTTTATTTTGTGTATACGCAAATTTATAAAGTGGCCAAACAACAAGGTTTTTAACACACCGTTGCCCTAATTTTGCTTGAATGCTTTTGTTAATTACTGTATAATAATACAAGTCATAATGATACATGGGTATTTAATATAACGTCGGCTTTAAGCAACTTTTATTCCTACCATATTCAGCGTATCTCAACCATTTTGGGAGGAGCCTCATGCTTTTAAATCATTTTATATTACCAAATATCATTATTTTTTTAGTGTTTTTTTTGCACGGTACGGCTATTCATTTTTTAGTCAGCAAAGTTTTGCTCGGCACAAAATACAATACACTCATCAATTTTATTTCAGTTGCTTTATATGGATTACTCGCCGTTGTATCGTTTGGTTTTTTAAAAACTTACCCTGTTCTTTTTTATACTGTTCTTTTCGTTTTTTTCAACATCGATTTCTTGATTCGTTATATCCGCATAAACGTATGGAGCGTTCTCATGTGCTCGCTTGCTATTGTGCTACACATTGTATCGATACATACTATTGCATTTTCTGTTTTTTCTTTGCAAACCGGCTCATCATACTACGATCTCATTCAAAGCGCTTATCTGCCCAAAATTATTGCTGTTACAATGGTGGTTTTAAGTCTTTGCACTTATATAGTTATAAAGCTTATCCCCGCAAAGTATTATCTTTTAATCAGCAGTAACCATGAACAACTGGGGTTCTTAAATATCCTGTTTAGCCTATTTGTTCTGTATATGGGCATCAACACCATGTTCTTTTCTGCACCTAAAATGAATATGATGCTGGCAATCAATGAAATTGCCATTTCTCTTGTAATGCTTTGTGGCATGTATCTTGGCCTCTTTTTTCTAATACGCATCAACTTGTTGCAAGGGTATAAAGAAAAATCCGAATTGCTTGAAGAAACAATCGATAGAGACAAACTGTATAAGGAACTGATGTTGAGCGATACCCTAGTTACCTATGAACTCAATTGCAACAATGATATCCTATATAAGCTTACCGAGGGTGGAAAAGACCTGTTATTGGGCGAGGTGCAATCCTACAGTGACATGATGAAAAACATCATTAATAATAAAATTTGCTTTGAAGATAGAAAGATACTGGAAGAAAACTTGATGCCGGCCCCCCTGATTGATAAATATAAACATGGTCAAAGTGATATCACTATAGAATATCGTCGTATTCG
>CAYJJK010000025.1:0-27543 GCA_964370445.1 uncultured Oscillospiraceae bacterium | reverse complement strand
AAAGGTCTCATTGCCGTCATCGTGCTAGGCGGCTGGACGGCGGTTCTTGTCATCATCCTTGTTTGCCTTTTGGCGTTTATCCTCTCCTCCGGCTTTGGCATATTTTATGCGGATGAACCAAGCGATGCAAACGCTGTGCCTATAACAAGGGTGATGAGCGATATTTCCTATGATTTTTATGCAGAAATCGACCGTTTGCAAGAACAGCACAGCGCCGACAGGGTGGAAATGCAGGGCGAGCAGGCCATCGACTGGAAAGAATTGTTGACGGTGTTTTCCGTGAAATCTTCTTCGGAGGGTAGCCCCATAGCGCAGATGACACCCGAAAATGTTTCGCTTTTGCAAGCCGTTTTTGACGATACCGTGTCGCTTACCTATGAGGTGGAGGTTGTGGAAATAGAGCCACCGCCCGAAGAAGAACAGCCAAATTCCGATGATGAAAGCGAGGGTAATGAGAGCGAGGATGAAGAAAATAGCGAAGAACCGCCTGTTACTGAAACCGTTTTAATCATCACGATAGAGCAAAAGCCCTACACCGAGATGATGTCGGTGTACGGTTTTGATAGTGACCAAACGGAACTGGTGGAACTTTTGTTATCCGACCAATTCGATGGCATTTGGGCGGAAGTGCTCGGCGGCTTTATGCAGGGCAGCGGGCAAATCATTGTCAGCGGTGCCGACGTTATCCCCACAGGGCGGTTTTCCTACCCCTTGCCGGACACGTTCACAATCACCTCTTATTTCGGTTGGCGAGAAAACCCGTTTACGGGCGAAGAGGAATTTCACAACGCCATAGACATTTCCGCGCCGCAAGGCACACCGATACTTGCCGCAGACGATGGTGTGGTGACGGTGGCAAACGGCACAGACTCTTGGGGAGGCAGTTATGGCTACTATGTAAAAATCCGGCACAGTGACGGCTATGAAACGCTGTATGCTCATTGCTTTGCCATTGCCGTAACGCAGGGGCAAACCGTGCAAAAGGGCGAGGTGATCGCCTATGTTGGCACAACGGGTAGCTCAACGGGAGACCATGTGCATTTTGAGGTGGCAAAAGATGGCACGGATGTAGACCCGTTATCGTTTTTTAGGCAATAGAAAAATCGGGCAATACAGCGTTAAATGCGTGTTGCCCGCTTTTGTTTTTTTACGATTTTATTTGATTTCCTGTTCACAAATGGTCATAAACAGCCCCGAAAAAGTGTATCGGTTATTTCTCGTTTGCAACACCTAAAATATAGTCGGTAGAAACTTCGTAGAACTCGGCTAATAACACAACAAACCTCGTTGGTATTTCCCTTTTCCCTGTTTCATAATTGCTATAAACTCTTTGGTCAATTCCCAATACAGATGCCACTTCTTTTTGCTTTAGGTCTTTATCTTCACGCAAATCTTTTAACCTTTGATAATAATACATAAACTCACCTCACATACCATTCTATGTACTATCATTTAATAGTATTGTTTTTACTATCAAATAATAGTAAAATAGTCGAACGAGGTGATGCTATGAAAAATCAAACTTGCAGTTTCACCGGCCACAGGCACATAAATCCCCATGATTACCAGCGCATGAAAAAACGCTTGTATGAGGAAATTGAAAAGCTGATTGCCGAGGGGTATTGCTTCTTCGGTGCCGGTGGGGCCTTGGGTTTCGACACCGAGGCTTCACTTGCTGTTTTGAACTTGAAACGCAAATATCCGCACATCAAGCTTATCCTTGTTTTGCCATTTTGGGAGCAAGCCGAGGGCTGGCCTGCACAGGACATTGCCGTGTATGAGCACATAAAAAGCAAGGCGGATAAAGTGAAATATACCGCCGAGCACTACCACAGCGGTTGCTACTATAAGCGAAACCGCCACCTTGTAAACAGCAGCAGTGTTTGCATCGCCTATATGAATAAAACAAGCGGTGGCACGGCTTATACGGTGAACTATGCCACAGAGCAAAATGTGCGTGTAATCCATATTGCCAAGTGAGCAGAAAGGGGCCTTTATGAACCATCGAAAGACCTACCGCCAAATGGCGAAAAAGTATGGTATTCGTGTTTCGGAGCTAAAGCGTGAGATGCAGGCCGCCATCCATTATGCCTACCAAAACCCACCCGATGACGGCGTAACAAAAGCGGTTCAGAACAAAGTGCCGTGCAAAGGCGATGTTCCCACGGTGGATGAATTTATCACCTATATGGCACAGGAAGTAAAAAAGCGAAAATAAGCAAAAAACAGGCTTTGGCGGAATATGTCCGATAAGCCTGTTTTCTTGCAAGATTATTTTATAAACAGAGGGGGAATTTCAACGAGTATTCAACGAACATACGATTTAAAACCCTAAGATTTTCGATTGACATTTTACACGTTCGTATGCTACAATTTATTTTGTCTATTTATATTTAAATATAGTCATGAATCTACAAAAGGGTTTGGTGGAGGAATTATGAAAAAGAGGACGCTAAAAAGCAAAATTTTGTCCGGCATTCTGGCCTTGTGCATGATGGCAGGGCTTTTGCCGCTTGCCGCCTTTGCAGAGGAGGCGCAGCCCGCAAACAGCGAGGCCATCACGGCGGTGGCGGCACCGGCGGTGGCACAGCAGGAAATTGCGGTGGGCAGTGAAACCACACCCACATTCCCCGAAACCGTTACGGCAACGCTTACCACGGTGGCGTGGGAGGAAGTGCCGCTCTTAGCGTCCGAGGGCGAAGCGCCGCAAACCGAGTGGCAATCTGCCACCACCACACAGGAGATACCGCTGGCCGTGGAGTGGGTTTTGCCCGAGGGCGAGGCTTTTTCCACCACTGCGCCGCACACCTTTACCTACACGGCGGCGCCGAAAGACGCCACCTATGCCCTTTCCCCCGAAGTTTCCATGCCCACCTTTGCCGTGCATGTGGTGGCAGAGGAACCCCCCTCAAACGAAAACGACAATGGCATTACGGGCTTTTCCCTGCCCATGCCGGCGGCAGGGCAAGCAGAGGGCGACATGGCCGCACTGCCCGAAATGGCCAGCATCAACGCGGCGGCGGTGAACGATACATTTGAGGCAGATGCAGGTAAAGATGCGAGTAATCAAGATGTGACCATTGGCGCAACCATGACCTTTCTGGTGACTTCCGAGGATGCCGCAAGCAAAACCGGCACGGTGCAGGTGGGCAATGGCACCAATCCTTCCATAGATAAAAGCACAGCCGGAGGTGTAACCATACCCACAACGGTAACACACACCGTGGGTAGCGACACATACACCTATACCGTCACAGCAATTGGAGGTTTTGCGTTCGGAGGTTGCACCAGCTTACTCTCCGTCAACATCCCAAACAGCGTGATGAGTATTGGAAGCGGTGCATTCCAAAACGCCGCTTTAACCTCTGTCAACATCCCAAACAGTGTGACGAGCATTGGAATCCAAGCATTCCAAAACACCGCTTTAACCTCCGTCAACATCCCAAACGGTGTGACGAGTATCGAAGTCGGTACGTTCTTGGATTGCACTTCTTTAAGTTCCGTCACCATCCCGAACAGCGTGACGAGCATTGGAATCCAAGCATTCCAAAACACCGCTTTAAGCTCCGTCAACATACCCGGCAGTGTGGCAAGCATCGGAGTCAGTGCGTTCTTGGATTGCACTTCTTTAAACTCTGTAACTCTACAAAACGGTGTAACGAGCATTGGAGACAATGCGTTCAGCAGAACAGCGTTGATCTCCGTGATCATTCCAAACAGCGTAACGAGCATTGGAAAGAGTGCGTTCATGAGCACCGCTTTAACCACCGTCAACATACCCGGCAGTGTGACGAGCATTGGAGAGGCTGCATTCCAAAACACCAAGTTGACCTCCGTCAACATACCCGGCAGCGTGACAAGCATCGAAGACAATACGTTTACTAACTGCGTTTCTTTACGCTCCGTCACTCTACAAAACGGTGTAACGAGCATCGGAATCAGTGCATTTGCAGATTGCGATTCTTTAACCTCTGTCAATATCCCAAACAGCGTGACAAGCATCGGAACCAGTGCATTCAGCGGTACCGATTTAACCTCCGTCAACATCCCAAACGGTGTGACGAGTATCGAAGTCAGTGCGTTCAGTGGTTGCACTTCTTTAAGTTCCGTCACCATCCCGAACAGTGTGACGCGCATCGGGGACAATGCGTTCAGAGGCACCGCTTTAAGCTCCGTCAACATACCCGGCAGTGTGGCAAGCATCGGAGCCAGTGCGTTCTTGGATTGCATTTCTTTAAACTCTGTAACTCTACAAAACGGTGTAACAAGTATCGGAAACTGGGCGTTCTTTAGCACCGCTTTAACCTCTGTTGTTCTGCCAAGCAGTGTAACAAGCATGGGGCATGTTGTGTTCCAGAAGAGCACCCGGTTAGCCGACATCTACTTTTTGGGGAATATGCCCACAATAGCCGGCACTGAAGTAGCCCCCAATGCAAGCACCAAAATTTACTACCCCTCACTGGCCACAGGGTGGGATACTTATTCCCCCACAACCGGAGTTAAAACCCCTATGACCTCCTACACAGTAACCCACACCCTCACCAACATGGCCAGCAATGGGGGGCCGTATCTCATCAACGATGCACGCTTACCTGTAAGTTATCAAAATTACGCCGCTACCCTCACGCCCAGTGCCGGCTATGCATTGCCGCAAACCATCCGTGTTCTTATGGGCGGCACGGCGCTTACAAGCGGCTATACCTATTCTGCCGAAACAGGCGCTTTCAGCATCACAAACAGCGACATTACAGACAATGTGGAAATCATCGCACAGGCGCGCCCCTTTAGCACCGAAACGGACATCACAGGCTTTTCCCTTGCCGGCCAAGTGGGTGCCTCTGCCATCGACACGCAAAACCACACCGTGCACATCACCCTGCCGCACGGCGCGGATGTGTCGGCACTTTCCCCCACCATCACGCTAAGCCCCGGCGCAAGCGTGGCCCCTGCAAGCGGCACAGCGCAAAACTTTACAAACCCCGTTGCCTACACCGTTACGGCAGAGGATGGCACCACAAGCCAAGTGTGGACGGTGACGGTGGCCCTTGAAAATGCGCCACCCACGATGATAAACGGCAGGGATCAAATCATCACGCAGGGGCAAAGCGCGAGCTTTACCTCCAGTGACGATTTTGGCGGCTATGTGGACACTGTTGTCACCTTAAGTGACGGAACCAAGCAAACGGTGCACACCGCCGGAACCACCAACCAAAACGCAAGCGCAGTAGAGGGCAGCATCATCCTCACCCTAAGCGGCGCATACACCGCCACACTGCCGCTGGGTACACACAGCATCCGCATCAGCAGTGCAAACGGCAGTGCCACGGCAAACTTTACGGTGGTGGCGGCAGGGGCTACCACACCGCTTAGCCCGCAAACGGGCGTGTACTAGCCACAAGGCAGGAAGCAACGTAAAGGCAGTTTGCCTGCATCTTGTTTACACAAACCTAAAAGGCCGCAGCTATCGCACAAGATGGCTGTGGCCTTTCTCTTTTTAGCACCCGGCCACACACAAGAGTGGCAATGCGCCTTGTGTCCTTTACAAATCTTACCCTTATTTTCACAAACCCACTTGCAAGCCGCTTGCAAATATCGTAAGCTTAAAATAGAAAACCAACCTACACAAGCCTTATCTGAAAGGCAGGTGCCCCCATGAAAGAACCCAAATCCAAAATCCTCTATCTCTACAAACTTCTCCTCGAAAACACCGATGAACAGCATCCTCTTTCCACCACCGACATCATCCAAAAGCTAGGTGAACTTGGCATTGAAGTCACACGCAAAACCGTGGCTTCCGACATTGCTCTTTTGCAGGAATTCGGCGTGGACATCATTGGCATTCGCTCCACACGCAAGCTATATTACATTGCAAGCCGTGATTTTGAGTTGCCCGAGGTAAAACTTCTTGTGGATGCCGTGGAGTCGTCTAAACTGATTACACCAAAGAAAAGCAAGCAGCTTGTGGAAAAGCTTTCAAAATTGGTGAGCCGCGAAGAGGCAAAAGAGCTGTGCCGTCATGTGTTTGTCGACAAACGCATCAAGCCCGAAAATGAACGCGTTTACTATTACATCGACATCATCCACACCGCCATTGCAAAATCTTTGCAAATTGAGTTTCAATATTTCGATTACACGCCGGAAAAGAAGCGTGTTTACAAACACAATGGGCAAATTTATGCACTGAGCCCTTATGCTCTTGCATGGAACAACGACCATTACTATGCCCTTGGCCACTGCGAAAACCACGGCAATATCAGCCAGTTTCGGGTAGACCGCATGGCAAAAGTTACTTTGATGCAAAAAACCGCCCAGCCAAGTCCCAATGATTTTAACGCTGCAGAATATGCAAATCGAATTTTCGACATGTACGATGGTGAGACGAAAACAGTGGAATTGCAATGCGACAACGAACTGATGAAAATCATCATCGACCGTTTTGGCGAAGAAGTACACACCGCAACGCGTGACACACAGCATTTTATGGCCACGGTTGATGTTTGCATCAGCCCCACGTTCTTTGGCTGGGTGTTTCAGTTTGGCGAAAGGATGAAGATTTTATCCCCTTTAGATGTTCAAAAAGAGTATGTGGATATGCTAAACCGCACTTTGCATTTTCAAACTTAATGGGCAGGTGGTCATTTATTTGACCACCTGCTTTTTCCCCTCTTGCATCTGTTTTTACTGCTTGCTATACTAATGGTGTAAGCAGAACGAGCAGTTCCGCTTCACTCAAGATAGTGTTGACGTAAATTGAAGCCGTCTGATTTTGAGCCATTTTTTTGCCAAACAAGGCGGAAAAACGATGCACTCCTTTACGGAATGTGAGTTTTGACAACGTAGTGTGGCGAAAAAATGGCCAAAATCAGACGATTGAACATTTGCGTCGGCACTATCAATAGGAGGCCACCTATGAGAAAGAAAAATGAGGACACCATGCATGCCATTTGCGCTTATGTGGAGGCATATTTTCTCACGCACCACACGTCCCCTTCCATCACCAAAATTGCAGAGGAAGTGGGCCTTGCGCGCAGCGGTGTGCACCGCTATTTGACGGAAATGAACGAAAAAGGCCTCATTTTTTACAACGGAAAAACCATTGCCACGAGCCTGACGCAAAAAACCAATACACAAATGGCCACCGCCAGCATCCTTGGCTCTATCTCCTGCGGTTTGCCTTTGCTTTCCGAAGAGAATATCGAGGAATGCGTCACCCTTCCCGCCTCCCTTTTTGGCCGTGGTGAGCTGTTTATCCTGCGTGCATCCGGAAACTCCATGATTGAAGCCGGCATCGACGACGGTGACCTTGTGGTCATCCAAAAACAAAAAACGGCGCAAGACGGTGATGTTGTGGTTGCCCTTGTCGACGGGGAAAACACCCTCAAACGCTTTTACAAAGACGAAGAAAATCGGCGCATCATCTTGCATCCCGAAAACAGGGAAATGGAGGATATCATCACCACACAGTGTGAGATCCAAGGCGTTGCCCAACATGTGATTAAGGCTTTGTGATGCGACACACCGTCATACACCACTTTTCACAGCTATTCAGGAGGTTTATTTGAGCAGAACAGTTTCAAACGCAGCGCTAGACGAAATTGCCGAGGGGCTCATGGCAAGCTATACGCAAAACAAGCCCGGCGCTGTGCAGATTGACATCGAATCTTTCATCACCGATTGTCTTGGCCTGCCCATTTGTTATGTGAGCATGGCCGAGCACGACAAAGACAAACTTGGATTCCTCTCGGATGGAAAAACACCCTTGAGCATTTACGAAGACAATCGAATACAGAAAATAACCTATCCCATCCATACCATTGTTCTCGACCGCTACCTTACGCGCGAGCAAGAGCTTGGCCGCAAACGCTTCACCTTGGCGCACGAAGTGGGGCACATTCTTTTAGATAGAATGGAAGTCACCGGCGGCACCTCACAGTTTCATCGAGACTATGACCATGAGGCAAAATATCACTTAAACGCCTATTATGAGCGTTTCAATGTGATTGAAATGCAGGCAAACCGATTGGCCGCCACACTTTTGATGCCGCGTTTCCTCGTAGAAAAAACCTTGTATCGCTTTACAAACGGACACTTTCTTAAAATTTTCGGCGACAATGTTCTGCGCAAAAAAGAACACCGACTGCTCACCGAAATGGCCCTATGCCTTGGCGTGTCGTTTACCGCCTTGCTGATTCGTTTAAAGCAACTCGGATTTTTAGAGTATCGACCTATGGAGGAATACTTGGCAGAGGAATTGCGAATTGGATGGGGACACCAAAACGGGGGTGGCGCGTTTGCTCCCTAACACAGCCCCCAAATTTTTAACACGCCCCACAAGCGAAGAAACCTTGCAAAAAATAGACCGCTCTTTTCGGGAATGTGCCAAGCTCAGCGAGCGCTCGCTCAAATGCCCTTACTGCACCTTTGTATTGGATGGCATTTTCTCTGACGCAAGCGGGCACATTCGCATCAAGTGCCCAAAATGCAAGGCCGTTATGGTGTTGAACCTCGCCTATTTCCGCAGAAGACGTCAGGCCAAATTTTTGTATGCCCCGCAACGAAAACATCTTCGCTAGCTTCTTAAAAACTGAATAACCTATTCTTTATATCGCGTAAGCGGAGCTTTGCCCTTTGCAAAGACTTCCCCAGCACCGTGTGAAGACAAGAACAGAGCCATGCTCTGTCTTGCCTTGATACGGTGTTTTTTTGTTGCCTTTTTGCAAAACACACCCCGCTTCACACGATGATGAAAGTCCTTTTCTCTGCTTACACGAGGAAAGGACTTTTTATGTTGTGCAACACAGCCAAACGCATCTATGAGGAACAAGAAACACACACCATTTATCTAAATGATGCCACTGTGCCCGTAACAAAATCCGTCTATCAAGCCTACCGTCGCTCGCTTTGGCGGGAACACAAACAAAGGCAAGCATGCCGTAAGCGCGAAACCTCGCTTGAGAAGTGCCTTGAAAACAGGGAACAATTTATTTCGTCCGGCCCCTCGCCTGAGAAATACGTGGAGGAAGATGACCTACAATGGCGGCTATATCAAGCGCTGGCCGGGCTCTCTTTCCAAGAGCGCTTTTTAATCTGCGAATTGTATCTAAACGGCAAAACCGAGCGCGAAGTGGCCGATGCCCTGGCTTTGTCCCATTCTGCCGTTCATAAACAAAAAGTGAAAATACTACACCAACTAAAAGAATCCTTGCTCAAAACACCGCAAGGCCCTCGAAAGGACAAACATATGAAAGTGAGCCCTGCAAAACGCGGCGAAATCTACCTTTGCCCCATAGACACAAAAAACAAATTTTCCCCCATGCACCCTGTTTTGATTTTGGAAAACCAGAAAGAGCACACAGTGGGCGTTGCCTTCATCACAAAAATCCTCCCAAAAACCAAGTCTCCCACACTGGTTCTGCACGGCAAAGATTTTGGCCTCGCTCAAGGTTCTGTTATTTTGGCAAAACAGATAGAACAAGTGAACACCTCTATGCTGTCTGCTTCACCCATCGGTACACTGCACAAAGGCGCACACATCCCAAAGCTCAACCGCTTGCTTTCGCTGCACCGTGGCCGAAAAAAGAAAAGCACTGGAAGCGCACCTCTCCTCCTCTGCTTATGCCCTCGTTGCCGGCAAGATTATCTTAACAATTCATCCACCCTTTTGCACCGTGCCGACCCGATGCAAACCATCAAAGAGCCGTGCTGCCATTGCCAGATGGGGATGGGATATGACTACCTCCTACAAAAACGCGCTTAGAAAGGGTACCCTATGGCTAAAGATAAAATCGCGACACTTTATTCTTGTATTTTTCCGGACTACCCCGATATTGTAACGGTTCGCGAGTTGCAAAAAATGCTCGGCATCAGCAGGCCACTTGCCTATACGCTCATCAACAGTGGAAAAATCCGCGCCCTAAAACTCGGGAATCAATACAAAATCCCAAAAGTACATGTGATTTCCTATATGCTCGGCACAGGCCACCCTTGTGCTAATACAAAACCGGAGGACATTTTGAATGATAGCAGGACATCTTGAAATAAAGAAGGGGAATTACTATGCTGTGCTGAGTTACACAGACCCCAGCGGCAAACGCAAACGCCCATGGATTCCCTTGCACCTTCCCGAAAAAGGGAACAAACGCAGAGCCGAGGCGATGCTGGCCGAAATTCGTGCCGGGTATGAAATTCCTCTAAAAGACGGTTATTACCCTGACATGCCATTTACGGACTATCTCCTCTGCTGGCTTGACATTGCCAAAGCACGTGTGCGCCCCACCACCTATGCTGCCTATCAAAGCGCTCTCAACAGTGTAATCATCCCCTATTTTGAGCCATTGCATCTTTCTTTGCAAGAGCTTCATGCCCGCCATATTCAAGCCTTTTACATGGAAAAGCTGAAAACAGTAAAACCCTCCACGGTCATTCGCTACCACGCCATCATACACCAGGCTTTGAAATATGCCTTTAAAACAGACATGGTTGCGCAAAACGTGGCCTCAAAGGTAGATAGGCCCAAACTCAACGATTTCAAGGCCACCTTTTTGACAGCGGAAGAATTGCAAACCGTGTTCGATGCAACGGCGAATACCCCGCTGGAGCTTCCCGTTTTGGTGGCCGCCTTTTACGGCTTGCGCCGTGGCGAAGTGGTTGGCCTCAAATGGAGCGCCATCGACTTTGAAAAAAACACCCTCACCATTTGCCACACGGTCACGAGTATTTATATCGATGGCAAGCGCAATGTGATTGAGCAAGATGCCACCAAAACGAAAGCCGGCCTGCGCACACTCCCCTTAATTGGCCGATTTAAAGAATATTTTCTACAGGCCAAAGAATGGCAAGCACAAAACCGGCGTATTTGCAAAAACAGTTATGACAAGCAGTACCTCGACTATGTTTTTGTGGATGAAATGGGCAAACGGCTTTTGCCGAACACCCTCACCACACAGTTCCCTAAGATTTTGGAAAAGAACGGTGTGCCCAAAATGCGGTTTCATGATTTACGACATAGCTGCGCAAGTTTACTTTTAGCAAACGGTGTGCCTCTCAAGCAAATCCAAGAGTGGCTTGGCCACTCCGATTTTTCTACAACGGCCAATATTTACGCACATTTAGATTTTTCATCAAAGATTTCCTCGGCAGAGGCTTTGGAGGGCGGAATCGTTTTACCAACGGGGAGCCTAGAGAAATGTGGGTGGTAGCTTTTTAATGTGACACTGCAAAATCACACCCTTGCAATCCCCTCCTATCCGGCCTATACTTAAATCATCAACATAAGGGTGTTCGGGCATTCAACACAAAGGAGGTTTATTCATGATTGCCGGACATCTTGAAGTAAAAAAGGGACATTATTATGCTGTATTAAATTACAAAGACAAGGAGGGGAATCGAAAAAGACCTTGGATTCCGCTTGGGCTTTGCGAAAAAGGAAACAAGAAAAAAGCCGAGGCCGCACTTTACAAAATCCGCTCAGAGTTTGAAATCCCGGAAGAATCAAGCTACAGTGCCGACATGCTCTTTGCCGATTATCTGGATTTTTGGCTGGATATTGTGCGCATGCGCATCAAACCCACCACTTTCGCTTCGTACCAGGGTATGGTTATTAACCCCATCGGGCCTTATTTCCGAAAGAAGAAAATCCGCTTGCGAGAACTGGATGCTTGGCACATTCAATCGTTCTATGTTGAGAAATTGAAAGAGGTGAAATCGAATACAGTCATTCGATACCACGCGATTATCTATCAGGCGCTCAAATACGCCGTTAAGACAGATTTGCTTTTGCAAAATGTAGCGATGAAAGTGGAACGACCGAAAAAGAATGATTTTAAAGCCACATTCTTAAATGCAAACGAATTGCAAGAAGTATTTCGTGCGACACAGGGTACACTTTTAGAGCTCCCGGTTCTGGTGGCATCCTTTTACGGCTTGCGCCGTGGTGAAGTGCTTGGGCTCAAGTGGAGTGCTCTCGATTTTGAAAGAGGCACACTCACCATCAACCATACCGTTACCGAAGTGCGAATTGATGGCAAATACACGGTTTTTGAGCTTGATTCAGCGAAGACACATTCCAGTATGCGCACCCTGCCTTTGATTAACCAGTTTCGAGAGCGTTTTCAAGAGGCCAAACTCAGGCAAGAGACCTACAAACAGCTCTGTGGAAATTGCTATAACCACCGTTACGACGAGTACATTTTTGTGAACGAGCTGGGCGATCGCATCAAGCCGGGCTATCTTACCACGGGCTTCCCGCGGCTTTTGGAACAAAATGGCTTGCCCAAGATGCGCTTCCATGATCTTCGGCATTGTTGTGCAAGCTTGCTTTTGGCAAACGGTGTACCACTCAAGCAAATCCAAGAGTGGCTCGGGCATTCGGATTTTTCTACAACGGCCAATATTTACGCACATTTGGATTATTCATCAAAAATTTCCTCGGCCTTGGCATTGGAAAAAGGACTCATGATTCCATAAAAAAAGCATCTAAGTATGTTACTTAGATGCTTTGGCGGAGAAGGTGGGATTCGAACCCACGTGCCCGTGAAGGCAACCTGATTTCGAGTCATATGTGTTATGGTCACTTTGAAACATTTTGGGGCGGCTTGTGGTTGCTTGAGCGAACTCTCGAAAGCCAGTCGCCACAAGGCTTTGCAGGGACAGCCCTCAAAAACCCTGATTTTTCAATGGGTTCGAATGAACCATGAAAAGCACCCAAAAAATGACCTTTAGGGCAGAACTCAGGGCAGAACTTTTTAGGCCCTTTTTAATCATAAAATAGAACACCAGACAGGTCTTTTGCCGACGAAACAAAAGAACCGAGGTGTTCATAGTGAAAAATGAAATTGAGAACTGGGACGAGCTTCCCGACATCATGAGCAAGGAGCAATTCTACCGTATTTGCCATATCAGCAAAACAACTGCCTTGCAGCTTTTGCGCAGCGGCAAGGTGCCCTGCCAGAACAGCGGCAAGAAGACACGCTGCTATCAAATCAAAAAGGCAGATGTGAAAGAATATCTGGAGGAGCGAGCCATCTTCCCGGAGAGGTATATGGCGCCCATCGGTTGGTACGGAAAAGGGCGCACTCGCATGGGCAAGGTGGCGCTGCCCATGGTTTGCGAGGACATGACCGAATACTACATAAGCCGCCTGGACGCTTATCCCGATGTGCTGACAGTGCGGCAGATTGCAGATTTCACAGGCTACTGCAAAACGGCCATCAACCATTGGTGCCTCTGGGGCTGGCTTAAGCATTTCCGAAGAGGACGCGCTAACATGGTGCCGAAGGTATTCTTTGTGGAATTCTTGAACGCGGAGCATTTTCGTGCAATCAGGCGAATGACCGCACAGCATATTAAGTTATTGAAGGGTTTTCAAATATGGAAGAAATTTCGATAAGTTGTCGGGTTGTAATCGCAAAATGATTACAGTAATCTCGGTTTTGCGGATATAGTTCTCGACAATAGAAGCCTGAAGGCGAAGATGTACATTGTAGAAAAGCGCTGGCGCAATAATGGTTTCTATAAACAAAAGATGACCAAAATTCCGCTCTTAATATCCATGGGCGGAATTTTGGTGTTGATTAATATGCAGGGTTAGGGTACACTATTGTTGTGGCGAATTTGCCGCTCGAATACATTTGTAGCGGAAAGTTGGTGAAAACATGGAGCTGAAAGCCAAAATCAGTCAGTTTGCGAAAAATCATAACGGCCTCATAAAGACATCGGATATGCTGGCTGCTGGAATAAAAAAACATGAAATCAGAGAACTTACGAAGGCCGGGTCGATTGAACGCATCAAGCAGGGATATTACCAGGTGTCCACCTCTACCCAAATGAGTGAAGAAGCGCAGATTGCACGGCTTTTCCCCGACGGCGTACTTTGCATGAACACAGCGCTTTTTTATTATGGTTATTCAAACCGTACACCTATGGCATGGGATATAGCGATTGATAAGAATACGTCCAAATCTCGATTCAAACTGGATTATCCCTATGTGCAGCCGTTCTATTTGGAGCCGCATCTTCTGACATTTGGCATAGCAGTGGCGGAGTATCCCGATTGCAGCATGAAGATATTCGATCGTGACCGGCTGATGTGCGAATGCCTGAAATACGATAATAAAATGGATCGGGAAACATATAACAAAGCAATTCAGGGGTATGTGTCCGACCCAAAGAAAAATATAACCAAGCTACTTGAATACGCCGAAAAACGTCGTGTACTCAAGAAAGTAAAAGAAAGGATAGGCGTGTGGCTGTAATGGATATAGGTGCATCTGTGCTGGCAAAGCTCAAAAATAAGGCGCAAAAAAGCGGTAAGCCGTTGCAGCTTCATTTACAACTATTCTGCCAGGAAGAATTTCTTCGGCGGCTCTCTTTATCCGCACATGTCGACAAGCTGATTCTAAAAGGCGGCCTTTTCATCTATACGCTGACAAACTTTGAGAGTCGGGCGACTGTGGATATTGATTTCCTGCTCCGCCAGATGCCCGGTGATATTAACCAGATGAAGAGTATGATTGATGATATTCTGGCGGTGGATACAGGCAACGATTTTATCACGTTCACATCACGGGGATATGAGAAAATTTCACCACAGCGGAAATATCGAGGGGTCAGTCTCCAGGTTGTGGCCCATATCAAAAACACCCGGACTCCATTTAGCGTGGATATAGGTATTGGAGATGTAATTGTGCCAAAAGCGGAGCAACGTGTAATTCCCGTGCAGCTTGATGATTTCCAAGCGCCGCTTGTTACAGCATATTCGCTGGAAAGCACCATAGCCGAAAAATTTGACGCTATACTACAGCGCCTGCAACTGACTAGCCGCATGAAAGATTTCTACGACATTTACTACCTTAGCAACGCCTTTGATTTTGAAGGCGAGCGATTGCGGCAGGCCCTTTTTGAAACGCTGAAAAACCGTGGAACGCCCTATGAAGCAGATAGCCTTAAAAAAATAACTTCATTGGGCTGGGATTACGAAATGCAGGTGCAGTGGAGGCAATTTCTGAAACGGGCACAGCTTCCCGAATATTCCTTTGACGAAGTACTGCAAGGGATGGATGTTTTTCTGAAACCAGTGTGGCATTCGATTATTTCTGAAAAGGAATTGCCACAAAACTGGAAAGCGGCGGAATCCGCATGGGTATAAGCATGGAAGGCACGCCAATCCATGCTTATTATACCTCACGCTTAATCACAAATTACAAATGTAAAATGTTGAGCATACACACATAATACAAACGATAATTGAGGAAATAGGCCGGCGTATAAACCCGTACTCGGTAGAAGTGCATGTGTGTGCTTGCCTCTAAAAAAGCATGCCTTTATTCGCTGATATTTGCATGGAACCACAAATAGATTTTAATCCACAAAAATCGTATTAAATTGAGTAATCGCACAATCGACACAAACACACCTCACTTGTACAATGTGCACAGGAGGTGTGTTTTATGATGACAATATTCGAAAAATTTGGCGGTAAATATTCTAAAGCAGGTGACTATCTTATTCCCAACCTTTGCGCACCAACCGTGGAATACCCTATTGGCAAATATGGCCGCATGCGGCTGGACTACCTCAAGCGGCACCGGCGTGTGCTGTACGTCAATTTACTGACCTCTGACACGCTGTATGAGCATCTGTGGGATATTGAACAGCGCTGCATGACGCAGGTCGAGCAGCTTGTTGCCGCCTATGCTGCGGCTGATGGTACCGATGAGGCACTCAAGGCGCGCGACCAAATGCGTTGGGTTGGGCTGATGAATAATTACCGCAATGCGGCGGAGGAAGTTGTGACAAGGCAGGCAAGAGAAGCCTATGATATAATAGAACTAACGGAATAACAAGTTTTCCGTATGGATCATCTTGTTTAGCATGAAAGGAATTTTATGATTTTTGTAACTGGTGACACCCACGGAACACTCGATACAGACAAGTTTTTACAGCGGCATTTCCCTATCCATGACGAACTCACCCGACAGGACTATATGATCATCTGCGGAGATTTTGGCGGTGTGTGGGATGGTGGAAAACACGATACAGCAGTTTTGGATTTTTACGCGGAGCAAAATTTTACCACTCTGTTTGTGGACGGAAATCACGAAAACTTTGATATTTTGGATGCCCTGCCTGTGGAAGAGTGGAACGGCGGCAAGGTGCATCGCGTCCGCGACAGCATAATTCATCTTATGCGCGGCCAGATATTTCAACTTGGCGAACAAAGTATCTTTACCTTTGGCGGCGGCAACTCCATCGACAAAGAGTACCGCCTGGCGGGCCGCAGCTGGTGGCCGCAGGAGATGCCCTCGGCCGCCGAACGCGAAGAAGCTATGAAGAACTTGCAAAAGCACAGTTTCAAAGTAGATACTATCCTCACCCATGCGGCGCCGGAAAGCCTAATGTGCCTTTTCCATCCAGAGCACAAAGACGAGCAGGAACTCAACACATTTCTGCAAGAGATTATGGACAAGACGGAATATAGCCGCTGGTATTTTGGCCATCTGCATGAAGACCGTATTTTGGACGACAGACACCGCGCCTTATATGATGACGTGATTCTCTTGCAAGAGTGATTTGCCATGCAATGATGAGGAATCCCTTGGTTGTATTATCATATTTGAGTCTTAAACTAAATGACGCTTGGGAACAGCGGAGGTTGGGGGATGTTGGTGAAACGTTCACCGGACTGTCTGGGAAAACCAAAGAGGATTTTGGTCATGGCAATGCAAGGTTTGTCACATACATGAATGTCTTTACCAATCCTATTGCCGATGTTGCCGGAACAGAGAGCGTTGAAATTGACACCAATCAGCGTGAAGTGAAGTATGGCGATGTGCTTTTCACAACGTCATCGGAAACACCAGAAGAAGTTGGAATGTCCTCAATATGGCTTGATAATACGCCAAATGTGTACCTAAACAGCTTTTGCTTTGGGTATAGACCTACTGAAAAAATAGACCCATACTATCTGGCATTCATGTTGAGGTCATCGACCATCCGAAAGAAATTCATGTTCTTGGCACAGGGGATTTCCCGCTACAATATCTCCAAGAACAAAGTTATGGAAATGAGCATCCCGATCCCCTGTAATAGCGAGCAACAGCAGATTGGCTCCTTTTTCGCCACTCTTGACCGCCTTATCACCCTTCATCAGCGTGAGCCAAATTTCACCTTTAGACGCGGCTTAATTCAATCCCGATATGGATCGCATAATCAATTCAACATCCTGATTTTCTAGTTCGTGGATGATATGTAGGTAAGTTTTTTGTGTTGTGGTCATACTGGCATGACCCAATCTGCGGGCGACACTTGCTATTGATACCCCTGCGAAAAGCAAAAGCGAGGCGTGGGTATGGCGAAGACCATGAATTGATATAACTGGCACTTTTGCTTTGACACAATGCCGCCGGAGAATATCATTCACGGTTGAATTGAAAACGGTACTATTTACAAATATAGGAACGTCAGGTGGCAAATTTTTTACAAGTTCAGAGAACTGGATAACCGTTTGCCAATCAATTTGAATTTTCCGCACAGAGGATTGATTCTTTGTAGGAAGGAATCCGCCACTGCCTTTGTAATCCCATGTTTTGTTAATCGATAGCGATTGATGCGCAAAATCAAAGTCTTTTGGTGTCAAGGCTAATGCTTCGGAAAAACGCATACCGGTTTTTGCAACGATGAGTAAAAACCAGTTCCAGTCAATAGTCTGGGTTAGCTCCATGCTACACAATAATGTGTGCAGCTCAAACTGGTTTAGATATTTTAGCTTTTTCTTGCGTGGGGATTTACCTTTAATAATGGCTTTGCGTGTAGGGTCGCGGTCAATCATACCTTCGTCTACGGCATCAATGATTGCACCCTTTAACTGATGGTGAAAATCCATCGTGGTTTGTCGCTCATGACACTCGGCATAATCATTGATTAGCTGTTGATAGCACGTACGTGTCATCTCACTTGTGCGCAAAGTCGGAATTAGCTTTTCTACCCAAAGCAATGTCATGCGATACTTTTGCATGGTGACCTTTCGCACTGCACCCTCCTTATATGTCTTTACCCAGCGGGCGTAGTATTGGCTGAACAACTCATTCTCAGATGATGATATCAACATTTGCTTGCTCCTTTTTTATGTATTTGGCTCACGCTGATGAAGGGTGATAAGGCGGTCGAGGGCAGTGAAAAGCGTTCCAATTTTGCTTTGTTCGGTAAAGTCGTTCGGTATCGAAAAGGTCGTTCTTGATACGACACTCCAATCTGAACGCGGCATTTTTGTGCCAGTTGAGAGGTTGGAAACCGTCTGATATTTCGGACTTTGAATCAGTGAATAAATGAATTCTTCACTTGCTTCCTGTGGACGCAAAACCCACCAATCACCTACAGCAACGCCTGAAAAATCAGGTAGCAGCCAGTTTTGCAGATACGGACGGAGTTTGCCGAAAAGGATATCACCCGGCTCAAAAAGTATGCCCGCCTTGGTACTTCTCTTCTCAAAGATGTTTTTGTTAAGCTGCCCCCGACTTGAAATAATATCCTCGTATTCAACACGCGGAAGATTGGTTTCTTTTGCACTCATAATTGAAACGCGAGAAACTATTTCAGCAAACTCGCGCTGTTCCCAAGCGAGCGCAAAAAGAGCCAAGAAGGCAGCTTCTTGGCTCTTGGTTGCTCAATATTGTACTACATGGGTTGGGGGCCCACCAATAGACAGACAACACTTACTTCTTCAGTAAATTGATTAAACTTTTCAGTTCGGCGCTTGCTTCATCGGTTGTGCCCTCCAGTTCGCCCAACATGCTGAATAAATTGGCAGACGTGCTGTCTATTTCAGCTTTTACGGCTATCAGTTCCTGCGCAATTTCGGGCAAAAGAATACTTTCTTCTTCTTCAAATGTATCTACATATCGCGGTATATTTAGGTTATAGTCGTTCTCGATGATTTCATCCAGGCTTGCCGCGTGAGCATACTTTTCTACGTTTTTTCGTGCGGCGTAGGTTTCTACAATTCTATCTATATCCTGTGGCCTTAGCTTGTTTTGATTCTTTACTTTTTCAAAATCACCGGAAGCATCAATAATCATTACATCTTTGGTGTTTCGGGCCATGGCGCCTTTGAATACAAGCACACAAGTAGGGATGCTTGTGCCATAAAATAGGTTTGCCGGCAGGCCAATAACTGCGTCGAGCAAATTGTTATCAATGATGTTTTTTCTAATTTTTCCTTCGCTTGCGCCTCGGAACAACACACCGTGAGGCAACACGATTGCCATTGTGCCGGTATTGGCCAGATGGTACAGTCCATGCAGTACAAAAGCATAGTCGGCTTTAGACGCGGGAGCCACCCCATAACCCTTAAAACGCACGTCTTTTTCTCTGTCGATGTTCTTTGTGTCCCAATTTTGAGAATAAGGAGGGTTTGCGACCACGCCGTCAAACTTTAGCGGGATACGCACTCCATCGCGCTGGTCGAACGGCCAGTCTTCATCCAGGGTGTCGGCGCGCCGCAGTTCCATATTGCGATAATTCACACCGTGCATCATCAGATTCATGCGGGCGATATTATACGTTGTCGTGTTTAGTTCCTGTCCATAAAAATCCACACTGCCTTCAGTGTTGCCGTAAGGCAGTTCTTTTTGCACAGTTAGCAGCAGCGAGCCCGAGCCCATGGCTGGATCATACACGCGGAACTGGCCGTTTTTTGTTGTTGCGTCCAGTGTAACCAGCTTGGCCAGCACCTGGCTAACTTCGTGTGGTGTATAGAACTCTCCGCCCTTTTTCCCCGCGTTGGCGGCAAACTGCCCAATTAAATATTCATATACATCACCCAGAATATCGTGCCCTGCGTCGTCTTTGAATGTGAAATCATTGATTAACAGCACGATGTCGTTCAGCGCCTTCGCACGTTCGTTGGTGCTTGCCCCCAGCCGGGAATCGCCTAAATTTACATCGGAAAACACATCCGCGAAGTCCTGCGCCGCAACAGGGTTTCGGTTTGCATTTTTATTGAAACTATCGAACATATCCTGGAAATCGCTGGCCTTGATTTTATGGCTTTCAATTCGCTCAACCAATTTGCCCCAGGTATATTCTGGCGTAATGGCATAGCCCAGCCCTCTGCTAATTTCTTCCAGATATTCTTCTTTTTCGGCCTCGTCTGTCACGGTGTAAAAGTCATCCAAATGGTTTTGGCGCAGGTATTCGTCCTGGTTTTCCGAAAGATAACGGTAAAACATAAACGGTAATATGTAGTTTTTATATTCACTTGCATCCATGGTGCCACGCAAACGGTTGGCCATTTCCCAAAGTTTGCTTGTTATTTCGCCGGAAGTGCTCATGAGGTACTCTCCTTTTTTGATTTCTATACAAACATTAGTTTTAGAAGTGATTGCTTGATGGATTTTAGTTGTTCTAACTCACGCTGATGAAGGGTGATAAGGCGATCTAATTCCTGGAAAATAGCAGCTATTCTTATTTGTTCATCAAGGCATGTCGGGAAAATAACTTCCCCTTTCAAAGCATTATCGTCTGAAACCTTCATATCGTTTTTTGCTCCTTTATTAACAAGGGGCTTTAAGTACATGTTTAATCGTAAATCATCTTCAAAATAATATTCTACAAATTTTGCCGCCACATTACCTTTTACAGTATAAATAGCATATAGGGTTGAAACTATTCCGGGTTTTCCTGAGTTTGTCTTAATAATTCCGTATGGATTAGCTTTTAGCGGGCTCTTAGTATAAACAATGTCATTGGTTTCAACGATCCCATAAGTCGCAACGGAAACCCCGGCAAATGACCGCCCTTGAAATTCAATTTGATTTACAATTCCAAAATCACCAGAAACGGATAAAACATCTTTTTTTGAATACTTTTCTTCTTTGTTTTTCTGATTTGAAGTTTTCAAATAATTATTTAACTTCCGCTGTTCCCAAGCGTCAGTAAACCCCGCAAAACGAATTTCGGGTTTGCTCTCTCCATTTTTGGGGAACATTTTTTGAAGCAGGCTTTGCTTCAATTTCTTTTGCAAATCCAACTCACGCTGATGAAGGGTGATGAGACGGTCGAGGGTGGCGAAGAAGCCGCTGATTTTTTCCTGTTCTTCAAAAGTCGGTACTGTCGCTGTAATTGCGCTTAATGCAGGCCATTTCAAATTCCATGTATCCGAGGTCAAACCCTGCGAACGTATTTGGAACGTGTGAATCATATCTGGGCGCTTAAAGAGATATGAAAAAAACGGCGAATAGGTGGCATCATTCGGCGTGATAACTGTGTATGCCGGGCTTAAAATACCACTATATTGCGAGTATCCACTTGCACCTTGCCACATTCGCATTGAGTTATATGCGATATCGCCGACCTCAACCCTTTTATAATTTGACTTATCATCACTTGACGTATTGTGCCTTCCTAAGTCCGATGCTTTCATTACGCCGGAGTTCATCGTAACGCTAATCAATTCGCCAATGCTTGACCGCTCATTCCTCTCGGTAAAGCAGTTTTCTATTTTCCGCTGTTCCCAAGCGTCAGTAAACCCCCGAAACCGTAAGCGCGGTGTGCTTGGTGCATTATCACTCATTCCTGTTTTCCTCCAAGCATTTTATGGCTTATTTTTCCGGGGCCATCCAGCACCGTATAGTAGGTTACTGTTTTCGCCTGTGCTTTCCCGTGAATCGCCCCGTGCCTGGTGGTATGTGCAATTTCTGCACATACTACTTTTTCTTTCAATTTGCTTTCGGCCATATATGAGTTATTCCCCCTTTTTAATCTCGTCTGCCATCTCATAAAACGCCCTGCGGAACTCAATTCTATAACGCACCCATGATAGTTCGGCAATTTCTTTGGAGGCGATTTCCTTATAATCGGTTCGGGCGTTGTTCATTATCTCCGTCAGTTCCCCTTGCTTGTCCATATCCTCTTGCCCTGGGCGGTGCTTTTGAACAAGTCGCTCCAGCGCTTTCGGGCTTGTGCTGTTGTCTATACCCCAAGTGCGTATAAACGCCGTAACCAACTGGATGTTGCTATCTCTTTGCGCCCTATCCATCGCCTCGTTCATTTTTTCCACATCCCTCGGGGCGGGGTATGCGTCAAAAACAAATTCTTTCGAGAAAATCTTGTCTACAAATTTTCTCACTTTCGTTTTCTCTTTTTCGTTGTCTGATTTTGCAATTTCCTGGTTAATATCATCACGCGTGCCGCCGGCCTTTTGCATCTCATTGGCATGCACTTCGTCGGCCATTCGGGCAATCAAATCAATCAGATAATCATAATTGATTTTAACATCGTGGATATGCACCATTTCCAGGTTCACAGCAGAAATATCAATGTCGTCCCGCTTTGCTCTACGCTCCCTTAACTCACCCGCTATCACAGTAGTTAATATTATTTCCTGCTCTTCCGTGATGCCAAGTCGTGCGTAAAATTCTTCGGGATTGTCATAGGCAGATACGGGCTCACCCGTGTCATCCACCGTGTGCTGTTTCAGCTGGCTTAGCAAAAGGTTATATTCCCTCAGTGCTTCAAACAATTCGTCTTGGGCTTTTTCACTGGCGGGTAGTTTAATAAAATTTTCGGTTAAAGACGAGAGATTTTGAATAACGTCTTTCATCTCGGATTCCACCGTGCTAAAGGGTTTGGAGATAATACCCGACTCCTCATTGTCCTTTTTCAAATCTTCTAATAGTCCAATCTGAACGGCTGCCGAATCCCTGTTAGAATACACCGCAAACGCGCGGTTCATTTCAAGTTCATTTTGGGCAGGCCAACGGTAGTTTACGATATTGCCCCAAGGTTTATCAACCAAATTATGCACCCTGTTGGTTCTTGAATATGCCTGAATAAGATTCCCGTGCTTCAGTGTGCGGTCAATGTATAGGGTGTTCAGTTCCGGGGCGTCGAACCCGGTTAAAAGCTGATCCACAACAATCAGCAAATCCAAATAGTTACTGTCATCGGCTGTTTTATTCAGCCGGCTAGTCACATCTTCGGTGTATGCCCTCACAAAAGACATATCAAAGCGTGTGCCAAATGTTTTATTGTATGCCAAAATTGCCCTGTGCAGGTTTTCGTTTGTTTTGCGTTGATGCTCCCCGTTCGATGTATCTGCAGAGAAGCTGACGGCAATTTTAAGTTTTTGCTCTGGCGGCCTTTTTTCGTTTTCACGCACAAAGGCGTCATAATACTCCATCGCGCGCGGCGTGCTTGGCTTCATGCCACCAACATGAACCGTAAACAGGGCATTATATTTACGATTGTTCGAGCGCGTTTCCCAATTGTCTAAAACGTCTTTAACAACTAAATTTACATGCTCGGGGCTATTGTCATATACACTGCCGCGAATTTGGTCGTCAATATCTTCTTCTGTGGGGTTTTCCGGAGCGGTAATCGTTTCCTTGAACTCCACATTAAAGCCCAGCACATTTTTATCTGCGATGGCTTCTTTAATGGTATACGCATGCAGCAAATCGCCAAATATTTCGTATGTCTCCGGGAACTTCGGCGTGCCTGTGTAGCCGATCCAGGCGGAGGAGGGCAGCGCTTGCCGGATGCTTTCGAGCATGCCTTTTTCGTCCGATCCGTCGCCAGTGGAGCGGTGGGCCTCATCCACGATGAACAAGATGCGGTCATCCAGCTTTTTGAATGTTTTCCCCGAAACATAGCGCGACATCTTCTGGATGCTTGTCACAATGATATTCTTATCACTTTTTTTCGTCAACTTTTTATGCAGATCAGATATGTTTGCTGTATCGTTTACTACGCCCGTTTTACCTTCAAAGCCCGCCACAGGGTCATAGGCTTTGTATGCGTCTGCCGTTTGATTAGTAAGAGCAATACGATCAACCAGAAATATTACTTTATCTACATTCGACATTCTGCTTGCAAGCCACGCAGTTTTGAAACTTGTGATGGTCTTGCCACTGCCGGTTGTGTGCCATATATAACCAAGTTTGCCGTGGTCATAACTAAAATCGAACTTTCGCACTTTTTCAAGCACTCTTTGTGTGGCGTACACTTGATACGGGCGCATCACTTTTATGCTTTCTTTATTCTTGGTGCCGTCAAGTACCATATATCGGGTCGCCAAATCGTGCGCCATGGGAATAGAAAGAACCTTATCGGCGAATGATTTCCAAGAACGCACAGGCATAGAATCGCTTTCATGCTGCCAGCTAAAAGCGAACGCACGGTTGAAGCTTTCCAGCGTAGTGTTTGCCATATAACGTATATCATAGGGCGTCATTGCAATTAGAATTTGCAGTGTCGAGAATATTCCGCTATACTGTTTTTCGGCTATATACTGTTCCATTTGGTTTAACGATTCTGTTGTGCTGTGCAAGGCTTTTTTCAGTTCTATTTGAATAATGGGAAGCCCATTGATAAGCAGTGTAATATCAAACCTGCGGTTTGGTTTTCCATCAATTATTTTGGTGCGCGCAATTTGATTCACCACTTGGTAAACCGTAGTGCCCCCGCCAACCTGCGCTTGGTCAAATACCGTTAAAAAAACGTGTTTTCCGTTATCAAGGTCAACCTCAATTTCCGATACGCCATTGACACCGTACAGAAACTGACCTGCTTTGTAGGGCGTTGCAATATTTGTTATCACCCTTTTAACCTGATTAAACTCCGTAACAGATAGGGGCGTATTCAAACGCGCTTGGTTGTTTTTTTCTAAAATGATTTTGAAATTTTCCCAAAGCTGTTCGGTGGTTTTTATATCTTGTCTATATACCCACTGCTTCACTCCGCCTATTTGGGTGAGATAATCAACAACTTCGCGCTCAAAATCCAGCTCCGATTGATTTTTCAAGCTTTAATCCTCCTTCGTGGTTTCTTCTAGCATGGCACAAGTGAATACCTCTATCAAACTAGCGTAATGGGTTAATCTATTTTGCAGTTTTATGGACTCCGAATAGATTTCGCCGATTTTTTTCTGTTTTGATAGCGGGGCGACAGGTATCGACATTTCGCCAAGCGTTTTAAGCGTTATTCTTTGTACAGCAGTTGTTCCCTGCATTCCTCGTGATTTTTGCCTTTGAATAGCGTTATTTGCATTGAATATATACAAAAAATAGCGCTTATCCAACAATTTAGTGTTTAGCGTGGCTTTGATAAAGTTGTTGGAAAGCACCTTGCCTGCGTTTGCTTTGCCAACAATGGCCGACAAGGATGCCCCGCTGCTAATAACAATGTCGCCTTCTTTTACTGTCGCCGCGGAAGCATTGGTGGCAGAACTTAAAGCAGCTATTTTGTTTCCCGCAGCGCTGATGTCATTGTTATGCTCTTGCCCATAGCCATAATCGGCCTCAAAAGATGCTTGATCATAATATTGGACGCCCTCTGCTATTCGGTTTTCATATTTTGATAGATTAATGCCGGGCTCAAGCCAAGCGATTTCGTCTATGCGTTTTTTTAACACGCTGACCACCTCCCACCGCTAATTTCGATTTTTGGAAATATTTATATATTCCATATTATATTTCATGGACGCTCGCAAGTCAAGCATTTTTGGAAATATTGGAAAATTTCCGAGCAGGGTGTTGCAAACATATTCCGCCTACACAAAATAATAAAAGACATATTGAGGCCAATTGTAAAATGGGGTTGCCGAAACACATCACCAAAAGAGACCACAATATGTCCTAAAAATCATCCTTACCTCTGCCGGCTCGTCTCATCAATCCACAATGTAAACTCCTCCAGCGCAAGCTCCCCGCTAAGGCACTGCTCCCTCTTTGGAACAGCCTGCTCTTTCCATTCGGCAAATTCCTTCAACTCCATATAGCCAAACTCCACGCGCTTGCTCAGGCGATGATATGCCTGCCGATAGAGCTTTAGCGCGGGATTTTGTTCCGTTTTCTTTTTGGCTACAAGGTTTGCGCCGATCTGTTTGCAGGGCTTCTCCTGGCCGGGCATAATGCGGTCGCAGTACAGGCTGTCCACCCGCCCTGTGGGGATAAACAGCTTGCCACAGTTTTGGCAGTGCTTATAGTGCACATCATTTATGAGTGTCTGCACCAACTCGTAGCGCAGCATGTCATCTATGCTCGAAAGAGTGGAAAACTGAACTACATCCGTTGTGTCATCTGATAGTATCCCAAAAGAAACCTCGAAGCGAGAATGCCACAGCTTCCGGAATAAGGGGTCGGTACGCTCATACTCATAGAACCGGGCGAGTGCTGTTTTCTGTGATTTGTCTTCATCACTCAAAACCCAGCTCAAGGTTTGTGCCACCATGGCCTGCCGTTCGGTAATGCTCTGCATAAACATATCGATAATGCCGGCATCTTCGGTATAATATCGCTCATTCCCCTTAAAACCCTCTATGGTTATGTTGGATAAGACCCGACCATCGGCACGACCTTCCAGGAAATACTCGATGAGGGCGAACAGATACATGGAGAGATAGGTATTTATGTGCATATAACGGCGATTTATAAAGTCGACCATACCATCTGCAAGCGCCTCATACTCCTGGCTTTTTTCGCGAAGCTGCTCATACACTGCAGAAGTATACCCAAATATGGTCTCGATAAACTCCGGGTCAATCCAGGCGAAGTCAATGAGGTTTTTGCCAATCGGGTTTTCAAAGCACAACGTACCGATGAAATCAAACGCCACCTTGAAGCCGATTTTATCACCGCTGAGATAGCCGTAGCATAACGGCCCGTTTTTTTCGTGTATATGAGAGGTGTCCATGTCATCTCCGATTCTACAATAGATAAATCAAATAAATATTTTACCTATATTGCATTCACTATGTCTCAACCGGCCCGTATAATATAGTATATCACCAATAGCTGAACAGACTACTGATTGTAGAATTATACCACAAACTTAAAAAAGCATAAACATAAAACCAGTCCACCTTCTTTTTTCGGGTTACATAGCGGGCTCATCAGCACCTGCTATGCCGAAAGGGAGGTGGACTTTTTGTAAGCAACGCAAAAAATGACAACTGAATACCCATTCATCAGGCACATTCCCATTGCTTTTGCCAACGCATAAGCCACAGTAGAGGCTGCGCCACGATGCCGCAGGAAGCGGACGAGCGTCAAACAGCAGACTACAAAACCGGGTTGCCACCGGTGCGGCCACGACAGGCAATGGGGCGATACTCCTGCCCAGCCATGCAGTCGAGCGTGAAAGTACCCTTTAGGGTGAAAAACCGTCGCAACAGATGGGGGCAGCTTGGAGAGAACCTCGGAGGGGTGAAATTCCCGTGGTGCTGTCTCGCAAACAGCCGCCTGATGACTTCCCGCAGCGGCCCGGGGTGTCGAGGACAAATAGGGCCATATGAGAAACTATCTAGCCGGGCAAACGGAGTGATTGAAAAAGGCATGCCTCGCTGTACCCGCCAATTCTGAAACCTGTTTGCCCGGCTATATTGTGGATTATCCGTTCACCTTCAAAGCCTCCAGCGTACATAGCAGGGCTGCCCACGCCCGCCCTGCTAAAAAAGGAGGTGGACTATGTGAAAACCAGAGAGCTGTATACCGTTATGTTCCCGAGTTATCCAGACATTGTGGATGTGGCGCAGATGCAAAAGATGCT
>CAYJJK010000024.1:0-27813 GCA_964370445.1 uncultured Oscillospiraceae bacterium | reverse complement strand
TGATTGCATGGTTCATAATGGCACTTAGTTGGTTGTGCAGGGTCTTGAGATATACCGGGGAATACGACTCACCATCCTCGCTACGATAGTCAATCATCTTATTTTGCCAAGTGATGACATCTTTGGCGGTGATTTCATTCATACGCTTTTTGCCAAAGTAAGGGAGCAACTTGTCACGGATGATATATTCTTTGGTGCGCCAAGTGTTCTCACGCAAGCGACTTTTGAGGTCGGCTGCATAATTCTCGACAAAAGCGGCAAAGGTCATATCTAAATCGGACATAATTTTCTGCTGTTGCTCGCGCTCCCATGCCTGTGCTTCTCGCTTCGTTTCAAAACCTCTCTTACTGGTTTGCTTTTTCTCGCCTGTCCAATCGGTGTAGCGATAAATAACACGCCACGTACCCTTTCCTTCTTCTTTGTAAATCGCCATTATTTGACCTCCTTTTTGTAGCAGAGCTTTTCTAAAAAGTATTCTTTGTTGACACGCCCTGCAATTGTCATGTAGCCTTGTGCCTTTAACTCGGCGTTGAGTTGTTGGATTACCTTATAGGCGAATGATTGGGATACACCCAGTTCTTGTGCAACCTCTTCGGCTCTCATAAAAGCATTTTTTGACATCATATTCCTCCTAATAATGGGTAAGTAGTTTGTTGACAGTACTTTTTTGGGGCAAGTTCACGCCAATGCAGTTGCCGTTCTACCCAAAACAGTTTCCTAAGAAGTTACCCTGCTCGGCACTTTCTCGTATTTCCGCTCTTGGCAAGCTCACTCACAAGGTGAGGTCTTGGCTTGCTTCCCTGATACGGTTAGCTGTTTGGACGGTCATTCAATTGTGTTATACTAATTTGTACTGCAAAGCAAGCTAAACAAAAACAAATTAGTATAGTAATTTACGATTATACTGCATAGAATAGTATTTGTCAACACCAATTTGAAACTTTTTTATTTTAATTATCTTGATTTTCCTAAACAAATATGTTACACTAATGGAAATTACGATACTAAGAGGTGAATTTTCAATGGCAATCGGCGAAAGAATAAATTTCCTACGCAACTTAAAGGGCATGACCATGAAATATTTTGGTATGTCTATCGGCTTTGATGAAAAAGCGGCCGATGTTCGTATCTCACAATACGAGCGTGGCAAGCGCACTCCGAAAGAAAATGTCATTGCAGCAATGGCTGAATCCTTGGATGTCTCGCCGCAAGCGTTAGATGTTCCGAATATCGAAAGCTACACAGGGTTGATGCACACGCTATTCGCTCTTGAGGATATTTACGGATTGCGCATTGGCGAACTTGATGGAGAAATTTGCTTACGTTTAAGTAAAGTAGGTCGTCAATACCCGGCCATGTTCGATATGTTCTCTTCATGGAATGAGGTTTCAAAAAAATTTAAGGATGAACAAATTACCAAGGAAGAATATGACCAGTGGAGGTATAACTATCCTAAACTTGATACCTCCGGGCAGTGGCATAAAGTTACCCCTTCAAAGGCTTTGAGTGATATGCTGATTGAAGCATTCAGCGAGGACATTAAACCTGATTAACTCAATATTGCCTATGAAAATTGCGGTTGTAAAAAAACTAGAATTGATTTATCGACTTTCATGCAAACAAAAAAACAGCTAACCGATTCCCAAAAAATCAGTTAGCTGTTTTTATCTTTTATAATTTATGTTGCCATTTTGTTGCCAAAGGCGGTATAAAAACCGCTTAAACCCGCATGGTTACTGGGTTTCCCCGCTTCAAAATGTCATTCCCACTCTATTGTGGCTGGTGGCTTGCTTGTGATATCATATACAATGCGATTAATACCTGGCACTTCGTTCACAATCCGTATCGATATTTTGTCAAGTACATCGTATGGGATTCTGGCCCAATCAGCCGTCATAAAGTCAGAGGTAGTAACAGCACGCAATGCCAACGTATAATCGTAACTGCGTCCATCACCCATCACACCCACCGAACGTGTGTTTGTAAGCACAGCAAAATATTGGTTAATCTTTTCAGCTTCGCCAGCCTTGGCAAGCTCTGTACGGTAGATATAATCGGCCTCGCGCAAAGTATCCAGTTTTGCTTTGGTCAACTCGCCTATTACACGAATGGCAAGCCCAGGACCCGGAAACGGCTGGCGCATCACTAATGTTTCTGAAAGGCTCACTTCCCTGCCCAAATTTCGTACTTCATCTTTAAAAAGCAGGCGCAAAGGTTCGATGATTTCTTTAAAATCCACAAAATCGGGTAGACCACCCACATTGTGGTGGCTTTTAATAACAGCCGCATCCCCTGCCCCTGACTCAATAACGTCTGGATAAATGGTTCCTTGTGCCAGAAAATCAACTGTGCCAATTTTTTTTGATTCTTCTTCAAACACACGGATAAACTCTTCTCCAATGATTTTGCGTTTGGTTTCAGGGTCAGAAACACCGGCCAATTTGCCCAAAAAACGTTCTTCTGCGTTCACGCGGATAAAATTCATATCCCATTTGGCAAAGGCAGCTTCCACCTCATCGCCTTCGTCTTTGCGCATAAGCCCATGATCTACAAACACACAGGTCAATTGCTTTCCAACTGCCTCTGCAAGAAGCCCTGCACACACCGAGGAGTCTACCCCACCGGATAAGGCCAATAACACTTTACCATCGCCCACTTTTGTGCGGATATCAGCAATCACATCTTTTAAATAGTCACCCATGGTCCAATCGCCTTTGGCATTACACACTTCGTATAAAAAATTCCGAATCATTGCAACACCATTTTCGGTATGATTTACTTCTGGGTGATACTGCACACCGTAAAACCCGCGTGCTTCATCAGCAATAGCCACATTGGGGCAAGCGCTACTATGGGCCATCAAGGCAAAACCATTCGGCACACGCTCCATGTAATCACCATGGCTCATCCAAGTGATGCCATTGCTTGGTAAACCCTTAAACAGCTTGCTAGACACCTCAAAGAAGGTGTCTGTTTTTCCGTATTCTCGTGCCGTGTCATCGGTTGCTGCCACAACACTACCACCAAGTGCTTGTGCCATCAATTGGCATCCATAACAAATGCCAAGCACTGGGATACCAAGCTCAAATATTTCGGCATCAATTTTTGGGGCATTGTCATCATACACACTTGCCGGCCCACCGGTAAAAATAAAGCCAATGGGGTTTATCGCCTTCAGTTCTTCTAGTGGTGTAGTGCATGGTTTCACCTCACAATACACGCCACATTCGCGCACTCTACGTGCGATAAGTTGATTATATTGGCCTCCAAAATCAATCACCAAAACAATCTGATGGTTCAAATTCATCTGCCCCCTTCAAAACAATCTCAATATATTTCTAAAACAACAAAAGTAAAAAGATACATCACTTTAATGCAGATACACTAAAAGGCTATACATTTTTAAAACGGCTACTTTTATTAAGATAAACTATACCCAATAAAATTTCAAGTGTGGCCACCACCATACCAATGATAAACAACACAAAGCTGCCTAAAAACAAAAGAACCGCTATCGATGCTGTAAGCAAAAACATAAACGTAAGAAGAAGAATTCCCACAAACCGACACATTGTAACTTGATTCCACTTCTGTTGTTCTTGTTTAGGTAGTGTGTTAAAGCCTGAAATTAAAAAGGCCCCACGCCCTGATAAAAGCACGCCCCCTATGATATATCCAGGAAGAATACAAATAACACAAATAATAATTTCCATACAAGGCTCCTTTATTATTTACACTTATTATTTTTCTACCCATTTGTGCAAGACACAGTTCAATGGTCCTTATAATATTTAGTATATCAGAAAATTGTTTGAAACGCAAAAAAGAGAGCCCCTTTAAAAGAGGCCCTCTTTGAAGCTTATTCAGAAATTATTCTGCTACTTCAACCACAACTCCCGAGCCAACGGTGCGGCCACCCTCACGGATAGCAAAACGCAGCTCTTTTTCGATAGCAATTGGGGTAATAAGCTCTACATCCATAACAACATTATCGCCAGGCATAACCATCTCTACACCTTCAGGCAGAGTGATAACACCAGTTACGTCTGTTGTGCGGAAATAGAACTGAGGACGGTAATTGTTGAAGAAAGCGGTGTGACGACCACCTTCGTCTTTTTTCAACACATACACTTGGCCTTTAAATTTGAGGTGAGGTTTGATGCTGCCGGGTTTGGCAAGCACTTGGCCACGCTCAATTTCGTCACGGGAAACACCGCGAAGCAAAGCGCCAACGTTGTCGCCTGCACGGGCATCGTCCAATGTTTTGCGGAACATTTCAAGGCCGGTAACAGTGGTTTTGGGCACTGCTTCGTCCAGCGGGGTAAGACCAACAAGTTCCACCTCTTCGCCAACTTTAACGGTACCACGCTCTACACGTCCGGTGGCAACAGTGCCACGGCCGGTGATGGTCATGGTATCCTCAACAGGCATGAGGAACGGCAGGTCTTCTTTACGCTCAGGAGTTGGGATGTAAGCATCTACTTCATTCATCAATTCGATGATGGAAGCATACTCGGGAGCATCTGCGTCTTTTGAATCACTTTCAAGAGCTTGCAAACCACTGCCTTTAACAATTGGGGTGTCATCGCCCGGGAAGTCATAGGTGGAAAGCAAGTCGCGGATTTCCATTTCCACAAGCTCTAGCAGCTCTGGGTCATCCACTTGGTCAACTTTGTTCATGTACACAACGATGTAAGGCACGCCTACCTGGCGAGCAAGCACGATGTGTTCACGGGTTTGGGGCATCGGGCCGTCAGCAGCCGATACAACCAAGATAGCACCATCCATTTGGGCAGCACCAGTAATCATGTTTTTTACATAGTCAGCATGGCCAGGGCAATCCACATGGGCATAGTGACGTGCTTCGGTTTGATACTCAACGTGAGCGGTGTTGATGGTAATACCGCGCTCGCGCTCTTCCGGTGCTTTGTCGATGTTGGCATAGTCTACAAACTCAGCTTCGCCTTTAAGGGCCAACACTTTTGTGATGGCAGCAGTGAGCGTGGTTTTGCCGTGGTCAACGTGGCCGATGGTACCGATGTTAATATGGGGTTTCGAACGATCAAATTTTTCTTTTCCCATGGTTCTATTAAGCCTCCATTCTAATTACAAGCGTTCACACCTGCATTTTACTAAAAAATTTCATAAAAATCAAGCACTTTTGTAAAGGTTTTGACAAATTTCTTGATGTTTAGCCTTCACTACCTTTGGCACGGCCAGCCAAAATGCCTTCAGCAATGCTTTTAGGCACTTCTGCGTAATGGCTGGGTTCCATTGAATATTGGCCACGACCTTGCGTTTTACTACGCAAATCGGTGGCATAACCAAACATGTTCGAAAGCGGCACATGCGAGTTCACCTGCTGCACGCCACCTACAATCTCCATGCCTTGAATTTGGGCACGACGACTGTTGAGGTCACCAATGACGTCGCCGGTATACTCTTCCGGCACAATAACAGCAATTTTCATGATGGGTTCCAAGATAACGGGGTCTGCCTTTTTCATGGCATCTTTAAATGCCATCGAACCGGCAATTTTAAAGGCCATCTCAGAGGAGTCCACCTCATGGTAAGATCCATCATACAAGGTTACTTTCACGTCTACCACAGGGTAGCCAGCTAAAATACCGGTTTGCATAGCGCCCTGAATACCTTGGTCCACAGGACCAATATACTCTTTTGGAATAGCGCCACCTACAATGGCGTTTACAAATTCGTAGCCTTTGCCCATCTCGTTTGGTTCCATGCGAATTTTAACGTGACCGTATTGGCCGCGACCGCCAGACTGACGGGCATATTTTGTGTCGGTGGACGATTCTCTGCGAATTGTTTCGCGGTATGCCACCTGAGGCGCACCCACATTTGCCTCCACCTTGAATTCACGCAAAAGACGATCCACAATGATTTCAAGATGAAGCTCGCCCATACCTGCAATGATGGTTTGGCCAGTTTCCTCATCTGTATAAGTGCGGAAAGTGGGATCTTCCTCTGCTAGTTTTGCAAGGGCAATGCCCATTTTTTCTTGGCCGGCCTTTGTTTTTGGCTCAATGGCCACACGAATAACAGGCTCTGGGAAATCCATGCTTTCCAAGATGATTGGGTGTTTGGCATCACACAAGGTGTCGCCAGTTGTGGTGTTTTTTAGGCCTACTGCTGCAGCGATATCGCCTGCAAAACATTGATCAATATCTTGACGAGAGTTTGCATGCATCTGCAAAATGCGGCCAAGGCGTTCTGTGTTTTGCTTTACAGAGTTGTAGCATGGGCCACCTGCTTTCGCAATGCCCGAATATACCCGGAAATAGCAAAGTTTACCCACATAGGGGTCGGTGGCGATTTTGAAGGCCAACGCAGAGAAAGGTGCTTCGTCGTTTGACGGACGGCTTTCCTCTTCATCGGTGTCGGGGTTGATCCCCTTCATGTCTTCAATATCTGTAGGCGCAGGCATGTAGTCAATCACTGCGTCGAGCAAAAGCTGCACACCTTTGTTTTTGTAAGAAGTGCCACAGATAACAGGCACCACTTCGTTGGCAATGGTGGATTTACGCAATGCAGTTTTGAGCTCGGGAATCGAAATCTCCTCGCCCTCCAGGTATTTTTCCATCAAAGCCTCGTCGTATGTGGCCACAGCTTCAATCATCTCGTCATGATATTTCTGAGCTTGCTCTTTCATATCCTCGGGGATGTCTTCCTCGCGAACGTCTTTGCCAAGATCATCATAAAAGACGATGGCTTTCATGTTTACAAGGTCAATGATGCCACGGAAAGTGTCCTCCTGGCCAATGGGCAGCTGGATGGGCACCGGCACGCATTTAAGACGATCTATCATCATTTGGATGACGTTGTAGAAATCGGCACCCATGATATCCATCTTGTTGACGTATACCATGCGCGGTACATTGTATTTGTTGGCTTGGCGCCACACGGTCTCACTTTGCGGCTCTACGCCACCTTTGGCAGCTAAAACCGTAACACTACCGTCAAGCACACGCAAGCTACGCTCCACCTCTACGGTGAAGTCCACGTGTCCGGGGGTGTCGATGATGTTGATACGATGACGAGCTTTTTTAGCTTTGTTTGGATCTTCGCTCAATTCTGAATGTGTCCAAAAGCAGGTGGTGGCAGCCGATGTGATTGTAATGCCACGTTCTTGCTCTTGTTCCATCCAGTCCATCGTAGCTGCACCGTCATGCACCTCACCAAGCTTGTGGTTGATACCTGTATAAAACAGGATACGCTCGGTGGTGGTGGTTTTGCCGGCATCGATGTGAGCCATGATTCCGATGTTCCTCGTCATCTCCAGAGATACTTCTCTTGGCATAGGAACTCCTTATGTCACTGATATTAGTAGCGGTAATGTGCAAATGCACGGTTGGCGTCGGCCATTTTGTGGGTATCTTCACGCTTCTTAACAGCGTTACCGGTGCCCGAGGCCGCATCCATAATTTCGCCAGCCAAACGCTGACGCATGGTGCGCTCGTTACGAGAACGAGAGTAATTTGTGAGCCAACGCAGGCCCAGTGTTTCACGACGCTCCGGACGCACTTCCAGCGGCACTTGGTAGGTGGAACCACCCACACGACGTGCCTTAACTTCTAGTGAAGGCATGATGTTTTCCAGAGCTTTTTCAAACGTTTCCAGCGGATCATTGCCGGTTTTTTCTTGCACAATTTCAAATGCTTCATACACAATTTTTTGTGCAACGCCTTTTTTGCCATCATACATGATGCTGTTGATTAGGCGTGTAACCATGGTTGAATTGTAAATAGGATCTGCCAGCACTTCACGCTTTGGAACATTTCCTCTTCTTGGCATTTTTGCTTCCCTCCTTCATAAGCGGCAATTTTGCCTAAAATGAAATCACAGGTACTCGAAAGATATTGAACTTTCGTTTTGCTAAGGCAAGGGGCTTGTAAAGTGCTAAGTCTTTATATAAACCCGTATACCAATGGGCAAAATGATGATTCAATCGCTTTGGACCTTTAGGATTTGGCGGCTTTTGGACGCTTTGCACCGTATTTTGAACGGCTTTGCATACGTCCGCTTACGCCTTGGGTATCCAGTGTACCACGGATAATGTGGTAACGCACACCAGGCAAGTCTTTTACACGTCCGCCGCGAATAAGAACCACGGAGTGCTCTTGCAAGTTGTGTCCCACACCGGGGATGTAGCTGGACACTTCCAGATTGTTCGACAAACGCACACGGGCAACCTTACGCAGAGCCGAGTTCGGCTTCTTTGGGGTCATGGTACGTACCGCTGTGCACACACCGCGTTTTTGGGGAGCGCTTTGGTCGGTATACACTTTTCTATGAGAGTTGTACCCTTTGTTCAAAGCAGGAGCTGTGCTCTTCTTCTCACTCACCTCACGGCCTTTGCGGACAAGTTGGTTAAAGGTCGGCATGGATTTCCTCCTTTCCTTTTCATGAAATATGATGAATAGTGCTACACTCTGTACGCACAAAAAATAAGGCGCACCCAGCGCAACATAATTATCTTACCCTTTTTTAATGCCTATGTCAAGATAAAAGCACAGGTTTTTCTCTTTTGCGCAAATTGCTCTTCATTTATCCTGTCCAAATCTTTATGGTATCACCAAGATACCCTTCATTTCATCAAGCACATTCATGCCAGAGCCTGTAAAAGCCATCATTGTAAAATTTATTTTTTTACAATTAAAACAGTTGCAAACACTGTTGCTGTTGCCTCATGTTTTGTGGCTTATCACACACTCTGGCATGAACAAATGGTTTTCTTGTATTGTAAAGCAAAAACCGTTTACAGGTCAATATCCAAAGGTTTATCCAGTTCTTTCAAATCAAGATGGCCCTTTTTTTTACGTTGCCGCACACATTCACTCAATAGGTATTCAATCTGTCCGTTCAGAGAGCGAAAATCATCCTGCGCCCAGGCGTTTAGCTCCTTGTATAGGCTTGACGAAACACGCAGCGGTATTTGTTTTTTATCTCCCCCAGCCATACTTAATACAAACTGCCGGTATTGATCACCGGTTGTGATTCGCGGTTGGCGCAAAGCACCACAAGTAAATTTGATATCATGGCAGCTTTTCTCTCCTCATCCAACTGGATAGACTGGTTGGCCTCAATTTTTTTAAGAGCCATCTCCACCATACCCACAGCACCATCAACAATCAATTTTTTTGCATCTATTAAAGCCGCTGCCTGTTGCCTTTGTAGCATAGCCGCTGCAATCTCTTGCGAATATGCTAGGTAGGTGATTTTTGTCTCTATGATTTCAAGGCCAGCACCACTCACTTTACTTTGAATTTCATCTTGAATGCGCTTTGCCACCATTTCACTAGACCCGCGTAAAGAACCTTCATCTGGTGAACCATCGCCGGTGGTATCCACTCCTTTTGCCACATCATAAGGATATAACCGCACTACATTGCGCAATGAAGCATCACATTGCAAAGACAAAAACTCCTTATAATTATCTACCTGAAACACCGCTTTTGCCGTGTCTTGCACACGCCAGATTACTGCAATGGATATCTCCACAGGATTTCCTAAAAAGTCGTTGATTTTTTGCCGGTTGTTGCTTAAAGTCATCGCCTTCATCGAGATTTTTTTACTGATGATAGAGGTCATCATGTTTTTGCCTGCCGTTTCACCCGCTTGCAACACACCTCCCATTTTCAGTGTCACATCTCCACTTTGACGCAGCTTTGTTTCAGAAGCTGGGTTTACAGAAACGGTAAACGGATTGACAAAATAAATTCCCTCCCCTTTTAACGTCCCCTTATACTGGCCAAAAAGTGTGAGAACTAAGGCTTCCTGTGGCTGCAACACTTTAATGCCCAAAAACAAAACCCAGCCAAATATGCCATATAGGGCACTCACAATCAAAATTACCAACCCTAGCACGCTTCCATCTTCGAACATCAAACCACCCAATATTGCAGCCGGAATGGTTACAATGTATAAAACAATGGTAAGCACCAATATCAATAGACCATTTTTTGCTTGCATTTGTTTTTCTTGCATTTTCACTGCCTCCTGTGTTCATAAAATAAATTAATATGATATCAAAAAGATATCATAAAGATTTTTAATTGTCAAGCAAATTTAGAAAACGGTTGACTGATATTTGAACTGCATTGCTATATTTGATATACTAAGGCGTATAAAACATGTCTATTTTGAGTGTTTTGCATTATGCTAAAATCGGAGTTTTCCATGATAAAAATGTTTTTGGTTTGGATTTTCGCAATTTTTTTCTTGAGTTCTGGTATTGTTCTATTCTTTAAGTCTAAATGGAATATGGGCAGCCTTGCCATTTGGATTTTGGCTGCCGGCTTCACCGGATACGGTTTATTTATGCCTGCCATAGATACATTTACACAAAGTGGATTTGGGTTGTTGTGCAAAATAGCGATTATCCTTTGTGGCATATTTGGGGTTGCGCTCATTGTGTTTTTGGCAATATCCGGACATCGCCATGCTGCACAGGGAAACGAGGTTGCATTAATTGTATTGGGCGCTGGGCTAAATAAGCAAACCGTTAGTGATATTTTAGAGCGACGTTTGCAAGCGGGTCTCAAAGCTTACCAAAAAAATCCAAAAGCATATCTTGTAGTGTCGGGGGGGCAAGGACATGACGAAGACATTCCTGAGGCCTTGGCTATGCAGCACTGGTTACTGGCACACAAAGTGCCTGCAAACGCCATCATTGTAGAAGACAAAAGCACTTCCACAAGGCAAAATCTAACTTTTTCTCGTGCACTTTTACAAGAGAAAGGTATTTCTCCAAGAGAGCCCATCGCTGTAGTTACCAACACTTTTCACTGTTTTCGTGCGCGATGCTACGCAAAACAGGCCGGTTTTTCACAAGTGAACAGCATTGCAGCAAGCATGAATCGCCCCACTTATTTACAAAATTATTTACGAGAAGCCATGGCTGTTGTGCAGCTGTGGTTATCCGGCTACACGCAAAAAAAGTGGCCCTCCTAAAAAGGCCAGCTTTTGAAATGTAAAAAGTTATGTTTCAGCTTTGCTGTTGTGCAAAATGGTTGTGAAGCTAGGTGTTGAATCATCAGTTTGAAATCCGCTATTCATTGTGCATAAAAACTTTGTTCCACAGTGATACCTGTAGATGTTTTCACATCGCTCTACAAAACAATCCATTAAAACAACAGTACTACCATTCAAAATCAATGGATGCTTTAGGGTAACCGGATACATCTATAAAAAGAAAAGTAATTATTTCTTCTCTTTTTTGTCTTTTTTCTTTTTTTCATCCTTTTTAATTTTTGAGGATTGCGAATCCAAAAAATGGTTTTTAATACATTGAAAGCTTTCGTCACTGATAACGTGCTCTATTTCACAAGCATCTTGTGCGGCAATCTCTTTAGGTACACCCAAGGTGGTGAACATGGTTGTAAGCACCTGATGCCGCTCCAAAATATTTTGCGCTTTTTGTAGGCCACTTTCTGTAAGGGTTAGTTCCCCATTTTGCGCCATAAGCAGATAGCCCGCCTTGCGCAAATTGCCCACAGCACGAGAAACACTCGGCTTTGAGTAATTCATATAGAGGGCAATATCTACCGAGTGCACCACAGCTTTTTGCTTTGTTAAAACCAGTATGGTTTCTAGATATTCTTCTGCCGATTTTCGCAACGAAACTGCCATATTTTTGGCACCACCCTTAGATTTTTTTGTGTGTTGAAAAACAAAGGATATACAAAAGCAAGAACTGTATTTTCGTTAAATCAAACAAAACATAAGGCAACATTGGATAGGGTTACCACTATTTCTGTGGCAGAACAAAAAATAACCCACACCCTATTTATACCTACAATTTTGAGGTTACGCCTCAGTATAACACGTTACACTAAAAAACTCAAATGAAAGGTTTTTTTATGAAAACATTAGAAGAGATTCGCAACTATTTTTTGCAAGACAAATTTGCCACAGACCTTGGCATTGAAATTCTTTCGGCAGACGATGAAAAAAGTGTTTGTCGTGTGCCCATCCCTGCCTTGCAAAAAAATGCATTGGGCCGTGTGCAAGGAGGATTTCTTTTCACACTTGCAGATTTCGCCTTTGCTGTAGCGGCCAATATACATTGTGTTGGCACTGTTACTGTAACCGGTACCATCCACTTTTTGGCTGCCCCCAAAGGTGACTTTTTGATGGCTACAGCACGCCGAAAGCAAGGGGGTAAACGCCTTTGCCTTTACGAGGTAAGCGTTTGTGACGACAGTGGAAAAGAGGTTTGTTTTGCCACGTTCACCGGCTCATTGCCACCCTGTAGCACATAAACAAAAAGGCTGTTTTTACTGCATCAGCGGGGTCGTTGCGGCACTAAGCACCTTTTGCAACTCTTGTGCTTTTTCTAAATTAACACCCTTTGTTGTATAATATACTTTAATCTTTGGCTCGGTTCCGGAGGGACGCACAATTACACTACTTCCTTCTTGTAAATGATATTCAAGCACATTGGATTTTGGAAGTGAAAGGGTTTTGCTTTCCCCGGTGTTGCAATCTGTGTGCAGGCTGCTTTCATAGTCAATCAGTGCCGTAATTTCATAACCGGCAATTTCTTTGGGCGGGGCACTGCGCAGCCCACTCATAATGCCACTCATGGTTTCCATGCCGGAAAGGCCCTCGAAGGTAAAGCTATCAATCACAGAAAGGTAGCGGCCATGTTTTTGGTACAAAGATTGTAGTGCGGCACAAAGGCTTTTGCCAACACTTTTATAATAGGCAGCCATTTCACAAATCAGCATGGAGGCCACTACACCGTCTTTGTCTCGCACATGGCTACCGGCCAAATAGCCATAGCTTTCTTCAAAGGCAAAAAGAAAACGCTCCAGTTCACCTTCTGCTTCTAGCTTACCAATCTCTTCCCCAATATATTTAAACCCTGTTAGCACTTTCACCATCTCAACACCATAAGATGTTGCCACCGCATCGGCCATTGGTGTGGATACTAAACTACGCACAGCCATAGGATGCTTTGGCATCGTGCCGTTTTCTGTGCGTCCTGCACAGATATAGTCAAGCAATAAAACCCCCACTTCGTTGCCGGACAAAAGCTGATACTCGCCACTTTCATCACGTACTGCAATGCCCACACGGTCTGCGTCTGGATCGGTGGCAAGCAACATATCTGCACCTATTTTTTGGGAAAGCTGAAGCCCAAGTGCCAACGATTCACGCACTTCTGGGTTTGGATAGGGTGCTGTAGGGAAATTTCCATCCGGCAGTTCTTGCTCTGGCACCACTGTAATATCCTCAAAACCAATATCTGCTAAAATACGACGCACCGGCAGGTTTCCGGTTCCATTTAAAGGCGAATACACAAGCTTTAGATTTGCTTTTTTTGAAATACCATCACGCACACACTGGGTTTTTACCGTTTGATAAAATGCCTCAAGCACCGTGTTTTCGATATAAGAAATATGTTTTTCTTTTAACGCATCGTCAAAATCCACACACTGCACACCCTCAAAAATATCACATGCTTTTATTTCTGCAAGTACTGCATCGGCTACCTCGGTGCTAATTTGGCATCCATCACTTCCATATACTTTATAACCGTTGTATTTTGCAGGGTTATGGCTGGCAGTTACCATGATACCGGCATTGCATTGCAAATGGCGCACAGCAAAACTTAAGGCAGGCACAGGCTCTAGCTGGTTGTAAAGGAAAACCTCAATGCCATTTGCCGCCAAAACCCGGGCTGCCTCTTTGGCAAATAAATCACTTTTGAGGCGGCTATCATAGGCAATAGCCACCTTTGTATTTTGTGTGTTTTTGCACAGGTAACTTGCAAGGCCTTGCGTAGCTCTACGAACTGTGTAGATGTTCATACGGTTTGTGCCTGCACCCAAAACACCACGAAGCCCCGCTGTTCCAAATGACAAATCAATGGCAAAGCGGTCTTCAATTTCAGCATCTTGTGATTCAATGGCCAAAAGTTCTGCTTGTAAATCTGCATCTTCCAGCGGCCAGGCTATCCAGCGCTTATAGGTATCCAAATACATTTTGTGTCCTCCATCTATTTAAACATTTTATTAAAATTCTTTGTTTTAGGACAATTTCTTTTGATGGTACCAAACTATAGCCAAAATAAATACAGTGAACAATAACAAAGCCAATACGGTAGACCATAACCAAGCCGGATATTCTTCGTGCTCTTCCCCTTCTGCCGGATGTGTTTCTGCAGAAGAAGTACTTTGTGCAGGGGTTCCCTCAAGAATGGTCAGTGCAATTGTGCCTTGTTGCCCGCCGGGTGAAGCATATACAATCTCTGACTGGCCCGCTTTCAATGCTGTAAACACAACATCATTATTTTCTATTGTGGCAGAAAAATAGCTGTCATCAAATGTTAAGTTTTCAAGGTTTACACTACCACCGTCTGCGGGGTTCAATGAAAAGGTCTGCCCCACATAAATCTCGTCCCCTTGCGCACCCATCAGCCTAAGCTCTAGCTGTGCCATGGCTTCGGCCAAGTTGCTTGCCAAAAGAGTTTGCCGTGTGTTCGATAAGTTTTGTCCACTATCCTCAGGAGCCGCCTCTAAAGCTTGCTGCAAGATATGCCAGCTTTCTTCGGTATAATGTTCCTCTTCCAAATCATTGGCCTGTTCAACTAATGTGCTAAGAGACAAAGCCTCGGGCAATATTGTAAGGTAATATGTTTGAGTGTGCACATTGGCATTGGTGCCATAGGGCAATGTATAGATGATTTTGTACTCTCCCTCTTGGCTGGTATCCACGGCATTCACCAAAACATCATTGTAGTAGATGCTGGTGTGCACTTCTATATCTTCAGCACGCATTAAAAGCCAGTCTGGGCTTTCTTGCACAAGGGATTGATACGAGGTGCCGTCACGTGTTTCAAGCTCATATGGTGTTCGAAAAACCTCCCCTACCATAACACTGCCATGATTTCCGTCTGGCATAGTGAAATAAACTTTAGGACGTTGATGTGCTGCAAAGCTGAGTACATTTCCATCATTTAATAAACTTGGATATTCTTCAGAAAAGTCCAAGGCACAGTATGCCAAACTATCTTTGCTAATTTGATAATGAACAGGTAACAACAGTTCATCCAGCATGGTGCAACCGTAAAATAACTCTTGGCTCATTACAAAATGCTCTGGCAGCAACACACTGTTTAATGAACTACAACCACGAAAGGTTGCTGGGGCGCATGTTCCCGTAAATTCACGCAGATCCAAGGTGTGGGCTTCTGGTAAATGTTCGCGTATAAAAAGACCATCTTCCGGTGTTAATTCACCATTGCCTGAAATAGCAAGGCGTGTAATTTTATCCGGTTCAAAATCCTCATCTTGCGCTTGTATCCCGGCTATAGCACTTTCTAAAGTGGCACCGGTATCCACACGAACAGATTGTATATTCGCTTTTACCGAAAGGCTGGGCTGTATCCATAAAAATAAAAGTGTAAAAAAAACCACAGCGATATAAAAGCGCGGTTTCAGCTTTATAGTGGTATGCAAAAGACATCCTCCATATCATAGTGAAAAACTTGACATTCTAACTGCAATCACATGAAACAAATTCACTTTATCATAGCAAAAAAACCGGGGTTGCGCAATGTTTTTTCTATTTTTAAACATATAAATAAAAACAATGCGAAACTATGTATTCGAAAACGGCCAAAATCACTTACAAACGCAACATGGTAATCATCGTTTGGCACAATATAAAAAAGCCGCCAAAATGGCGGCTAAATTCGGCGCAGTTTAGGCGCGTATATCCATAAGCTGACCAAAAGCAGGCGTTGCCGGCAACATCTCTATAAGACCTTGCATCTGCGTTTCGGTAATATCCATGGCTTTATCGGTTACAGCCAAAGAAACCTGCTGCATTACCTGCGCTTGCGAATATGCCATAGACATAGCGGCTATATCCATAATTTAATGCCTCCTCTCAAATAAGCATTTCTATAATTGCTTAAATTATAGCACAAAATTAGCCTGATTGCAATGATAAAATGTGAAACATTTAAGAAAATTACACACAAAACGAATGGATTTATTTTGTTTTTTTTTGAAAATATTACTTGCTTTTTACACAGGTGTTATGTTATAGTAAATAAGTACGTAAAAGTAGGTTGATTAATGCCTATTTTGAACCCCGTTTTCTCTTACGCTCGATAAATGGCGGAGAATACGGCCATCAGTGAGGTGAATGAAATGAAAGAAGGAATCCATCCTAAGTACGACACATGCACGGTTTCTTGCGCCTGTGGTAACAGTTTTGAAACCTGCTCCACCACCGACAGCATCCATGTAGAGGTTTGCAATAAATGCCATCCTTTCTACACAGGAAAACAAAAATTGGTGGATACCGGCGGACGTGTTGATCGTTTCAAAAAACGTTTCAACCTTTCGGAAACTGCCGGAAAATAGCACTTTTTATAATTACGTGTTAACCGGTAGCCTTTGGCTACCGGTTTTCTGTATTTTATAGCCAAAACAGAAAGGAGCGCAGCAGATGGAGGATTATACCAGCATCAATGCAGCTGCTACCGCCTCATTAACAGAAAAGAAAAGTGAATTTATTGGTTTTGTTGCCCCAGCGTGCACCGAAGAGGATGCATTGGATGTTTTGCATACTGTACAGGCAAGACATCGCACAGCAAGCCATAATGTTTATGCCTATCGTTTGCGACATGAAGGGCGGCAACGCTATTCAGACGATGGTGAACCGGCCAAAACAGCCGGGCTCCCCATTTTATCTGTTTTGCAAGGCGCTGAGATGACAGACATTATCCTTGTAGTAACACGGTATTTTGGCGGCACTTTACTGGGCACCGGTGGGCTGGTAAGAGCTTATACGCACTGTGCCAAAGCAACCCTAGAGGCTGCAAAGCCGGTTCACATGCGCCTTTGTGTTCGTTTAACACTCTCGCTCCCCTATTCACTTTATGAGCAAATAAATCGATTGTTTTTGCAGGCAGGGGCACAAATGGAAGAGCCTCTTTTTTTAGAAAACATACAAATGGAAGTCATTTTGCCTAAGGGCGAAGAAATACCTCTTTTAGAACAACTGCGGGAAATTTCACGCGGAAACTTACAAACACAAGTAAGCGAACCGTTCCATGCTGCTTTTTAAAGCAGCAATTTTTTAAATACCTATCGCAATATTGAAAGCATGCTTTTTCCATCCAAAGTGCACGGTAAACCAAAGTAGTCTAACACCGTAGAACCCACACAGCCAAAACCCTGTTGTATCCCTAAATCTATAGCGGTTTTTATTTTGGGGCTCGCTATAAGCAAAGGCACATTTTCGCGGCTATGGTCTGTGGAAGATGTAGAGGGGTCACATCCATGATCTGCTGTAATCATCAGCAAATCGTCCTCTTGCAGCAATGATAAAAATTGTGGCAGCCATGCATCAAAGCAGCTCACTGCACGGGCATAGCCTAAAACATCATTTCGGTGACCATACAACATATCAAAATCAACTAAGTTTACAAAACACAAGCCCTCAAACGGTTCTTTTGCAAGCCTTAGGGTCTCTTTCATTCCCATTTCATTGCCATCCGTTTTGATGCTTTTACTTACACCACAGCCTGCAAAAATATCAAAAATTTTTCCCACTGCAATCACATCCAGCCCATTCTCTTTCAATACATCTAATGCAGTTGTTTTGGGAGGTTTTAGGGAGTAATCATGTCGACGAGCTGTTCTTTTAAATGTAGAGGTATTGTCACCTAAAAAAGGACGGGCGATCACACGTCCCACACCCCAATCTCCTTTGAGCACTTCCCTTGCCAGCTCACACATTTGATACAACTTTTCTACGGAAATCACGTCTTCATGTGCTGCAATTTGAAACACACTGTCGGCGCTTGTATAAACAATTGGGTAGCCTGTTTTTAAATGCTCTTCACCATAGTCACGCAATAGCTCTGTTCCGGAGTATGGCAAGCCACAAAGCACTTTACAGCCAATCACCTCTTGCACTTTTTGCAATAAGTCACTCGGAAATCCATTGGGAAACATGGGCAATGGTGTTTCGCTCACCACCCCAGCTAGCTCCCAATGGCCAATGGTAGTATCCTTTCCCTTGCTTTTCTCTACAAGGCGCCCAAAAGCGCCCTGTATGGGCAACGATGTAACACCATGTTTAACCCCTTGGATGTTAAAAAGCCCAAGTTTTTCAAGGTTTTGCACGCAAAATTCCTCACTTTGCATGACCGCAGCAAGTGTATTGCTTCCTTCATCTCCATAATCGGCTGCATCGTGGGCACCACCAATGCCAAAGCTATCTAGTACAATAAGAAACACACGTTTTGCCAAAACGTCACCCCATTTCAAGTTTTGGCAATGCTTTATCTTATCAACAACCCTGTGCACTGCAAAACCGATTTTGTTTTCACCAGTATAACACAGCGTAAAAGAAAATACACGGTTCTTTTTGCTTATTAGACTACAGCATTTCCCTAAATAGGATTAAGATGACCCCTTTTTCCAAACAGATCTTTCAAGTTTGAATCACCCCAAAATTACGATTCCATTTGTATGTTTTCTAAATTTAAAATAAACAGGGATCTTCATTTGAGCTGGACATTCTAAGGAACATCAAACTTAATGTGGTTTTGAGATGTTGACCTTTTAAAGATGTTGTTGTAGGTTGGTCTAGCAACATACAAATAATTTTGGCAATTTAAATGGTGTCTACACTGGATGTTCAATCGTCTAGTTTGGGTTATTTTTTGCCTTGTTAAAATAAAACGGCTTAAATTCATCATGTTTCAACTTGTGTTGATGCTCTTTAGAGGTATGAAATAAAAGGTGAAAAAAGTTTTAAAAAAAATAAGCCAAAAATAACTTGACAATTAATGGGCAATTTGATAAGATAGTTGTGCGCTAGAGATACGTTCGGTGCATGTAATACCTTGGGGGTGTAGCTCACCTGGGAGAGCGCTTGACTGGCAGTCAAGAGGTAAGGGGTTCGATCCCCCTCATCTCCACCAGAAAACCATCAACTTATGTTGGTGGTTTTTTCGTTATCCTCATGTAAATTTTCATAAACATCTTTATAAATTGATTTTTAAAGTATCTTTTAATACGTGATCTTTTTTAATTATTTCGTGCAGAATGGTAATATTTACACTGTGATATATAATGCAGCTTCTATTTTCAAAACCATCATTTTCACTTGATATTTGTTATCACCTTTTGTGTGTTTTCACAAAAAAAATAAAACAAATCATTGATTCATACAAATTTTTGTTTTTAATGAATAATTTTATTGCTTTTGACAATTCCTTTTGATATCCTGTACATAGGCAGTCACAATGATATGTTTTGTGTTTTGCCTTTATTTTTTGCGGCAAGTATTTTGGTGTGTTAACTTATGAACAGTGAAAAGGAGTGAACAACATGCAACAGAACGATGCAGTAAAACAGGATGCGAAAAAACTTGTGCATGAACTAAAGGGTCGACCGCCCTTGCCTACGGCAATTGCGCTTGGTTTGCAACATGTGTTGGCGATGTTTGTGGGCAACTTAACACCGTTGCTCATTGTAGGTGGGGCCTATAGTGCAGCAAACCCTGGCACTATAGACGTGGCATATTTGGCTCAATGTGCTATGGTTTTGGCCGGTATTACCACTTTGGTTCAACTGTATAAACTCGGGCCCATTGGTTCCGGCTTGCCCATTGTGATGGGCACCAGTAGTGCCTTCATTGGCGTAAACAGTGCCATTGCTATGTCTAGTGGCTGGGCTGCTTTAACGGGAGCCACTTTACTGGGTGGTGTTTTTGAGCTTGGTCTTGGTTCGTTTATGAAAAAGCTGCGCCGCTTTTTTCCTCCATTGGTTACCGGTGTTACCGTGCTTTCCATTGGCATCACATTAATCCCAGTGGGAGTGCAAAATTTTGCCGGAGGTGGTAGTCCCGAAACCAACCCAAACTTTGGTTCAATGCAAAATTTGCTTGTGGCCGGTGTGGTGCTATTGGTGGTGATTTTACTACGCATCTTTGGCAAAGGCATTTTTGGCTTGGCCTCCTTGCTCATTGCCACTTTAGTTGGTTATGCAGTAGCCATTGTTATGTATTTTACTATCCCACAAGAATCACTTACCTTAAGCATCACAATGACTAATTTACTGGAAGGTGGCTTAATTTCTGTTCCAATCCCCCTTCGTTATGGTATTGAGTTTCGATTAGATGCCATCATTCCCATGCTCTTTATGTTTGTGGTTACAGCCATTGAAACCATTGGGGATACAACCGGTGTTGCAGAAGGCGGCCTTGGACGTATGCCTACAGACACTGAGCTTCGCGGCACTGTTTTGGCAGATGGTTTTTCCAGCATCTTGGCATCCCTATTCAACATTTCTGCACTCACCTCATTCAGCCAAAATGTTGGGCTCATCCGTATGACACGTATTGTCAACTTATTCTCCATTGCCACGGGTGCCGTTTTCCTTATTGTTGCCGGCTTCTTCCGCCCTATTGGCCAGTTTTTTGCCAATATCCCACCATCTGTATTAGGCGGAGCGGTTCTATGTATGTTTGCCTCCATTGCTGTTACGGGTATCAGCCTATTGTCTAAGGTAGATTTTAACCCGCGCAACACCCTTATTATTGCCATCGCCTTGGGTGTTGGCATTGGTTTTGGACAAGGAGCCGGTGGTGCAGCCGGTGCAATGGAACACTTCCCCACATGGTTGCGCTACCTGTTTGGTGGGCATGGCATTGCCGCTGCCACCTTGATTGCACTGGTTCTTAATTTGGTTATGCCAAAGGATGCTGATGAACAAAAAGCAGAGGAAGCAGCAAAAAACATGCTAGAAACCGAAGGCGTTTTGCAAGGAGACATCACACAAGATAACGACTAAAAACATACTATAATTTCAAAGGCCGTGGGCATGCCCACGGCCTTTGAAATGCATGCGTTTGATATGCACATTTTATATACAACTAGCTGTAAGTGCTACAAGATATATCTAAAAGAAATCTTATACAATTTTTTTGTCATATAGCCTTGCAGCATTCAATACCACCAGCACCGACCCCGCATTGTGTACAAGGGCGCCTGTAGCCGGATTAAGAAGCCCCATCACTGATAGGACAATGGCCACCAAATTAATTGCCATGGACAGTGTGATATTAAACTTGATTGAAAAAACGGTGGCGCTGGATAATTTTTTTATGTAAGGAATTTTAGAAATATCGTCACCCATAATGGCGATATCCGCGGCATCAATGGCAATATCACTGCCCATGGTTCCCATGGCAATCCCTACAGATGCCGTTTTAAGTGCCGGTGCATCATTTACTCCATCACCCACCATGCACACACCACCATATTCTTTCATTAAATCCTGCACTGCATTCACCTTTCCCTCTGGTAAAAGTGAGGAATGCACTTTGGAAATACCCACTTTTTGGGAAATGAACTGAGCACTTTCAGCATTGTCTCCTGTTAAAAGTACCGTATGTTCAATCCCTGCTGATTTTAAGGCGGTAATAGCTGCCGGGGATGTTTCTTTAATTTGATCGGATAAGCCAATAACACCCAACACCTTATCAGCAGTTGATACAATCACAACAGCTTTTCCTTGCATTCTCAGCTGTAAAATCGTGTTTGCAACTTCGTTCGAAATTTTTTGTTGTAAACCCTCTTCTACCAATTTTTCATTTCCGCAAAACACCATTTCACCGCCTATTTTAGCGCTTACACCCTTACCGGGTATCATCATAAAATCTTCTACTGTAGAAAATGAAACCTCATTTTCTCTTGAATAGGGGGCAATTGCTTTACCCAGTGGGTGTTCAGAACGGCTTTCTACTGAAGCTGCTAAAGAGAGCATCTCTTTTTGATTCTGCTGAAAACTCTCTATATCTGTTACAGAAAGCTTACCTTTTGTGATGGTACCTGTTTTATCAAATGCCACCGTGGATACCGTTCCCATTCTTTCTAAAGCTTCGCCTGATTTGATAAGCACACCTTTTTTTGTCGCCTGACCTATGGCAGCCATAATAGATGTTGGTGTGGCAAGTGCCAGTGCGCAAGGGCAAAACACCACCAAAACAGTAACCGCACGGATCAATGCGGTATCGGGTTGATTTAAAAAGAACGCCAGCACAACATAGGTGATAACCGCAATGATACAAGCCGCCGGAACCAGCGCCGAAGCCCATCTATCCACTGTTTTTTGCATCGGTGCTTTGTTATTTTCCGCGTCCTCCACAAGCTTTATCATCTTTTGCAAAGAAGAGGTTGCAAATGGCTTTGTCACTTTCACATCCACACAGCCAAAACGATTGATGGTGCCTGTAAACACTTCCTCGTTTACACCTTTGTCCACCGGCAAGGACTCCCCTGTCATGATGCTTTGATCCACCGTGGTGTTTCCCGTTAAAATAATTCCATCTGCCGGGAAACTCTCTCCAGGCAAAACACGTATCACATCATCTACAGCGATTATTTTTGCATCTACCATCGATTCGTTTTCTGTGCCGTCATCATCAGCGGTAATAACACGTCCTTGGCTTGGCACAAGATTTAACAGCTTTTCTATGCCTTTTTTTGCCTTTTCTACTGTTCTATCTTCTAAATAAGCACCAATTGCCATGATAAAGGCCACTTCGCCTGCGGCAAATATATCTCCGATATAAATTGCTGCAGCCATGGCAATGGTGATAAGCAAGGCCGAACTGATCATCCGTTGTTTTACAATTCTCCAAAGGGCAAGATAAGCCAGTGGCAAACCCGAAATCAAAATAGAAGCCCATGCAAAATAAACCATCACTGTATTTTCGGCCCCGCCACTCATCAGCGGAATAATATACTCGCCCACAAAACTTATAAGCAAACACAAACCTGATACAATCAGCATTGGAATCGAATTTAAAAATCCATCAATTTTTTTAAACATTACCTGCCACCTATTAAATAGTTTTTGAGAACTGATTGAGCGCTGAAACCAGATTTTTTATGGTTTCCTCTTCTTTTCCATCTCGAATACCGTTCAGCACACAATTGTGCATATGCCCCTCTAAAATCACCTGCCCTGTTTTGTGCAGCGCTGATTTCACAGCACCGATTTGAATTAAAATTTCTTCACAGGATTTATCTTCATCAACCATTTTTTGTATCCCTCGAACTTGACCTTCAATTTTTTTCAAACGTTTGTTGATGGCATCTACATCCATACATTGCTTCATTACCACACCTCCTATATACTATATACCCCTATAGGGTATATGCAGATTATAACTGTTTTGATTTTCTGTGTCAAGCCTTGAGAATAACCTTCCTCTTATGGTATGATACCTACATATTCATATTTTTAATGCACATTGGTGATAGTCGTTTTTCAAGCAGACCATTATTTTCCATTTGAAAGGGTGAACCACTATGAAAAAACGAATACAGATGTCTGCTATTTTTTTGCTGGTGACATGCCTTTCAGCATGTGACCTTATCACCATCCCAGTTGTTGGCGACCGTTTGGATAACATATTGAATCATGCCGTTAGTGATGCCACTTCCCAAATGGGAAATACAAACGAAACCATTGTTGGTGGCAAAGTGATTTATTTTCAAAACAACAGTGGTATGGATATTTCTCGCCTATGGGTTTTTTCGAATGACTCTGGCACATGGGGCGAAAATCTCCTTGATGGTAACACTTTAAGTGTAGGTAACAAGATGCCTTTGCAATTAACAAGCAACACCGGACTTTATGATTTCAGAGTTGAATACATAAACAACGAAACAGATCTATTTATGGCAGTGCCTACCGAAATTGGAAACCAATTCTCCATAGACGAGAATCATGTTTTATTTATACTGGATGAGACAGGCGAATCAATAGATGCCTTTAGCGCATCTATCCCCACAAACTCTGAATAAAACCCCAAAAAAAATGGATTTTTTATCTTCAAACGGTTTTTTAACAAACACGAATACAAAACAACAAAATTTTAGGCCCCTGTGAAAACACAGGGGCCCTTTTAATGAAATGATTTAACTATCTTCCGTAAAAAAATCAGCACATCATTATATACAATCTCTTTATCTTTTTCATTCAACATTTCATGACGGCCTTTTGGATACATGCGACATATCAGCGGGCCTACGCCGGCATCTTTTAGCCAGTTTTCTACCTGATGCACACCTTTTCCATAGTTGCCCACAGGATCTTCTTCACCTGAAAACAAGAAAATAGGCAAGTTTTTTGGCATGTTTGCTGCCCAAGTAGAGCCGCTAACGTCTTGCAAAATGCTAAATAGTTCGTAATACCCGTTTACTGTAAACATAAAATTACATTTTGAATCCAACACATATTGATGCACGACTTCTGTTTCACTTGACACCCAATCATAGCGTGTGTTTGCTTTTGGAATTTGCGCAAGATATCTACCAAAGGTTAGCCTCTGTAATGATTTTGAACGATATCTCGGGCCATATTTTTTCTCTAATATGCGAGCCATTTGCAAGCCAAAACCTAACAAAGGGATATTTCCACTTGTGCCGCTTAAAATCAACCCATCTATACTTTGAGGCCACTGCACCGCAAAAGCCCTTGCAAAAAAACTTCCCATACTGTGCCCCAAAAGCACATGTGGTATATTAGGAAAAGCCTCACTGGAAAAATCGCTCATATGCTTCACATCTTGCAAAATGAAATTACGGGCTCCGCGAACTCCAAAATAACCATAATCTTGTTCTGTTACCGCTGTATACCCGTGCCCAAGATGATCGTTTCCACATACTGCCACCCCATTTTGTGCTAAAAAACGGGCAAAATGGTCATAGCGCCCCATATATTCGCAAAGCCCATGGGAAATTTGCAAAACACAAATAGGTGTTTCTTTAGGCAAATACATCACCGCATACACTGTGTTCTTACCATCTGCCGATTTATAGTGTATGTCTTTTTTCTCGATTTGATGCAATTTTCAGCGCCTCCTCGCCCACTGCCACCTGCTTTAACTCTAAATAATTATGTACAATATACGTTGGCTTTGGATGGTTTGGAATTTCAAGTTTATCAAAATTACACCAACATGTGTCTAATTTTGTGTTGATCCCTCCTTGAATATCGGCTTCTAAACTGTCGCCAATTACCAGCACTTTTTGTTTTTGTGTAACACCCAATTTTTTTAACACATGGTGAAAAAACTTGGGTGATGGTTTTGCAATACCTACATTTTCACTAAAAAACAGTTCATCAAAATACGGCAATAGTCCGCTTTTTTCCAGTCGGCTCATTTGCACACGGCTGCTACCATTGCTGATAACGGCAAGACTTGCAAACTCAGCCAGTTCTTCTAAAAGCTCTATTGCGCCGGGGTAAGGCGATGCCTGTATCGAAAGGCACTTTAAAAATTCATTGTTCATCTGCACGGCATCTGCCTTGGCATTTAATTGTTGTAACAATTTTTGAAAGCGCTGCAAAACCAGCTTTTCCTTTTTGATTTCACCTTTTTCAAATTTTTGCCAGAGCTCGGCATTGATGCCAACATATATTCGTCTTGTTTCCTCTGTGTTGGGCAAATTAAATGTTTGTAAAGTTTGGCCTATGGCCTCTTGCTCTGCACTGGCAAAATCCAATAATGTCCCGTCTAAATCCAGCAACATACAGTTGTAGTTCGACTTCATCATGTTGTTTTTCCTCCAGCAAACGCTAATATAGGCTAGCCACCGTTACAATTTGTGTGGCCAACTCTTTGCAGTATGCATCGTCCTTTGTTCGTAAGCTACTTATGATGACACCTTCATTTCCGTTCTGTTCGGTAGCATGCACAAACTTCCCATCGCCAATATAGATGCCTGCCGTATTATGAAAATATAAAATATCGCCTTCATCCATACGTCCAGAAGGCACGGGGTGTGCCTCTCCTCCGGGTTTAAAGTATACCTCTCTTGGCACATCCACGCCGTTTAGCTTATACGTCATGGACACCAATCCAGATGCATCCAATCCTAATGGTGTACGTCCACCGGCACGGTAAGCTGTGCCATTGTAAGACAGTGCTGTTTCCACTAAGTTCCAGCGCATGTCTGCTGCCGATAAACTACGCCAATTGTCAATTGCTTCCCCAAGGTAGCTTGCCCGTGTGTAGCCTACCCCGCCATTGGATAGCCCCACTTTCGCCCATCCTCTTTCAATCAAACCCAATTGCACCAAAATACCCCCGCGTGTTAAAGACACCAAACGCGGCGCAAACTCAACAGGCTCTTTTTGAATGTCGATATAGGGTGCTAACACTGTCATTTTTGAATATTTCCGCCAGGCTGTTGCCACGGCATTATCTTGTTCAAAATGAGCCAAAGGGCTGTATCCTTCCACACCATACTCTGTGCGTAAATAACACCACCCCGTGTCGGACGCTTGCATTACCTGCACCGACATACCATATAAAATTTCATCCAAGCGTTCACTTTCCACACTAGGACGTTTGTATACAGGGGCCAACTCTGTAATAACACTTGCAAGACCCATTCTTCCCTGCTCCTTTTTATTCTTTTGTTAAAAGATCCACCCGCCTTCTGGTGCTGTAACGCGCGGCAACTGCGGACGTGGCGCCGGTTTTTTAGCCAACTCAATCAACCTTTGTCCAACTCGATTTGCATCTATATCCTGCTTATCTAACAGTAAAATGCGCATTTCAGCAGCACGTTGCCGCACTGCATCTGCATCATGCCCCAAATCTTGGGCTGTAATCAAAACCGCCCGCCCAAAACTACCGGCAAAACGCTCGCACAGCTGTTTTACTTCATACATTGCCTGGGCATGTGGGGTGCCTGTCTTGCAGCTCACAAATACAGGCATTACACCTTTCACCAGCAGCAAATCCACTTCATTTCTTGTGGATTCCACACTGTTTTCTTTTCCATTCCAATTGATGATGACACTGCTATATACCTCATGAAAAAAGCCGGTTTTTCTTGCCATAGCATAACAATATAATTCAAGCCATACGCCTACACTTAAAAGACATCTTTTCAGCAACAGGTTTTTAAACTGAAAATTTATTTCACGATTTCGCTCTGTATAACTTGTTAAAACGCCAATTTTATGCAATTGTCTCATGAGCTTTGCATTGTAATGTAAGTTATGTCCATCTCGTTTAAGCTCTTTTTCTGCACTAACTACCAGGGTTTCAGAACCAACAGATGTACAACACTGCTGCAAATAGCTTATCAAATTGGCAAAACGATGCGTGTTTTGCATCATTAAATTAAACACAGAAAGCACTTCATTTTCTAATGTTTCATCCCACTGCTTTGGTTGAATATGGCCAAAGCCTTGAATTTCTGCCCCGGTTACCGCAAGTAAATCCTCTGTAGAAAATTCAGGAATATAAAACTTTTTTTCTAACGATTCACAACGTCGAATATTACCAAAGCGCTGACGATAGATATCGATATGAAATGCCGGCAAATTTAGGTCTTGCGCCAACATACCCGCTGTTACAAGCAAAAGATCCTTACCGCCGGTCAAATCCAGCACACACCCCTCATAATCTCGCACCACAGCACGAAGCACCTGCTGCACCTCCACCACACTCCAGGGGTCTAGATAATAAAAACGTGGCTTTGTTGCTAATCCCCTTCTTTTAAAAAAGCCATAGATGGCAGATTCTTTAAATAAATTGGCATGTGTTTCATCGCAGAGATACACCACCACTTCCGGTTCGAATATGGCGGCACTAAGTAAATTTTTAATGGGTTCTCGGTCGAATAGTTTAATCATGAAACGCATTGCCTTCGCCGCCTTCCCTGATATCTCTGTGCATTATTATAACGAATTTACTCTAAAATAGCAAATGTGAATGCACATAAAA
>CAYJJK010000023.1:0-30802 GCA_964370445.1 uncultured Oscillospiraceae bacterium | reverse complement strand
TGTCCTGCGTTGTTAGCCCCGGCACATTGATGCGCACGCGCGTGTTGCCGTTTTGGGGTTGCACTTCGTTTCCGTTTGCATCCGTCATGGTGATATCGGCAAGGAAATGCACCTCGCCCGTGATGCCGTTTTGCTGTGCGTATTCACGCAGTTTTGCCAAATCTTCCTGCTGCTTTGCCTCGCTTTGCTCGGTGATGTGCAGGGTGTTGCCGCTTGGCACAGTGGAGTTTTCCAAGTCCACTGTACCGTTTGGCACGAAGGGCAAAGGCTCGGTTGGCGTGGGTGTCGGTGTTGGGGGAGCGGCGTTTACTGTAAAGCTCAGGTCAAAACTTTGGGAAATATTGTTGGCTCCACTTACCGTTACCGTTGCTGTATACGTGCCCGCCGCAAGCCCTACATTTGGTTTTACAGTAAATGTAGCTGTACCGCTTGTTGGTAGCGATGTGAGCGCTGTTTTGTCCAGCGTAAAAGCGTCTTTGTTTGTGCCGCTTAGCGCTACTGTCAAATCACCTGTGGAGACGTTGCCCGTATTCGATACAGTCACACTGTAAGCAGGCTGTTCACCGTACCCCGCTTCTACTGTAGGGAAAGTATGGTTTGTACTTGGGTTTAGGCTTATGATAGGCTCTATCCATTGTGCATAAAGCATAGTTACTGTGCTCGGAACGCTTGCACCCGGTGCATAAGCTGTTCCGCTACCGTCTGCCTGTGTGTTCCATGCAAAAAATGTTTCGGTGTTGTCCGCAGGACGGGTTAAGCCCTCGGCAGGTGGGGCGGTGTAATTATCGCCTGCCGATACGATGTTGATGCTGTTTTCAGAATTAAAACTACCGCCGTTTAGGTTAAGGCTTATTGCTCTTAGTCCGTCAATACCCAGTGTAGTAGGGTTTAGAACTTCAAGCGCAGGTCGAAAGCCGAAGTCTGGCAGAGAATGAGAGCCATAGGGACCAACCCAAGCATTGGCAGACGAGGAGCCACGGGCCGCCCGAGAAGCGTCTTTATAGGTATCCTGCCCCCACGAAAAGATACCACTCCAATTTTGTATATACCCACCATTTTTACCCAATATCAAATCCCACTCGTTGTTTGTGGGGTCACCGCCGGGGTTTGGTGTGTTCGTATCACTTCCTGCAGATAGCGAGCGCAGGGTGTAGTTTGTGTCGTATGGTTTGCCGAATATAAGGTTTTCCGACGGCATTGTCCCAATGCCGTCATCATTTAACCCTGTAAGCCTGTTCCATGAAACGGTGTGGCTGACATTATAATCCGCCACAAAAAGACTGCGGTAGGTGGGGTTTGCGCTTGCCGTGGTGCTTGCATTCCTATCTCCACTGCTTGCATTGGTCAAGCTATACGCATTCACCGTGCCTGCGTATGTAAAGGGCACATAGTGTAGGGTGTCGTCCGGCAGTGCCGTGTTTATCGTGCCGATGTTGCCCGCTTCGCCCGATAGGTCAAAGTAGTAGGTTTCGCCCATAGGTAGGTTGAATTGCTCTCCTATCCACATTGCATAAAGCGTGGTAACGGTATTCGGAACGCTTGCACCGGGCGCATAGGTTGTGCCACTGCCGTTTGCCAAAGTGTTCCACGCGAAAAATGTTTCACTGTTGCCCGCAGGGCGAGTCAAGCTCGTTGTATTGGGTGCGGTATAGCTTGCACCTGTGTACACCATGTTCATGCTTGTAACGGCGGTGTCATCTCCCAGATGTCCACCGTTTAGGTTAAGTGTTATCGTCTTTAGACCGTCAGCACCCAAAGCGGCAGGGTTTAGAACTTCAAGGGCGGGGCGAAAGCCATAGGAATTGAAATTACCGCTAACATAGTTATTCCACCAATAGTCGGTGGAGCGACTACCGCGCATTGCAACATTATCGTCCTGCCCTGCATATGTATCTTGCCCCAGTGAATATAGACCACTGACTACATTTTTAATTGGATTTTCCAATCCAGTTTTGCCCAATATCATATCCCACTCGTTGTTTGTGGGAGTTCCGCCGAGGTTTGTGCTATTATCGGCGGTGTCACTTCCCACGGATAGCGAGCGCAGTGTGTAGTTTGTGTCGTAGGTTTTGCCGAATATTAAGCTGTCGGTATTCAGCATGTTCCACGAAACGGTGTGGCTGACATTGTAATCCGCCACAAAAAGGCTGTGGTCGTAGGTGTAGCCGTACTGTGCGTTTGCATCGGTTTCCGTGCTTGCTTCGACGCTTGAGGTCGTAACTCCACTGCTTGCACTGTTCAAGCTATACGCATTTACCGTGCCTGCATAGGTGAAGGGCACATAGTTTAGCGTTACGTCCGGCAAGTCTGTGTTTATCGTGCCGATGTTGCCCGCTTCGCTCGACAGGTCAAAGTAGTAGGTTCCGCCCACGGGCAGGTTGAACTGCTCTGTCACTGCCGCAGGCATGGGTGCATGCACCACATCGCCCACCTTTACAAGCTGGTTTGGCAAAATGGCCGTTTCTGCAAGGGTGTAGCCCTCGGCAAGGGTTGGTTCATAATAGTATTCGGCTTGTGTGGCGGTGGAAAAAGCCGTTTCGGCCGAGGGGGAAACCCGCGTCCATGCCGTTACGGGCACTTCAACATTTTCATTTCCGTCTACCGTAGCCAAAACAAAAGTGGGGAAAGTGACGATAATTTCCTGCTCGATGCGTGTGTCGCCGTTTGCAAGCTCAATTATAGTAGGCTCTGTAAAATCAGAAATTAGGTTTGTGGCAGGTATCGGCGGTGTATTTGCAGGGGGGGCGCTTGCCAAATCCACTTGTGGCGCCGCCACCACATTTACGGTAAAGGTGGGCATCACAACATCGGGGGAGACAACGTAGGCATCCCCTGTAAGCTTTGCCGTGTAGGTAAATGTTTTTACCTCGTCTGCAGAAAAAGTTTCGCTTTCCGGTAAAACCCATTCCACCGCCACCGGAATATCCTCTGTGGCAGTGGTAGCCTGCCATTCGCTTTGCGGGGCTTCCCCCTCGTTTTCAGGCGGGGCTTCGCCCTCGGGTGCCGGGATAGGCACTTCAGCCCACGTTATTTTTGTAAGCGTTGCCGAAAGCTCGGTGGGGAGTGTCGGTGTGTCCGCACTGCCCACTGCGATTTCCTGCTGTGTAGGTTCGGGCACAGTAACAGCCGTGATGCTTTCGCTGTTTGTGGGTGCTGTGTCCTCGGCAAAAGCAGAAAGTGGCAGTATGCCCACTGCCATGCTTACAGCCAGAATACCTGATAAAATTTTGCTTTTTAGGTTGGTGTTTTTCATGAGTGCTCCCGGATGACTTTAATTTTACATATTGACGTTGTATTTAATACTGTTTCATACACAAATATCATTATACCATCTTCACCGCGAAATACAACTAACCAAAAGTATAGTTTCGTGTTTTTTGCAGAAAAAGAACCATCTATTTTTCCTGTTCAGATAACAGCAACCATGGGTGGGTTGCAATGTTTTTTGTATAATTTTTTCTTCTTTATTTGAATTCATCCCAAAGAAATTTTCGATACGGTGTAATTTATATTTACTTTACAAAAATAAATGTCTGGTATTGCTAAAAAAAATTTATTTCCTTTTCCTTTTGTGATATACTGTTTGGCATATCATATCAAACTAAAGGGAAACACAGGAGACACTGTCATGGCACAAAACAGAAAAAAATGGTTTAGTATGCTACTCATTCTTATTTTGCTTTTCAGTATAGCCACCACATCGGTGATGGCAAGTGGGGCAGGCGCGGGAGAAACCGGGGCTACATCTGTTTCGCAAAGCCTCATGCAAACGCAAGATTCACCCCCGGCGCAGGCACAAATTACATCTTTTGTGCCCTTAGAGGGCACAGTGCAAACCCAAAATTTTACAAAGGGAGACGCCTCCTCTGCCCCGTCTTTGCCCGGCATGCTTTTGGCAACAGTAAGCGGAAACACACAGCCGCTTGAAGTGGCGGTGTCCTGGCACTTGCCGGCAGATGAAGCATTTTCCACCGATGCAGAGGGTGTTTTTGTGTATACAGCCGCCCTTACACCACAGGCAGCGGCCCTTTATGTTCCCCCTGCCGAAATGCCCACCATCACAGCAGAGGTGCTTGCACCGATGCCAAATGAAGATGATAATGCACCACAAGGAAACGAAGATAATTTGCCTGTTATCACTTCTTTTGCCAGCCTTACTGCCGAAGAGCAAAACCAAACTTTCGCGCCAAACGCCACAGAGGAAGAAGTTTTGGCGGCTTTGCCGGCCTCTTTAAGCGCTGTTTTGCAAGGTGCCGAAGAGGGTGCAACGCAGAAGGTTGCGGTTGCATGGTTTTTAGAGGAGGGCGAAAGTTTTAACTTAGAAAACACCCTTAGCTACACAGCACAGTTAAGCACCGAAGCCGCCGGGCAATACAGCTTGGCAGAAGGGGTTTTGCTGCCCAAAATCACAGTGCAAGCAGCAACCATGCCTGTAAGTAACTTTTCCATGCTGCGCAGCGGCGACGAACGCTTTTCCTTTGATGTAACAGTGGAAGATAGCGCGCTTAATTTTTCCATTCCACTTTCAGGAAAATCGACCGAGGGTAATAGATACCACTGGAACATCGACTGGGGGTATGAAGATGGCGGCGCTCGTGCTACAGAAACATGGTATCACGGTGTCATTCCAGCACCTGCCGGAGAAAAACATGGCCCCGAAAACGCCTACAACTCCATTGGTATTCCCCACCATTTTCCTGCCGCCGGCACGTACACCGTAACCATTACACCGGCCGGCAGCACCGATGCTTGGCTTGCGGCTTTCGGTTTTGATGAACACACGAATGGGGCCAATGCACAAGACAACAAAAACAAGCTAACCGCCATTCACTCGGCTTTTACCCCACTGATGACACGCACACAGGCAAACCTCAATGGAGCTGTAGCTTCTTATTCGGAGTGGGCCTACACTTTCTATGGCTGTGAAAATTTGCGGGATATCGGCCCCGGCTTTTCTTCCGGGTGGGATACCATCACCAAGGCAGGCGATTATTTTGCTCTTCGTATGTTTGCTAACTGCACGGGCTTAGAGCAAATGCAGGCAAGTTTTAGCATGCCACAGGGGTTTTTGCAGGTTGAAGACGGCTTTGCCGAAGAAATGTTTGCCGGGTGCACACAGTTGCAAGCGATGGGCACAAATTTCAATTTGCCACAAAACCTAACCCAAGTGAGATTCGATTTTGCAAATGGGATGTTTAAAGATTGCCATTCGATGGCAAGCATGAGTGCAAACTTTAATCTGCCGCCAAACCTCACACAGCTCTCCTCCGGTTTTGGGGAGGATATGTTCCGAAACTGCCGCACACTGCAAAGCATGAGCGCTGGGTTCAACCTGCCACAAAGCCAAAACCTTACCACTGTATACAGCAATTTTGCCGCAGGTATGTTTGAAGGTTGCGAAAATCTTGCCGGTATGAATGATGTGTTCAATCTGCCACAGCATTTCACAAGTGTGGGAGACGGCTTTGCCGCCGGACTGTTTATGTCCTGTACCGCACTGGAAAACATGAACGCTGTTTTCACTTTGCCACCACACATCACCGAAACCGGTATCTCTTTTGCCGGCAGTATGTTTTCCGGTTGCACAAACTTAAAGAGCATGAACGAAGTGTTCAATTTCCCCCAAAACATTACAAAAGTGAACTGGTATTTTGCAAGCGACATGTTCAGTGGCTGTCAAAATCTGTCGGGCATGAACGAGGTGTTTAACCTGCCTCAAAATGTAGGGCAAAACAGCAATGTCTTGAATTTTGCCTATGAAATGTTTGCCGGTGCCGGCAGTGCCCAAACACCGTTTCATATCAATGATGTTTTTCGCTTCCCCCATTTCACACTTGAGCAAATGAATAATACAGACGGTCTTCGCCACACGCTTGGTGACATGTTCCTGGGTGCAACGTTAGCAAGGCAAGAGCGCAGCGCCGTATCCATCATCAACGAATGCACCACCCCCACCGCCAATGCAAGCACTTTTACAGGACAAGAGACTGCCTTTGTGGATTTTGACTTTATCCCTCGCACGTTCGGCGGGCCTACTCTGCCTGTAACACCCGACTATACGGTCACCTTTGAAAGCCCTGCACTTACACCAAGCTACATGCTTGCCTCTTTGCCCTCCAAAGCGGGAGTGCCACTTGGGAAACCTGCCATACCAGAGGCAGCAGGGCATGAGTTTGAGGGCTGGTACACAGATGAAAGCCTGCAAACCCCCTATGATTTCTCACAGCCGGTAAACAGCAATTTCACCTTGTATGCTAAATTTTATGTCCCCTCCACCACCATTGCCCAAGGGGATGGCCAAGAAGTGCCAAAGGGGGGGAGTGCCCGATTTGTGGTAAACGAGAGGTTCGATAATTTCAAGGGGGTAAATGTGAATGGCTCGCCCCTTTCACCTGGTGAATACACTGCGGTAAACGGCAGCATCATCGTCATCTTGAGTGCCGCGTTCATCGAAACGCTTGCACCGGGCGAGCACACAATTGAGATTGTGGCAGAGAACACGCACCGCGGAACCTTTACGGTTTTGGGTTCGTCGTCATCTTCATCTTCATCATCTTCTTCGTCTTCACAATCATCTCCCTCACAGAGCGGTGGTTCCACCGGCTCCACCACTGCATTATCCCCCTTAACAGGTGCCCGGTAATTCAGCGAGTGCTTCACTTTCGTCCCCTCAAACGCAAATGACAATCGTATTTTTATCAATGAATAAGAGCCGGAGAATGCGGCACGATTTGTCATCACAACACGGAACATTCACCGCACTCTATCCATCAACCTTTGCGCCATCTCGGTGCCATCTATGAATACAATTTTCAGGTGATTGGCATCCACAACCCCAATCCTAGAAATGGTCTGCCGAACAAGCATTTCGTCATATTCTGTCACTTGCGCAGGCGCGGCTTTGATGGTCTCCTGCACACGGCGTATTTTTTCAGCAACTTCACCCTTTGTTTTTTCGTGTGCTTCCAAGCGGTCGTATGCCTTGCGCTTTTCCTCTATTTTCCCTGCAAGGCTGATGAACCTCTCTTCAAATAGTTCCGGTTGCTTCGATTTCACACTGAGGGCAACAAGGTCAGAAAAGGCACGTTCCATCAAGTTGATTTCACTTTTTAGCGTGTGGGGATTGGTTCCAATCGCATCGCCTGTGATGGCAACAGCGATGTTCTTTTGTACCATAGCAAGGATGCTTTCAGACTGCGCCAGATGCGCGTTGAGGGCGGAGAGTACAGCGTCATGGATGCGATATTCATCTACCACATCGGCATTGCAGATGTGGTGCTTTTTCTCGTATCGGCTGCGGCAAATCCACACAGGGCGCTTTGTTCCATCTTTCCACATCCAAGTTCTGCGTATCATGGAGGATTTGCACTGAGAGCAGTACAATTTTTCGGTCAAAGCATATTTGCTGCTGTATTTCGAGAGCTTTTCTGCCCCATCCACTTTTACTTTCACATCGTTTCTTCGTGCAATTTCGGTTTGCGTGAGATTGAAAGTTTGTGCCGTTACAATCCCGTCATGCACTTCTTTTAGGTGATATTTTGGCGCTTGGCCATTGTTTGGCACGGACACACTGGAGAGTGGGTCGGGCTTATAGGTCTTCCCATAGACATAATCACCACAGTATTTTTCGTCATCCAATATGCGCATAATGATGGATTTAGACCACTTTTTGGCCGTACGGATGGGTGTTTCTTTTTGGTTTAAGAGCTCAGCAATCTTTTCCATACATTCACCGGCAAGGTATCTCGAAAAAATTTGCTCCACGATAAAGGCCTTACTGCTCTTTGATTTTTTCTACTTGCTCATTTGTTGGGAAATGATTCATAGTTACACTCCTTTTGCAAAGGGGAATTCGTGGACGGGCTTTCGGTCTGAGTATTGAACGTAAGTCTCATTCTGTACCTCCTTAAAATATAAAATTGCAATAAAAAAAGGCCGGATTTGCGAGGCATACGTTCCTCACACATCCAGCCAATTCTTTATTCAAAAAAATTTTTCTTTCTCGCACTGCGTTCGGTCAAAAAAGCTGTCATTTTCTGCTTTTGGGAGCCTTTTTTTGAGAAAAATTCAAAACGTGATAGTTCAGCCCGTCAAAACCAAAATGACAGCCGTAAATGTTGCTTTTTGAAACAAGGCATTTTTTGCACAAAAATACGGTTAATTCGGCTTTTGCATCGTTGTTTTTTTACGACGACAGCCTTATTAACCGTATAGGGTGTCTTGTTCGGTTAAAAAAGCTGCCGGTAGAGAAAGGGGCTTTATTTTTATCGGGCTGAACTCATATCTCAATAATCCCATATTTCTGCGGTATCTCAATGTCCTTTTGAAACATGGCAAGCATTCTGCTGGCCGAGCCCATTGGTTTATTTGCACCCCGTTCCCAAGCCTCCACCGTTTTTGTGGATACCCCCATAACACTTGCAAATGCATTTTGTGTCAATTTCATCGAGATTGGCCTTGCCCCCAAGCCGGAATGACCACTTTTTCCGATTCGTTTTCAATTATTACCAAAACACCGTCTTGCACATGATAAATATCATTTGCTTGTGAATTCATCTGTCCCTCCATTTTACAAGAAGCCCAAACCCACTTGGGCTTCCATTGTCGGCGTGTGTTCTTTGGTACGTACAGCCCTTTCGCTCATCTTTGATGCGCCCTCCCAAATCAGCACCTTAAATAGCTATATTTTCAGCATTAAAAAGAATCTTTCAAAAGTTCTTCAACCAAAACAGCATTCATATCCTCGTAACTTTCCCAAAAGCTCGGCGCTATGTTTATCCCTGTTTTAGATATGCAATATTTCAGTGTTTTTGTGATTTCTTTTGTGTTTAGCCCTGTTCTATTTTTTATCCAAGCATCGTTGACACACACAATTTCATGTGCCACAACGTTTCTTTTTTTACGCACTTCTTCCAATTTCCCAAGAGCTTCAACCAGCTCTTGGTTGTTTGAAAAATGCTCTATTATTGGGAATATATGCGCTGTACTATATACCGTTTCATCAACGAACCGCCTTTTTTGCAAAACTTCGCATATTTCTTTTCCTTTTTCAGTTTCTTGCAGCTTTGCTATGCTCAATTTATAAATGGTCTCTCCATATTGCTTTGTCTGTATACAATAATCTTTAATGTTGATGCCACACTGGCTTAGCAAACAGTTTTCAAAAATGTGAAGAAAAATAGGCGTGAGCCCCCTTATGAAATCGGCATAATTTCCCTGCTTTTCTCGCACGGTAAGCATTAGCACATATTCAAATATTTTCCTCTTGTCTCCGCTTTTTATGGGCATGAAATCCGCTTTTGTTTCCTTCAGTGCTTTTGTGTATCCGGCTAAATCCAAGTTTATTCTTGCTTTGGCAGCCCTTAAATAGGCAATGGCATCTTTTGTAAAAAAGCCCTCTATTTGCTCTGCCAGCACCAAGGCCGCTGTATAATCGAACGCATTGATAAGCTTTATAATCGATTGTTTTGTGAATTGAACCAAAAGATTTTCATTTTGTGAGGCAAGGCACCGGTTCACAAAGTCTGCCTGATTGTCTTCGTTTAATTCCAATGAGGCATTGATGTCGTAGTTTTCCGGCAATTCTGTTTTCACATTTTCTTTTTGCGCCGGTGTTGCCACTTGGATTGCCAAAATCTTAATAGGGCGCGTGGTGGCCAGCACATAAAGTGCCGACTTCATGGCCGGTGTACCGGAGGAAAGGTTATGGCTCTGCTCTGTAAGTTCCGCTATTTGACGATTAAACGTACTCAATGCAACATTGCTTTTTTGTTCCTGCATGGATATCGCTTCCAACTGGGATACCATCGGAACGAGGATTTCTCCACAATGTTCTTGCAGTTTTTGATACATCCGTTCAAATGCGATATATACGGCGGTTTCACTCATCCTTTGCGCATGGCAGGAGTCCTTATTGTTGTCGTGTGTGCGGCACACCCAGTATTCTTTGCCGTTTGAGTGCTTGTGCCGGTATGCCGAGTCACAGCATTTGCATCGGATTTTTCCTGCCAACATTCTGTTTTTTGAAGGTTGTACAGCAAGTGGTTTACGCTCACAAAGCAGAATTTGGGTCAGTTCAAATTGTGTTCTGTCGATGATCGGCGCATGCGTGTTTTTTACATAATATTGTGGTAATTCCCCTTTGTTCCGATGCTTGGTATAGGGGAGATCGTTTTCAGAAAATGTCTTTTGGAACAGTGAGTCACCCACATATCGCTCATTTTTGAGCAGTTCTAAAATGACATCGGTTTTCCATCGTCCGCTTTTGCTTTTGGGCGAAATTCCTGCTTGATTTAACTCGCTTGCAATGAGATGCGTTCCCTTTCCACTTAGGTACTCCGCAAATATCCTGCGAACAACAGTGGCCTCCGGCTCATAGACGTGCAGTTCATTGCCCACAAGCCGATACCCGTAGGCCGCATTGGAAGCGACGTATTCGCCCTTGCTCATCCGCATACGAGCGCCTTTTTTGCAGTTCTGCGAGATGCTCTGTGATTCTTGCTGGGCGAAGAGGGCATAGAGTGTCAGCAGATTTTCGCTTGTAAGCACGGCTGTGTCGATGCCGTCTTTTTCAAAGCAGATACTGATGCCAAGTTGTTTCAACTCTCGTGTAACACGGATGCTATCCACGGTATTCCTCGAAAAACGACTCAGGGATTTTGTGATGATGCGGTCGATTTTCCCCTTTCGGCAATCGATTAGCATCCGGTTGAAATCGTCACGTTTTTCTGTCGATGTGCCACTGATTCCCTCGTCCGCATAGATATCCACCAGTTGCCAGTTCTGCTTTTCCTCTATAATTTTCGTATAGTGGTTTATCTGCGTGGTGAATGAATTGAGCTGGTCGCTTGAGTCACTGCTGACACGCGCATATCCGGCCACGCGAAGCTTTGGTGGCTCCTTGTCGGCGTTTGCTCTGATGTGAATAATTTCGCGTTTTGGCACGGCCACGCTTTGGTCTAAAGTACGTGTTTGCATTCTATTTTCTCCTTTCTGTAACTCAAAACACTACCACAATGACAGTTCAATAGCTATATGACAATGGAACAAGAAAGGGCACATGGTTTACAGCTGAAATGGGTATAGTTCATAGTTTGGGGCGATGCGCCGAATGGTGTGCTGTGCCACTTCCAAGGTGATGATATTGGCTTTCAGCATGGCTTCCATAAGGAGCACCATTGCGCCAAAATTGCTTTGATTCATAATGGTTTCCTCCGTTTCCAAGGTTTGTTATGCGAGCAAGGTCTATGCGTTGGATACCCCTTGTTTTCTTTTTGGCATGAAAACACGTAGGCAGTTATCCTCACTGCTTCCACACAGAAACCCATGCCCTGCATAGGGGCAATTTCCGCAACTGGCGAAAAGACCTTGTGGTTTTTTGTCAGGGACGATATATGCGGGCCGATTCCTATGCAACTTAAGAGAGAATTTTTCATTTTTTTTGAATTTGTCGCGCATGATGTACACTCCTTTGTTATTTTTGTTTTTGCTACCACATCAATACGGGCTACCCACGCAGTTTTGATTTTTGCAAGCAACATAGGTAGTCCGCATGGCATCTAATAGCAAATGTGTTTTTGCTATTTGCTAAATTTCGGTGTGCTTAATTCGACACTACTTCCCAAGCACTGAAAGGCGATTACCTAAACTGCGACTGGCTAAATCGCATCATTGGAATTTCACCACCGCCGGGTTCTCCGCCGGCTGCCCTCATTTGCTGCGACGGTTTTGGAAGTTGCCTTCCTCTCACGCTCGGCCTTATGACGGGACAGAAGTATCATTGTAGGTTGACGGGGTTATTGCGAACCGGCCGCCACAGCCGGTTTTATGGTCTGATGTGAATCGCTCTCACCGAAACGGTGGTCACAGCGCATCAACCAAAGTCGCTTTTCCTTGTGGGCTCCGTCAACTAAGGTATTTAGGTTTTCGGGTATTCTGTTTTCAAGGTTCAGTGGAGGAAAATTTATTTTCCCTCCTATTAAACGTGCTTTTTTGCCCGTTTTGAGGGGGTGTTTTCACCCTGTTTTTGGGTCGATTTTGAAAAAGATTTAACTTTTTTCTTGGCTGTTTTCAACGATTCATAGATTGTTTTTTGGTTCACTCCTTCTTTTTTTGCGATTTTATGTGTAGAGTGCTTTTTTTAGACGTTTTCTAGGTACCTTCGCTTCTGTTTTGGGGTAAGCAATTCGTCCAAAATCTTCATGGCATTTTTCATGTTTCGGGGGCTGGATTTCTTGAGAGGTTTCTTCTCAAATGCAGAAAAAACTTCGTCTTCGCATGAGGGGGAGCAAACGGTTTCAGAGCTTTCCAAATCTTGAATATAGGTGGTTTGGCGATAATATTCGCTTTCATCGTTGTCTAATGCTTGATAATCATCATCCGACAGCTTTTTATGAAATCGAAAGCTCTCTGAGGTCATTTCAGGAATTACCAGTTGGTAACTGTTTTTTGGGCGATCTAGATCGATAAAATGCTCTGTAACAACACCGTCTTTCAGTTCTATGTAGTGAAAAGCATTTTTTACAGACGGATAAATAATTTTGTTAGGTTCATTTTTATTGAGTATGTGAACACTTTTTGCATCTAGGGTCATTTTCTTTTCCTCCAAATTTGAATTTTTGTTTTTCATGTTCAAAACCAAAAATTCAAAAAGGAGGTGCGCGAGCCTTTGGAAAAATACACATAAAAAATCCCTTCCCGCCGATAAGAGCGGAAAGGTTTTAATCATTAAAAAAAGGGCCTACACAAGCCGGTGGTTTTCAAAAACCGATAAGCAGAATTCGTGTATCTGAATTCTGCTTATCGGCTCAAAAAACCACGCAAATTGTGTGACCCAATTGCACAACAACGTGTTGTGCAGAAAATATTTTCGTCATATGTGTGCCACTTGCGAAAGTTCCGTTATCAGCCAATCAAAGTGAATTTATTTCTTTTTCCTTTGTAAAAATCCCTCTAGGGTAAATGCGTCCCCTTTCGCAAGTACCCAAAACTTTCCCTCATCCCATGAACTTTGAAAAAGCTCTTTGAACACCAAAATGTCCCCTTTTTCTTTGCGCGGCAATAGTGCTAGCTTTTCCGCTTGCGCTTTCATGCGCTTGTACGCGGCTTCCACATCATAAACACCCGTATCCAAAAGGCAAAGGTGCGTGTAGCCTTTCAGCAGGGTTTTGTAAAGGGCACGCGCTTTCTTTTCGCCATATTTTTCGATGGCCATCTCAAACCCAAACACAGAGCCAGGGATTTTGCTCTCTTCCAGCCAGCCTTCGGTGTAGTACATACTGTGCACATCCCGCGCTTCGCACAGCATCATCTCAATGCAATCATCATACAAAGGGAGCACCAAATGTGCTGTTTCACAGCGGATGCCGTCCAGCGCCGTGCCACAAAAACCAAAGCCCAACAGCACGGTATCCACGTCTTTTGACAAATTGTCCAGTGTGTTTTGCAGCTCTGCACGCAACTTCTGCGGCCATTCATGCAGGCCCCTGTCCAGCCAAATCACCTCTAAATCCGGTGGTATAAAGGCTTTCAGTTCATTTTCTATCATCGAGCAGGCCACAAGACAGGTTCGCATTTTGTCCTCCTTAAAAATTCATGCAACGGATGTATCTGTCCATGAAAAAGCGGTTTGTAGAAAGTTCCGTGTAGTCGGCATTTTGTGCCATGCTGTCGAAAGCCACAAGGGGCACCGTTCCCAAAAGCGCCATGGCCGCCCCTTTGGCCGCCGTGTTGCCAAGGGCGGTGATTTTTTCATCCCCCACGGGCGGAAGCAGACCCACACACTGCGCAGAGTGCCCATCGATGAAACTGCCAAAACCGCCGCCGAGCAGGATTTCGTCGAGGTCTTCATACGAAATCCCTGCTTCATGCAAAAGTGTGTCGATGCCGCCGCGGATGGCGCCTTTTGCAAGCTGAAATTCCCGAATGTCCTTTTGTGTGAGGCCGAAATCGGTGTTTTTGAAAGGGAGTACTTTGTTCCATTTTTCGGCAAGACGGCCTTTTTTGTCTATTTCCTGTAAACTGAGTCCTGCGGCCACAGCATCTACAAGCCCGGAACCACACAAGCCTACTGCGGGCTTGTTTTCGATGGTTGCATACGAAATAGCGCCATTTTCTGCCCACACTTTGGAAATGGCACCGGCCACGGCCCCCATGCCACAGCTGATGCCGGCCCCTTCGAAGGCAGGCCCTGCCGCCGTGGAGCAACATCGAATGCCATCTTTTGTTTTCAGGGCAATTTCGCCGTTGGTGCCGATGTCGGCAAACAGCACATTCCCTTTGCGGTTTTCAAAATCGCACGCGAGCATTCCGCACACGATGTCGGCCCCGATGTAGGCCGAAATACAGCGTGGCGCGTAGGTGCGCACATGTGCAAACCCGGGGATATCGGCCACTTGCCACACGCCAAAATGGCTTTGCGGTGTGAACGGATAAAAGGCGAGAGAACGTGGCTCGAGCCCGAACAGCAGGTGCAACATCGTGGTGTTGCCCGTGATGACAGCGGTAGAAAGCGCATTTGGCGGCATGCCCGCTTTTTGGCACAGGGCAGAAAACATCTCGCTCAACTGCCCTGTGACGGTTTCGTGCAAAGGAGCCAAACCATGCTCGTTGGCATGGGAAATACGCGCCATCACGTCACCGCCAAAAGCCTGCTGGCGGTTGTATTCGCCTAAAACGGCCACGGGTTCTTTGGCATTGGCACTATAAAGGTAGGCCGCTATGGTGGTGGTGCCGATGTCCACGACCACGCCGTAGCTTCCCTTTTCAAAGAGAGGGCTTGTGTCGTTTTGGTGCGCTGCCGTGTCCTCTGCGGAAAAACCGGTCACGGTTTTTTGCTCTGGGTTAAAGTCCGAAGTGAGGGTGCACTCGCCCTGCACCGTGGCAAAACAGGCAAGGCGCAAAGTTTCGTCTGCCAGTGCTTCGCTTTCGCTTGCGCTTTTGGGAGACACCGCCCCCTCCACGCGCACCACGCATTTTGCGCAGGTGTGGTTGCCGCCGCAGGGGGCGGAAAACGCGCCGCTTGTGCGCCGCATCACCGCAAGCAGGGTTTCACCTGTTTCGGCCGTTGTTTCAAAAGTTCCGTTTGTAAAGTGCAAAGTGACGTGCGGCATGGAAAATCCTCCGTACTGTTTTGTTGTTCCTATCAAAAAACCGCGGGTTTATCCCTCTTGCAAAGTGCACCCCAAGTCCTTTGCAAGAGGGAAATCAAATCCATGTATTCATGGGAAATCACCAGAAGATAGCTTTCTTCCATTGTGGGAAGCCCATATTGCCCCGGTTATCAATCAACCCACAAAGTATTTTTATACTTTGTGGACTAACTCGGTAGAACCACTTCTATTTCATCGTTTTCTAGCATCCCTGTAATTTCATCCAACTGCGCTTGCTGTTCTTCGCTAACAGGGAAATCTCGGAAATCTGCCAGCCCTACAACACCCTCGGCAATACCAAAAGAATGCCCCTCGGCTTCCATTTCTCCGTTCACATACATCCCTGCTGCTTCCACCATGGTGTCTCGTAAATTCGACAGCGCAGACGTAATGGTTTGTCCGGGTAAAACTTCGTACTGGTCTGAAACGGCTCCAATCATCCAAACACCTTCACCGGCTTCCTCAACAGCCTCAAACACACCAAGCCCCGCAGCGTTAGCGTTATGTGTTAAAACATCTGCGCCTTCTGCTATCATCGAGGTAGCCAATTGTTTTGCTGTTGCCGGGTCGAAAGAATCGCCGGTATAGTTAGTAAGCACTGTAATATCTGGGTTCACGTATTTTGCGCCTTGCTCAAACCCCTCGATGTATTTGATGAAAGATGGAATTTCCGCACCGCCAACAGCACCCACTGTGCCTGTTTGAGAGTGCTGTGCAGCCACAACACCGGCAAGGAAACCTTGCTGTTCATTTCGGTTTTCAAGCCCTGCCACATTCGGTTCTTGGCTGATGTTTGAACCTGTTACTAGAAAAAAAGTTTCTGGATAGTCGGGGGCAACCGCCGTGGCGATATCGCCAAATTGGAACCCATGCCCAAAGATGATATCATAACCCAAATCTGCATATCCACGATACACCTCTTCAAAGTCAGCCGCTGCAACACTTTCGGTGTACGATACTTCTGCGCCCAAAGTTTCCTCAATTATCGTTAAGCCCTCATAAGCACTGGCATTCCAGCCTTGGTCATTGATGGGACCTGCCATCACAAGTGCCACCTGCAAACTCTCATCACCTGTGGTAGCGGTGCTCGCTGTTTCCACTGCACTTTCCGAAGATGTTGTCATATCAACTCCATTTGTTCCCGTGCAAGAAACAAAAATAAATCCCGCCATCAATATTGCTAGCATTGTAACGAATTTGTTCATCATTTTCCTCCGGATTTATTTATATTTAAGGATATTCTAACAAGGTGAAAATTTCGATACTGCTCGCTTTACAGTAAATCGAAGTGCATACCAACTGTATGCAAAAGCACATATGTTTAAAATCAACCGTTGAAACAGAGCCTATTAACATAGTTCGCAGGTTGCATAATTTAGATTTATATTAATAGGTTCCGTGTGAAGACAACTATGATATCTACTCAGTTAAGGTAACACCACTTCAATTTCACCACTCTCCAGCATACCACTAATTTCATCCAATTGTGCTTGCTGTTCTTCGGTAACAGGGTGTTCGCGGAAATCTGCCAGCCCTACAACACCCTCTGTAATACCAAAGGATTGGCCTACACCACTCATTTCTCCATTTACATACAGTTCTGCTGCAACCACCATGGTATCACGCAAGTTCGATAGTGCAGAGGTGATGGTTTGTTCGGGTAAAGTTTCAAACTGATCGGATACAGCACCAATCATCCAAACACCTTCACCGGCTTCCTCTACAGCCTCAAATACGCCTAACCCGGCGGCGTTGGCATTATGTGTTAAAACGTCGGCACCCTCTGCAATCATAGAAGAGGCTAATTGTTTTGCCGGCGCAGGATCGTTAAAATCGCCCGTATAGTTTTTAAGCACTGTAATGTCCGGGTTCACATATTTTGCCCCTTGCTCAAAACCCTCAACATAACTGATTATAGAAGGGATTTCTCCACCTCCGACCACACCTACTATATCACTTTGCGATTGCTGAGCTGCCACAGCACCCGCAAGAAATCCTTGCTGGTCATTTCTGTTTTCAAGCCCTGCTACATTCGGTTCTTGGCCAATGTCGGAGCCGGTTACAAAAAAGAATGTCTCGGGATAATCTGGAGCCACTGCTATGGCGATATCACCAAATTCAAATCCGTGTCCATAAATAATATCATATCCCAGCTCTGCATATCCTCGATATATTTCTTCAAAATCTGATGCTGCAACATTTTCGGTGAACGAAATTTCCGCCCCCAAGGTTTCTTCAATGATTTCTAAGCCCTCAAAGGCACTGGCGTTCCAACCTTGGTCGTTAACAGGTCCAGACATCACAAGTGCCACCTGCAAACTCTCATCACCTGCGGTAGCGGTGCTTGTTGTTTCCACTGAGCTTTCTGAAGCAGTTGTCGTTCCGCTTTCAGTTGCTCTACTTTCTGCAGCTCCGGTGTAAGCGGTTAATGCAAACACCAATACGGTCATCATTACCAATAGCCTTTTCACTTGTCATCCTCCTAAGTTTTCAATTGCTTGCTTTATCAATATCAGGGCGTACCCAATATTACACATTTTAAAAGTTCATACAACGAATATAGCGATCTAAAAAGAAGGGATTCGTGGAAAGCTCTGTATAATTGACTTGCAGTGCCATGCTATCAAGCTGTTCAAGTGATACCACACCCAAAAGCACCATAGCAGCACCTGTTACAGCTGTGTTGCCAAACGCGGTGATTTTTTCGTCGCCAATCGATGGCAACATCCCCACGCATTGCGCCGAACTCTTATTGAAAGAACTTCCAAATCGGCCTCCAAGCAAAATTTCATCCAGCCTCTCGCATTCTATGCCTGCTTCATGAAGTAAAGTGTCTATCCCTCCACGGGTAGAGCCTTTCGCAAGTTGAAACGCACGAATATCTGATTGAGTAAGGCCGAAATCCGTGTTTTTGAAAGGAAGTAACTTGTTCCATTTTTTTGCAAGACGACCTTTTTTATCAATTTCTTGTAGCACAAGCCCTGTGGCAATGACATCCACAAGCCCTGAGCCACACAACCCTACCGCCGGTTTGTTTTCAATCGTTTCATAAGATAATTCGTTGCTTTCTTCCCATACCTTAAAAATGGCGCCTTCCACAGCATCCATGCCACAGCTAATTCCGCTTCCTTCAAAAGAGGGCCCTGCTGCTGTGGAGCAACAACAGATGCCTTTTTCTGTTTTGAGGGCAATTTCTCTATTTACACCGATGTCGACAAACAGCACATTGCCGCTTCTATTTTTTAAGTCGCACGCAATCATGCCACATAGGGTATCAGCACCAATGTAAGCAGAAATACAAGGTGGCACATAAATTTGCAAATGAGAGAAATCCGGAATTTCTATTTCTAGCCACGAACCAAAATGATTTTGTAGTGTGAAAGGATGAAATGCAAGCGTACGTGGCTCTAGGCCGGCAAGTAGATGCAACATCGTGGTATTGCCCGTGATAACAGCGGTCGAAATCTGTTTCGGCTCCACATTCTCTTTTTGGCAAAGTGCAAGAAACATCTCGCTCAATTGGTGTAGTACAGTAGAATGTAAGGGAGCAATACCGTTTTCATTTGCGTGGGTGATGCGTGTCATCACATCGCCGCCTAAGGTCATCTGACGATTGCGTTCTCTTAAAATCGCCAAAGGCTCTTTTGAGGACTCAGCATAAAGATAAATCGTAATCGCGGTGGTGCCGATGTCAACGGCCACACCGTAATGTTTCTGTTCAAACAGTGGCTTTCCCTTACTTTGCGCTATATCCACCTGCGATGTAAATGTCATCATAATCGTTGACCTTTCTTAGGTTTCTTTTATTTTAACCTCGGCTTTGCAATGCACACCCCACGCCTTTTGCAAGATGGGAACCAAATCCATATACTCGCGTGAAATCACCACAAGATAACTTTTTTCCATTGAGGAAACACTTTTTTGCGCAGAGGAAACGGCTTGAATGTCGAGCTGTTTGTTAACGCCCTCCACCTGCAAAAACCCGTTTTCACTTTGTACAAAACCTTTCACACGGAAAGTATGGTGCACAATTTCACCATAAAACTTCTCCAGCTCGGCTTTGGTGCACACACCTTCCGGCTCGATTAAAAAGGTGGCAAGTCGTGTGGACGGTTTGTTCATGCTCTCGCCCTCGTGGCCGAGGTTTGTGAGGTGGCTATCTAAAAATTCGGGTGGAAACTGGGCATAGGTGGTGTTGTACAAAAAGGCAGACGGATTCAATTCATTTATGGCATCGTGGATTTCGTCGAGGGTTTCCGTGTCCACCAAATCCGTTTTGTTCACCAAAATGAGGTCGGCCGAGGTGATTTGGTTTTGCAAAGGGAGCAGCATATCGAGATAATCCAGCACCGTAGCGCTGTCCACCATGCAAAGGCAGCCGCGATAGTCATACGGTCTCTCTAAATAGGGGGCAAGACCGTTTAACAGGGTGTTCATGCTTGAAGGGTCTGCCATGCCGGAGCATTCAATGAGCAGGGTATCGATGGGTTTTTGCACATATTCTTTGAGTGTTTCCACAAAATCTTTTTTGAGGCAGGCGCAAAACACCGATCCATTGTTGATTTCAATGAGCTGAATGCCGTCTGTGTCCAGTACAGCACCATCCATGCCGATGCTGCCGAATTCGTTCACCAAAACACCGAGGGTTTCGTGTTCAAACAGGGGGATAAGTCGTTTCATCAGCGTGGTTTTGCCGGAGCCTAAAAAGCCGCTAACGAGGTAGAGTTTTACAGGGGAAAGTTTTTTCATGAAAATCGTCTCCTTTGTGAAAGTTACAATTACTAAAAAAACCGCCAGTGGCGGCTTTTTTAGTAATTGCATAACGCGTTTTACAGTAAAGCACGAATTTTCGACTCAAATTCGTCGGCATCCGGAATGATGGACGAATAGGCCAGCTCTCCGTTGATGTAAATGCTGGGCAAATTGGCAACGCCCATGGCCTGCGCTTGGGCAATGCCCTCACGTGTGGCATACTTGTATTCGATGATGTCGATGGCATCCCCGAATTTTTCTTTTGCGTCGCAAACGGCACCCCACATATAGGTGCAGGCCGCACAGGAAATGGAATCCAAGGTAAAGGTTTCGATGAATGGACGCTCCAAATTTGCGTAATCCGGCAAGGTGACACTCGCGCTCAAATCGGCAGACTCATAGTCTTTCAAAAGCGCACGGTATTTTTCTGGGTCTTGCATCACCTGAGCCACGGCAATGGTGTTTTCAATCGGCGTGTTGTAGGGCATGTCGCAGCCCGGTGCCACCACGAGATTACGATGGTCTTCCAGAGAATCCAGCATATCCAACACATATTTCATGTTGTCTTGCTGGTTGCCGAAGAGCATTGTGGTGGTGAGCGGAATGTTGCCGCCGATGGTGACATTGTGTTTGTCGGTGATGGCTTTTGCCTCTGTCATCGGAATATTTTCATCTACAGAGATGCCATCCGGCCCGGTTTTGCACATGATATCCAAATTGCGAATGGCATTGCCGCAGACGAAGAAAGCAGAAAGTTTCCCTTTTGCGCGGATATGGTCGAACAATTTTGTGTAGGGCTCCAGCATGAACTCGGCAAAACTGTCCGGCGAAATTTGCGAAATGACGGGGTCAACAGGCGCGATGACATCGGCACCGGCTTCCACATAGTAATCCACCATGCGTATGGAAATTTCGGTGCAATATTCCATGAGGGCTTTCACATAGTCCGGTTTTTTGCGCATATTGGCATAGAGTTTGGTGCCGCGCAGGTGCGAAGCTAAGGTGAGCGGGCCGCAGAACAGGCCAAACACTGCTGTGGTGTCGCCCACGGCCTCTTGCAAACGCCGTGTGGCATTCAGCACCACGGGCAGGCGACCCTCTGTCTTTTCGGGGATTTTGCTTGGAATTTCGTCGGTGGCAGCCAAAGGATGGCCGTTGACACTGGGTGGGTTGTTGTCTGCCCACATAAGGCTGCAACCCAGAATTTCCGCTTCCAGTTGCAAATCGAAAGCCACGGGTTGGCCGTCCGGCATATACAAGCGGTGCACTTCCATGAGGCACTCAAACATGATGTCTTCGTCTTTCAAGAATTCCGTGGCAGTGTACCCTTTTAAAAAGCCGGCGTGGATGCCCGCAAACGGTACCCAAGGGGCGCGTGGGGTTTTTTCGTGATGGTAGGTTTTAAGAATGAGTTCTTTTCCTGTCATAACACTGTATCCTTTCTTTTTACAAACATCTCTTGTTTTTATTGGTTTAGTGCACATGCCAGAAACTTCGTTTTTGCAATCGCAGCCTCATTTTTTTCAATGGGATGCTCCTCCGTTTCTTTCGCGTAGACAGACCCTACAGATTGTGCATTCATATGGTGAAACGCTGTATTGGTAACACCCTCTGTCAGAAGTTCTATGTTCATCCAGTCTGCCCCTGTAGTCATGAGTAACAAGCCTTTTTTGAGTTTCGGGATATCCTGTTCGCTCTTTCGTATAAATTCATTAGACCAATAAGGTTGCAAACGCGAGAACAATGTCATAAGTGGTGCCGATACAACACCAAAATGCATAGGAGACGCAATAAGCACAGCATCACAATCGGCTAGATATGCATAAATTTCTGTCATGTCATCCTTAATGGAGCACCCCGATTTTTGAAAACAAAACCTACAGTCTTTACATGGAGCAATATTTGAGCGATAAACATCTACAATTTTTACTTCGCCCTCTATTTCCCTTAGGGCGATATCCAGCAATTTTTTTGTGTGACTATTTTCTTTTGGTGAAGCATAAAAAACAATTGTCTTCATAGGTATGCCCTTCTATCAGAAAAATATATAGGTAGGGTTGTGCAACGCATATCTTGCACAACCCTTTTTGGTACGATTTCTTTACAGTACGATGGTTCTGCGATTGTTGGTGGCTACACCCATATAAGATTCACCATAAGCTTTATCCAAAGGCATACCAATATCAATAAGCTCATTTCTGGCTTTATTGAACACTTCGATATAATTGTCAAGCGGACGTATCCCTTGCAAATCAAAGCACTCATTAACGGGCAAACCTTTATCCGGAGAAAGGAGTTTTTCCTCATACTTAGGAAGAACAATTTTGACAATCTCATTGGCTTGTTTTCGTGTCATACCTGCGCAAGATTTGAAAACTTCACCGCACCACCAGCACTCTACAGGTGTGATGTAATCTGTATAGCGACCGCCTGCACTTCTGGGTTGAGTTGTTTTTGAAGCACCCGACACGCAGTGGTTCATAAGGCCCATTGCAGATTCAAACATAAACATTTCTGTGCAGGGACCGGCAGTCTCGTTAACAATCTTGTTACGCATGATTCCTGTATTGCGGCTGACGGCTTGAATGGACATACCGTTGGCCCATAGTGCTTTGCGTCCACAGTTTCCAAATAGGTGAATGTCATAAATATAAGAACTAACATAATCGGCTTGCAAAATGGCTGTAATAAGCAGGTCGTTCGCAATGCAAGAAATGACTGTACCTTCCGGTGTGCCGGCGCACCCACCGATGTAGGAGAAGCCACCGATGTAGAGTTTCTGGCCATAATTGAGGCCTTGAATGATTCTGTGGAAGTTTGAGAATGTACACTTAAGTTCCACAGGGCACAGCGAAATGGTGATGTTTCCCTGTCCGGCCATGTCGGCTGCACCGCCCATGTGACCATATTCAGTGGTTGCACCACCAACACCGATGCAAGCCATGCCGGGACGCCCGGCTCTCCAAAGTGCTTCTTTTTTCAGGTGTGACTCATAGTTGCCCATGAGCGTTTCATACGGTGTGCCGGAGCGGATGGTTCGGCCGAACACGGTGGCCAAGGAGGGGCCAAGCAAAACATCAACAAGCTTAGGGTATTTAACCATGCCCTGAACAAGTGGAACATAGTTTTCTTCGGAACAAACGATGGCCAAAGAGGCTGCGAGAATGGGCTCAGTTTCAGATTCAGGACGACGCGGGTACATGATTACTTCGTCTTGCCCGCTACCAAGAATGTTCTTATCTTGATAGTCACGCAATGCGTCCAAAAGTTCGCCCTCTGTGATTTTGATCACACGTTCGGTGTCTTCACAATACAGGCCCAATTCCAAGGCAAGTTCCCAACCGGCTTTGAAAAAGCGATCGGCAAGCTCATCATCACAGTTAATCGGGTTTTCCGGATCATACGTGCCGGCAAGGTCATACTTTTTCAAGATACTTTTGATGGTTTTGGGAATGATTTTGGTGTCCCATTCTTTAACAGGGATGACAGGCCCCACATAAGCTTTGTCTAAGTTGTTTAATAGACGCTGTACTTTTAAATTATACATTTATACTTCCTCCTTTATCTGCGTTCACAATCTACAGAGGTGAATTCACCACTACCGGGTTTGTTCTTTTGCATCAATTGTCGGCACAGTTCCACACAGTCAGACGCACTTCTCGACCATCCGTCAGCACCGATTTTTTCGGCGAATTCTACGGTGCACGGGCCGCCGCCAACAATGAAGTTGTATTTCTCACGATTGCCTGTATCACTGATGTAATTCAGCGTATCAGACATATAAGGAAGAGAAGTGGTAAGCAATGTGGACATACCCACGATGTCTGCATTAACTTCTTGGGCTTTTGTAAAGAAAGTCTTTACATCAACATCGGTTCCCAAATCATGCACTTCAAATCCGTTCACAGCCAACAGTGCACCCACCACATTTTTGCCGATATCATGCACGTCACCTTTGGCTTGGCCAAGCACAACGATACCTGCTTTGTTGCTTGCGGCTTCTTCAGCAGACATATTCGAGAAAATGACATTCACTGCGGCAGACATGGCATCTCCAGACAAGATGAGTTCCGGCAGGAAAGCTTCACCTTCGTCATATAGTTTAGATACTGTATTCATACCCTTAGCAGCTCCATCGTTCAGAGCAACAAGGGGGTCAATGCCGGCATCTAATGCCATCTGTACAAACTCACTCGCCGCGTCCTCTTCACCCTCAGCAACAGCTTCACTCAATTTCAACAAAATTTCTTCGTTAGTCACAATCATTTACCTCCATAATTTTTTTAAATGGCTTTTGATATTTCATCCTCTGCTTTCGCAAAGTCGGTATCCAAAATTGGATAGAAGTACTCTTCAAATCATCAATCATCTGTCTTTTCGTTCGAATTATTGAAGGTCTTGCGCAAGTTCCGGCACACGAGCGGTGGCATCTCCCAGTAGCTTCTTGCCTACTTTGTTTGCCCAAGCCAGCGTTTTTTCCTCATCGATGGTTTGCAGTGTGCCACCACGCACAACAACCTTACCGTTTACCATAACAGTGTGAACGATTTTACTGTCACCGCAAAGCACGATGCAGGCAGCGGGATCATTCATTCCACCCGCGTACTGGAATTGGTTCCAGTTGTGTAACACCAAATCTGCAGCCATGCCGGGAGCTAAGTGGCCGATATCATCACGATTTAAAACTTTTGCTCCGCCAACGGTGGCAATTTTCAACACATCATAGGCCGTGGGTCCACGGACACCTGATTGCAGTTGATGCATCAAATAACATACGCGGATTTCCGTCATCATATTGGAAGAGTTTGTGCTTGCAGAACCGTCCACACCAAGGCTGACTTTTACACCCTGCTCCAGCATATCCGGAACACGAGCAATGCCGGAATTTAAGAACATATTCGATACCGGGCAATGTGCCACTCCGGATTGGGTTTTGGCAAACAATTTCACATCGTCATCGGTGAATTGCACGCAATGGGCAAAATACAAATCCGGCCCTAGCCAGCCTTGTCTCTCAAGAAATTGCACAGGTGTACAGTTGTATTTTTCTTTAACAAATGTAAATTCATCTTTGCTTTCGGCAATATGAGTGTGCCCCTGAACTTTGTGCTTGCGAAGAAAATCTAATGATTCGAGCATGACTTCTTCAGTTTCGAACTCTGCCCATGCAGGTGCAACACCTACGCGACACATGGAAAGACGACTTGTGTCGTGATACTTGTTGATTAAACGCTCGCAATCTGTTAAAAACTGTTCTGTGGTTTCAACCAATGTGTCCGGAATATGAGGACTTCCATTCGATTTACCGATGGTGTGGCAACCTCTGGTTGGATGAAAACGAATACCAAGTTCTTTTGCAGCCTCAAGTTGCGCGTCAATCAGTTCTTTTTGTCCCGCAGGATGCGGATTAAAGTGGTCTTGTGAAGTAGTGCAACCTGTTTTGAGTAATTCGCCAAAAGCAATGTAAGTTCCGGCTCTTGAAACATCGGGGTTAAGCCCCTCAAATATCTGGCAAATGTTGTATAACCAAGGTTCTAAGCGAATTCCGTTTAGGCAGTGCAAGTTTCTCATCAAAGTTTGAAATGAATGATGGTGCGTATTGACAAATCCGGGCGTTACAATCATGCCTTCGCCTCGAATTACTTCATCGGGAATAATGCCCTCTCTGTCCAGCTTGGCCGATAAATTTTCTCCAATCTCTTTCACTTGGTTGTCTTGTACCCAGATGTCGGCGTGGCGATGTCTGGTGTCCTTTTCATCCATCGTCAAAATCCAATCTGCATTTTGAATGAGTACATTACGCATAACCTATCCTCCCAATTCTAATTATCTTCTGTTTGTGTGTTTTCTTCTTTGCTCGGCATTGTTTTTTCCTGTTCCGCTTGTAGCTGTGCGGCCAGTTTCAATGTTTTATCCGGAATGATATATTTGTTTAGGATAATATAGCTGACAGTGGTTACTACCAAAGATACCAGCATCGCAGCGCTACTGAATAGCAATCCGCTTCCCACACCGAGCAAAATGGCCAGCAAAGCCGCAAAGGAAAACTTCACAACAATTTTGTCGGAGCTCATCTTGTACTTGCTACGGAACACCCAATAATCGGTGATTAACAACGCGATGACAGGAGCGAAAATCTGACCCATGATGTCTACCCAGTATATGAAATAGGTAAAGAGGTCAACCAAGGCAAACGTAACTGCAACGAGATAACATAAGCCCAGCAAGATGATTTTTCTGTTCGTATTAAATACCGAGGCAAAGCTGAGCGAAATGGAATAAATGGCCTCGCAGGCACTTGTCCAACCCAAGGCAACAATTAAGATAGCCGCCAGTACATCAATGTGCAGTGCACTAAAGATAGAGGGAACATCACTCATTCCGGTGGCCATCCCGATGATGGTTCCAACACCGAAAACCAAACTGGAAGCGCCCGCAAAAGCCAGGATGATGGCAATGAAAGTGTCCTTACGTGAACGACTAAAGCGCGAGTGATTGGGCGCTTGCAAAGGGGCATTTATCCAGACCGCTACAATGGCAAAAACCACATAAATAAAACTCTGTGGGTTGCTTGGCACATTGTCAAACAATTGTGCGACACCATATACTCTTTCCGCTTGAATCAATGCGATGATAAAAATAACCACAATAATTGGAAGAGCCACAAGCCCTAAAAGGCTGAGTCCCTTAAAGCTTGTCCACACCGTGATGACAAACCAAGCCATTACAACAATACAGCCGATGGAATAGCCGATACCGGAAGCAAAAAAAGGAATGTAAAAGCCTAGCAAGTCTACGATGAGTGTGGCGCCAATTCCAACCCAGCCCAAGCTAAGCAAGGCATTCATTAGGGAGAGGATTTTTGAGCCGGTTGTGCCAAAAAAGTACTTAAAAATCTCACTGGCGGGTAGTCCCGTGTCACCACCGATGATAGAAATCATCAGCGTCAAGGCACCCAAAATTACCGAACCCAAAAAGATAGCTAGCAACCCCTGCCCTAAAGGCAAAAAAGTGGCAACAACATTTCCATACAGCAGCGACGGCACTGAAAAAATGAGACCGGCCCAAATGGCAAGAATTTTTATCCAACTTTGTCGGTTGTCTTGATGTATCGTATTGGTGTCATAAGTTGAAACTTGATGCTCTTTATTTTTGCTCATTCTGATTCCTCCTAAATCCAAAAACCTAGTATGCTAAAGCCATAAGTAATAGCGTTCATTTGGGGTTGCATTTTTGACTCACCAATGCTATCATGAAAAAAATCGTGAGTTAAGAGGTGATAACGGTGGAAGTTTTCACGCTTGAGCAATACCCGAAAACATATATCAAATTGTTGCAACACATAAAAAAATTGGATAAAACGGTTGCGCAAGGTGAAATGATACGGCTACAACCTGAGAGTGATTTGGCAAAAGAGATTGGTGTCAGTCGTGCGAAAATCAGAGATATTTTAGCTCAATTGGAAACATCTGGTTACATTACGCGCAAACGCGGATGCGGCACTCTCATCAATCGACTGATGCTTCATGAAAAAGCGAGGTTAGACATTGATACAATCTATATGGACATGATACAAGAATATGGAATGAACGCGCACACAAATTTGCTAAGCATGAACACCGTTTACAGTCCAAGCCCTACCGTGCTTGAATCTTTGCGGCTTGCCCCACACAGAGGTGTATACCACATTTCCAATACGATATGCGCCAATGAAAAACCTTTGGTCTTGATTCACAACTTCATTCCTATCTCGCTGTATGACAAAGTAGAAAACAACTTTATCCTGTGGGAGAAAAATATTTTTTACTTTTTACAACAAATGAGTGAAGAACCACTTGAAAATATGACCGTTCACATGGATGCTGTTGTGGCAGACGAAGAGTTGGCAAAGCTTATGCAAGTGGACATCGGATTTCCGCTATTGCGGCTAGAATCTGTTTGTTACACAAAAGGTTCTAGCCCTGTGTTATATTCTGTAGAACACTTCAACACAAAAATTGTACCGCTTTCGTTTCAAAAACGCATTTTGTCAAGCAAATTTAAAATTAGTTCTCCAATTGAGTAGATTTTTTATTGCGCAAGGCTGATTCCAAATCAGCCTTGCGCTTTTCATTGCTAGTACTTCATTTTCAAACCGATTTTTTCAACTTCCATCTTAACTTTTCCATACATTTCAAGCCACTCTTGAGTGGGTTCCACCTTAATGGGGTCATAGCACTCAAGGAAGCTTTTCCCAATGGGTTTCTTGTCCAACACGTCTACATATCCTTTTTGGAACTGTTTGATCATTTCATTTGCATCTTTGAGTGAAATTCCCGCAGCAGCATGTGCGATTTCGCCGTTAAAGCGTGCTTCTAATCCGGTGTGATGCATATTGACCACACCAACTGCCGAGCGCACACCGTCCACCCTAGCTGCGCCACAAACGGTTGCATTTGTAGCTTGTGCTGCGCATTCATATAATAAGCTTTCGGTCAAGGGTCCCGAAACAGGGGAAGTTAGAACAGAAGTCAACAAATGCGTATTACGGTTGATTCCCTGTTGCCAAGCGCTTGTTGCCCAAATTAGTTCTGGGGTTGTGTTGCAGTTGTAGAACGGATGTGTGGGGCAGCAACAGTAGGTTGCACCCATATTTACAACAGCACCAAGCACTGTACCCGCCATGCAACAAAGAGCTACACCCTCTGCATTGCCGGCAAAGCCACCGAGAATGGGGTTGGCAAAAGAATGAATCACACAGCCTGTTTTTACCGCATGTGCAAGTTTAATCAATAAAGCATAGTTTGTTTTCAATTCAGAAACAAAGCAGATACAGTGCCAGTCGGAAGGCAAAAATCCGCCGATGGAAGTACCCGATAATTCGCCAATTTCTGAAACTGCGTTTTCGACCACGCAAGAACTCATGCCAGGGCGGCCGGCTCTTTGTTTTGCAGAATTCACCAATTCTACCTCGCGCCATGCCAAAAGTACTTCCCAAGGGCTACGTGTTTTGGGCGTGCGGCCATGAACAGTTAAAAAATTACCGGCACAAAGTGTATCAATAACAGGCTCTTTTGCATAGCTTTCTACAATGGCAGAATACCATTCTTCGTCGGAGGGTCCGCCATAAGGGCCACCAGTGATGATGGGGACGATGGGACTTTCCGGCACACGACTGACAAGAGTATGTGTATCATAGCCCTCACCAAGGGTTAGTTTGTCAACAGACCATCGTAGAGCCTCACGTATTTCAGCATCGCTGAAAATCAATCTCGAGTGAGTGTCCTCACAATAAATACCGGTTTCGCATGCCAATTCGATGCCTGCTTCAAAGAAACGATCAGCCATATCGGCATCTGTCAAAATCGCATCGTTCCGGTCATACTTCAAGTCATATTTTTTTATCAAGGATTTTACTGTTTTTGCAACAAGCTTATCAAAATCTTTTTCTTCCATGATAGGGCCGTTATCCATGCGGTCAAGTACCGTCAGCAAATGTGTATGTGCTTTCATTAGTTTTACCCTGCCTTTCCGTCAGCTATCAATTTATCACAAAGAATCACGGCTTCATTTGCATCTTCACTATAGCCGTCAGCTCCAATCGACATAGCCCATTCCTTGGAGACAGGGCCACCACCTACAGCAATTTTATATTTATCTCGAATACCAAGGCCGTTAAGTAATTTGATTACGTCGACCATAAAAGGCATAGAGGTTGTCAGCAATGAGGACATACAAATGATGTCTACATTTTCACGTTTTGCCGTTTCCACAAAGTCATACGGTGCCACATCGTTTCCTAGATCAATGACTTCATAATTGTTCACTTCAAGCAATGTGGCCACGATGTTTTTTCCGATATCATGCACATCGCCCTGTACGGTACCAATAACGATTTTGCCGGCATTTTTGGCACCGTCTGCATCATTGAGCAAGTGAGCGCGAACTTCATCTTTCACCACCTTGGCTACGTCAGCGGCCATGATGAGATCCGGCAAAAAAAGTTCAAGTTTTGCAAATTTATCACCAACACCGTCCAAAATTGGGATGAGGCATTTTTGCACAATGTCCAATGGCTCCATGCCATCATTGATGGCGTTTCTGGTAAGCTCTAAGGCTTCCTCCTCTTCACCATCCAACACATATTCCAATAACTTGTCATAATACTCACTCATATGTAATCATCTCCTTCGTTTTATTTTGCAAATTATCTTTTGAAAATCATTTGCATATCTATAATTATACGAATGTATTATCCATAGTCAATATAGTGGTCGGTTTAATGTTCGACAAATATTTCAACTTATATATGTGCATTTTTTGCAACAATTAGGCGTTCAGTCATACTAATAAGCAGTATGTGTATTGCATAAATATTTGAATAATACTAATAAAGAATCAGTCATACTGATTTTGCTTTCTGAGATCAAACAAACTATCTGAGGCAGATATATAAAATGTGAATGCGACCATAAATCTTATCAACTCCTCTTTCTGTAATAGTCTTTCTGTAATAGTCTTTCCTTATAGTGTTTCCTTCATAGCGTAGTTCATCATGAACGAGGGGGCAGGCCAACCGGAGGCAAGACTGCCCCCTTGTGAGGAAACTGTAAATTTTGGCAGAATTTTTGATGGTGCGTTTTTTACTTATTGCCGAAGAAAGTACAAATTACTCGAATCTCCCTTGTTCTCCCGTGTGCGCCGCTCTTTTACAAGTAGCCCGTGCCTTATCAAATCCTGCAAGGCACGTTTTACCGTGCTTACGGAAAGGGAGGTATCCCGTGCTATGGTTTTAATCGCAGGCCAACATTTGCCATCGCTGTCGGCACGGTCTTTCAAATACATATACACGATTTTGGCGCGGGTGGGCAATTCTTCGTTGTACAAATTCCCAAACAAACTCATGGGTGCGACACCTCCCT
>CAYJJK010000022.1:0-31778 GCA_964370445.1 uncultured Oscillospiraceae bacterium | reverse complement strand
TAAGATATATCGATATAGTGGAGATGAATTTGCCATTCTTTCAAAAGATTTAAGCAAAGAATATTTTGCGATGGTAGATGCTGCGATAGACGAACTCAATCGCCCAATTTCTATAGAGGGCTTAGATTTGATTTTGAATTTGATTTTTGTTAGGGTTGATTACCCTACTTTTTCAAAAAATTCTAAAGATTTAATTTCGGCTGCAGATTATTCCGTGCGCACCTTAAAAGAACAATCCGGCGATGTAAAATATTTATATGATATTTCCATTATGCAGAACATGTCGGAAATAAATTTGATGACACAAAAAATCAAAGATGCTCTTATGAACAATAATTTTGTCGTTCACTACCAGCCCATTTTTTCTGTTGAAAAAAACACATTTACTAAATTAGAAGCATTGGTGCGGGTGCTTGACAATGATACATTATTGTACCCAAACAGTTTCATTGAGCTTGCCGAAAAAACTGGGCTTATTACAAAAATTACATATAAGGTTTTAGAAATTGTATGTAAAGATTTGCGAGAATTATTAGATAACAATAAGCTGGGAGCACAGTTTGAGTCTGTTTCAATCAACTTCCCATACTATCAATTTATCTTGCCTAATATGGTGGAAGACGTTATGAGTATCTTATCAAAATACAATATTCCGCCCTCTATGATTAAAATTGAGATTACGGAAAGAGTTCTTATTTCGGACGCTTTTAATATGAAAATCATCATGAAAGAAATGCAGGAAAAAGGATTTGTTTTTGAGCTTGATGATTTTGGAATTGAGTACTCAAATATGAGCGTATTTTTAGACTTACCACTGGATATCATCAAAATTGACAGAAGCCTTCTACTTTCTGCTGTCAAATCAAAAGAAAACAGGAAATTTTTTGAATACCTTATTATGGGAATCAAGGCGACCAATAAGAAAATTATCGTTGAAGGAGTAGAGGAGTTAGAGCAAAAAGATTTGTGTATTTCTTGTAAATGCGATTATATCCAAGGGTATTATTTTTCAAAACCAACCTCTATTTCTGATGCTCTTTGTTTTATCGGACGAAATAGAGACTAGCAATAGATCACAAAATGAGTAAACCCTCCACTTATTGGTTTTGCCCCAAAGCGATTTTTTTCTCAACAGGTCACTCGTTGAACTTTTGACACCACTGTTGTTTTAAGTGCTACATTGTGGGTGATTATTTTTCGCATTGCGCTGGCCACATCGTGAAGGGCATTATCGACGGCGCTGTAAAGGCTTAGGGTTCATCTGTTTTATTTACAACAACTCATCATGAATAATGGTTAAGTTAGGGTGATGGCCCTTTTGCATTTTGTGACGAGCTTTACGGTTTGAAACCGTATCAAAAACAATGGAAAAATCATAATCCGGTGGATAAAGCTCGCAGGCTTTTGTTTTCAGTGTGAGCTTTGTGTGATTCAATATTTTTTTCTCACCTTTAATTTGAACAATAAAATCGCCTTTATCATTGGCAGGCTTATACACAATCCCAACTGCATTTTCAGCCGCAACAGTGACACTGTCGCCCATCTCAAATTTATGTTTCATATCATTTGAATGTTTGGGAACGTCTTTTTGAATTCTGCTCTGTGTTTTTTTCTCCGTTTTGGGCGCTTCTTCTTGGCTTGTATAAAATAGTGTGTCATCTTTTGATGCATTGCCACGATACGCTTCTTTTCTGGCACGGTTCAGCAAGTGTGTTGGCAGGCCTAAACGCTCTGCAATGCTTAAAGCACAGCTTTCACCGGCTTCACCAATTTGAAGTTTGTATAATGGCTTTAAGTTCTCTTGGTCAAAAGCCATTCGTGCATTTACCAAAGAAGAGGTGTGCTTTGCATACTCTTTGATTTCTGGGTAATGGGTTGTGGCTAAAAATAAGCAATCCATTTTGCGCAATTCGTCTAAAATGGCAATTGCTATACCCATGCCTTCGGCCGGGTCGGTTCCGGAGCCCAATTCATCCAAAAGTACCAAACTTTCATGCGTTACCAAACTTAAAATATCAACAATATTTCGTATATGGGCAGAAAACGTGGATAAGTTTTCAGAGATACTTTGCCCATCACCGATATCACATAAAATATTTGCATGCATTGAAAACATGCTACCTTCATCTACCGGCACATGCAGGCCACATTGTGCCATAAGTGACAAAAGCCCTACCGCCTTTAAAGCAACGGTTTTGCCTCCTGTATTGGGGCCTGTGATGACAATACCGGTATACTCTTCACCCAGTGTAAAATCCAAAGGGACACACTCATCTTTATCCAAAAGAGGGTGTTTTCCGTTTATGATTTTGATAAATCTTTTTGGTAAAACGGGCACGTCCCGCGCATCGATTTCACAAGAATATTTTGCCTTTGCAAACATGAAGTCAAGTGTTTCCATGTATTTCATGTTCGTTTTTAAAGCCACTTGGTTGTCATCTACCAAAGCCGATAAAGTATACAGGATTTTACGGACTTCATTGTCTTCTTCTATTTCAAAATAAGAAAGCTCCGACTGTAGTTTACCGATTGCGGATGGTTCTATAAACAATGTACTTCCGGTTCCCGAGGTATCCACCACAGTGCCGGAAACCTTGTTTTTGTATTCTTTTTTTACAGGCAATGCAAGTTTTCCGTTTCGGCTTACAACATGGCTTTCAGACAAAAATTCCCTTTTACTACGCAGTATTGTTTCTAGCTTCACTTTGATAGAAGTCTTTGTGTTTTCCATTTTTCTTCGAACATCTTGTAATGCTTTTGAGGCAGAATCATCCACTTTGTTGTTTCGTATCGCGCGCTCTATTTCTAAACAAAGCTCCTGTGCATCTGCAAAAGAGCGTCCATAATAGGCAAGGTCAATTGCAAGATGTTCTGCCCGCTTGAGAAAGGTTGCCATCCTTTTGCAAGAATGGATGAAACTTGCCACAATTAAAAGCTGCTCCGGTGTTAGCATAGAGCCTTTTTTACAGAGCGAAAGAATCATTTCAATTTCTTGCATGGAAGTCAGTGGGGGCGTTCCGACGCTTTCTAAAATTATTTTAGCTTCGGTGGTATCTTTCATACTGTTGCGGCACATGCGCTCATCAAGCGATGGCTCTAAGCTTAACAGCCTGTTTTTAGCATTTTCAGATAAAGCAAGTTCACTTATATTTTGCAACACTGCATCGAATTCTAGTGTTCTATGGGTTTTGTTCATAATAGTATCAGTTTCCTTTTTGGTATATTTCTGTATGGTTTATTTTTGGACAACAAAAAAGCGTATAGATACATCTATACACTCAAAAAAACGAGCCCCAAAGTATAAAATATACTAAAAAGTCGAATACGTTAAGTGTATTTCCGCTAGATGTAACCCAAAAATATGTGTAAATAAAAAATGGTATCGGTTACGATTGCCATGATTCTGACCACATATTGTATAAATTTGATTTTAAAATAAGCTGTTTATAATCAAACTTGGACTACACTTAACACAAAGACACCCCTATCCTTAAAAGATGAAATACCCATATAGTATAACATGTTTTGAAAGTGTGTCAATCCCCTACAAGAGTTTTTAGTTTTTTGTTGTTCCCAAAAAAATGTGCTATAATATGACTAAGAATATCGATTTTTGTCAACCATTGCGGAAATACACACAATGAAAGCGTTTGTTTTATGGCTTGTTGGGGCAATGGGAGCAGATGTTGTGTTTTAGCTAAAACACGCTTGTGAAATATAAAAATATGTTTTATTGGTTTGCTTTACGCTTTATTTCACGAATCTATACTTTCAAATCTATCCCCCCCCCTGTAGACACTGCCAGTGGTATAGAACATAATCATGTAATATAGATGAGGACGAACAATCAAATGAAAAAATATATTGTGGCAAGGCTTATAGGTTTGGTTTTGGTGATTATGGGGCTGCTTTTGTGCATAGGTGTATACGTCATGCTCCACACGGCTTATATCGAGTTTAACGAGGAGGCCTATGAGCAAATTATGCAGGTTGAAGAAATTTTGATTGCAAATGATGAGACGGTACAGCAGTTGCAAGAGGATATGAAGGCCGACTTTTTGATTCGGGCCAATGCTGCAGCTTATATGATACAGTACAACCAGGATAGCATCTATGATATTGAACAGCTAGATCACATTGTAGCTTTGCTACAAGTTGATGAAATTCACCTTTTCACCCCTGAAGGAGAAATTTACAGCGGCAACATCCCGGCGTACTATGGCTTCACCTTTGAATCTGGAGACCAAATGAGTTTTTTTGCCCCGTTATTGGACGATTATGACCTAGAACTTGCCCAAGATGTTACACCCAATACTGCGGATGGTAAGGAAATGCAGTATGTAGCGGTTTGGAGTGAAGATAGGCAACATATTGTTCAAATTGGCATCGAACCATTGCGTCTTATGGAGGCGATGGCGGCCACTGAGCTTTCCTATATTTTTTCGCGGCTTACCCATTCGTCAAATAGCATATTCTTTGCTGTGGATACCGCAAGTGGAGAAGTTGTCAGTAGCACCAATCTCGCCATCAATGGAAGCGACTTGAATGATTTGGGTTTGCCAAACTTTGGCGAAGAGGATCTTGGGGTAACCCTGAATGGTGCCATCGAGGGTGAAACCGGTCATGTTCTGCTTTTGCAACAGTCGGACGATATTTATATTGGGTATTTCCAAAGCCACTCATCGATTTATGATTCCACGCTGGTAAGCATTGCCATTCTTGTAGCCATTGCTTTGGCAGTGGCTGTGCCGATTATTGCCATCATATACATTATGCTGGATCGTGTGGTGCTTCATAGATTTTTGGAGGTGGAAAAAGGCATTGGATTGATTGCCGCCGGAGACCTAGAGCATAAAATGAATGTTACAGGTTTACCGGAATTTGAAGCACTTAGCAACAATGTAAACTTTATGGTGACACGGGTGGTGGAATCTTCTCGAAAATTCTCTGAAATTTTTGAACATGTTAACGTTTCAATTGCTATGTACGAGTGTAAATCAGATGCTGTTATTGTCACCGGAAAATTGGCTGAAATTCTGCAAATTAGCAGCAACCGATTGAAGCAAGAATTTAACACACCAGCAGTTTTTATTGCCTTTATTGAAGAGATTATGGCGCATCCTTACCAGGGGGAGCGTAATCTATATGTCCTTTCTACCGAAAATGGAGACCGGTTTTTAAAAATCATGCGCTATCAGGAGGGCGATAGTGATTGGGGACTTATAATGGATGCTACCGATGAAATCAACGAAAAAAATGTGATAAAAAGAGAAAGAGATACAGATTTCCTCACAGGACTTTATGGAAAGCGTTCCTTTTTTGCTCAATTAGATGCCTTGTCACTCCGCCAAGATGAGGTAAAAAAGGCGGCAATTTTGATGCTGGATTTAGACAATTTAAAGTATGTCAACGATACCTGGGGGCATGAAATAGGGGATAAGTTTATCTATGCGGCGGCAAATGTGCTACATCGATGTGAGTATGACTACAAACTATGTTCCCGCCTTAGTGGAGATGAGTTTTCTATGCTTCTTTACGGTGCACAGGACTATTCTCAGTTGGAACACGAGATAGAGCAGATTAAAAAACGGTTTGCCCAAACCTACATTGCCACCCCGGCAGGTGTAGACCATAGGGTCAGTGCTTCTATTGGATATGCACTTTATCCTGAGCATGCTCAATCGTTTAACACTTGTATAAAATATGCAGATAAAGCCATGTATACGGCAAAAAGCAGGTGCAAAGGAAGTGTGGAAAAATATGAGCCTAAAGAATACCAGAGTGAGATTAAGTAATGGGCAGAATAGACGATGGTATGAGGTGAAATTCGGCTGTCACCGTTTGGGTTTACTTATTATGCCGGTTTAAGATTTTGTGGTGCTATAAGGCAAGGAAAGACACCCATTGATTTTTATAGATCAATGGGTGTCTTTCCTTATCACAGCTTAAAAACTCATGTGAGATATCTATGGCTAGAAAGATAGCCATATTCAATATATGAGAAGTACCCGAAGAGCTTTATCAAATAAGAGAAACACAAGTTTTTCTACGTGTGGATAAGGGCAATCATATTTGCCGTCTCTTCTTCAGAATAGGCGCCATTTCCATATTTTTCTATTTCATCGCAAGTAAAATATTGCTTTATATTAAACAATTTTACTTGTTTAAACCCACATTTTTTATAGGTGTGGATTGCTTGTGGGTTTTTTGTCCAAGGGCGCATCAAAAAGGTATTCATAGTGTATTTTTTATGGATATAATCTTTCATCATAGAGACAACCTTGGTGCCAAAGCCTCTTCCGGTGTATTTTTTTGATACAAACCAAATATGAAACTCTACGTTGGAAATGGGTGCGTCATGGTATGTATGATAAAATATACCCACAATTTCCTCGTTATACTCTATTAATAAATATTTGTTTAGGCTCTCCTGCTCATTAAAAAACTCTGGTTTTTCATCTCGAATATCTTCCCATCTGAAATCAGATAGGTTGTTAAACATCGCCAAAACGATTTCATGATCTGCCATGCTTAAATCATAAATAAGGCGACGGTCTGACTCTTGTGCAAATAACATTTTCAGCTCACCATCGGAGACACATTCTTTTCTATGCATAAGGTCACATCCTTTTTTCTAGTTATAACCAATTGGGCTCATTTAGAGTGTTTATAATGGACCCCAAGTCAAGACCACGTCCTTTAAATTTATCGTGAACAAAACAACCCAATTTGCTCTCGGAAGCCGTAAAAATCTTCCAACTTTTCCCGGATAGCCGCCTCACCGAAAGTGAGGTTGCCTTGACCGGCTGTGTCGAGCCGGTACAATGGCTAAAGCGACGGGACGAAGCTTTTCGCTTCAACCCACTTCGCCCCGTCGCCGAAACACTTTAACCGGCACGACGCAGCCGGTCAAGGTCGGCGTTCGGTGAGGGAAATGCGTCATCATACACTGATTTTGGTGTGGCATTTTCAAGAGCTGCGTGGGGACGAAGGGTGTTGTATTGGCGGATATAAGCAGAAATTGCCTTGCGCAAACATTTCGGATTCGGATATTCATTCGGATAGATTTCTTCGGTTTTAAGGCTACGAAACCATCGTTCAATCATGATATTATCAGCCCATCGCGATTTGCCGTCCATACTTTGGGTGATGTGATTGATGGCCAGAAGTTTTTTGTACTCAGAACTTGTAAATTGGCAACCTTGGTCAGAATTGATGAATGCGGGAATTCCATGCGTTGCAATGGCGTTTTGAACCGCTTCTATCACAGAGCACGTGTCCAGCGTGTCGGATAGGCTCCAGCCCACTATCATGCGACTAAACCAGTCGATAATGGCGGTTAGGTACATGTGTCCGTGCTCCATTGGGATATACGTGATGTCAATCGACCATACTTGATTTGGGCATAAAATCTTCTTGTTGCGTAGTAAATAGGGCACGATTGCCTCTTTAAAGTTGCGCTTCGATAAATTTGGTTTTGGGTATATCGCGTGAATACCCATCTTTCTCATCAGCCTTCGCACCCGTTTTCGCCCCACAAAAATTTCTTCGCCCGCCAACATAACCACCATTTTTCTCGTGCCGATATACGGCATCGTGGTGTGCCAATAGTCAATGCGCGACATGATATGCTCTTCCCACCGCCGTGCTTCTTCTGTCCTCTCTTTGGGCTGATAGTACACCCGAGAGCGCGGCAGTTTCAGAAGCTCACATTGACGGCGAATCGACAGTTTACAATCAGTCCTGAGGGAGTTTTGGGATGGGTCTACCGCTGTCCCGAAAGGCACCCTGAAGAAAATCTCTCTCTAGCGTTAATTGGCCGATGGTCTTTAACATTTGAGCTTCTTTTTTCTTCAGTGCCTCCTCCTTTCTGCGCGCCTCTTTCGCCTGCTGTTTCTCGCTAAACACCCCGCTGGCTCCTGCCAAAAATTCCTTTTTCCACCCGCGTATCATGTTGGGGTTAAGCCCCTCTTCCGATGCGATGACCCCCAATTCTTTCTCTCCTTGCAGCACTTCCAGAACGATTTTTGTCTTGTATTCGGCGCTGTAACTGCTTCTTGGCATCGTGTTTTGCTCCTCTCTTTTCTCGTTTTTTCTATTGTACCATGTTCACGATAAATTTTGAGGGGCTGGTTTGGTTTCTGGGGTCCATTATAGTTCGCTAAATTGGGAAAGACTTTTTGTATATTAGTATATCATCGCCGACAAAAACCTACAAGGGGACTTTGCAACATCCAAAATAGACGATGGCTTAACTTGAGAACATTTTTGTGGTATAATGAAAAAAATTGTGAAAGGGGATTGTTATGGCGCTTTCAGATTTCATATCTTGTGCAGAAAAACATGATAAAACAATGGTTTTTCCGGTGCTTACATATATTGAGGAAAACCATGCAGACACAGTTTACGATGATTATTTTTCTAAAACAACAAAAATGCCGACATGGAGAAAAGGTGAACGCTATGTTGCGGTTGGTTGCCGCAAGCATTACCTTTCCATCTATTTTAGTAACCATGATCCAGTTGAGCATATCGCGAATGCCACGCCGTTTGTAAGGGCAAACAAGGCTTGTGTTAATTTTAGCTATGCGAGGGAATTGCCCTATGAAGCAATTTTTGAAGCCATTGATTTGTGTTTGGCGGATTGAGCATTCACCGAAATTCTTTTTCTTTTCCGTATCTTGAGGTTGTTTTCAAAGTTTCAACTTGGTTTCACAGTTCATTTCTGCCAATGGTTTGGTAAACTTTTTGTATTTTGGGGTTGTGTGGAGGAGACACACTGCCGCATACAAGAATAAAATAACATCAAACAATTGGTTACAACCTAGACGCATATAAGGAGTTTTTATGAGTAGTGTAAAAAATATAATAGATAATAATGATTCTATCGATAGAACAGCTGCGCTGAAGCTTTTAAATACAGAAATTTTTAGTGATGATTATTATTATATTCTCAACAAAGCAAACGCCTACTCACGCAATACATTTAATAATAAAGGTATTGTTTTTGCACAAATAGGCGTGGATGCTGCGCCATGTTCTGTGAATTGTCGATTTTGCCAGCTTGGCTGTGATAATTTCAAGAGTAGTAACACAAGAACTATGTCATGTTCTGATGTGGTAAAACAAGCAAACAGTTTGGTGCAAGATGGTGCAAATGAAATATTTTTGATGACTACCGGAGATATTGATAAAGATTTATTTTTAGAGATAGGAAAAAATGTTCGTTGTGCAATACCTAAGGAAATGAGAATGGTTGCAAACACAGCCGATTTTGACCAAAGTTATGCAAATAAACTTGCTGATGTTGGGTTTACAGGTGTATACCATATTTGCCGCTTGGGTGAGGGGGAGGACACAGAGGCGCTTGTAGAAGACAGAATAAAAACACTAGATGCTGTAAAAAATTCTAAATTAGAGCTATATTATTGCGTGGAGCCAATTGGGCCTGAACACACAGACGAACAAATTGCTGATGAAATTTTTAGAGCAAAAGATTATCAGATTGACGTTATGGCGGTTATGAGAAGAGTGAATTTTGAAAATAGCCCGATGACTGAAAATGGAGAACTTTCGGCGGCACAGCTAGCTTTGATATGTGCAGTATCGGTATTGTGTGTAAAACCACAAAGAGCAATGGGTGTACATGAGCCCGAAATCATTTCTTTGATTTCAGGAGCAAACCAAATTTATGCAGAAATTGGTACGAATCCAAGAGATACATTACAAAATACCGAACAAAGCAGGGGAGTTAGCGTTCAAAAAGCAAAAACTATGTTAAATGATGCACAGTGGGAGATTTAAAATACCCCCACTTAAAGCCGCTGGGCCGAAAGGCACCGCGGCTTTTTTGGATTTCATATCATTAGGCAAACTGTGCCAAGTGGTAGCGTGATGTAAATTAGACGATTGCTCTATACTTCGCTCAAGCCACCAGTGTCCACATCCATGATAAAACCACGGATGATAATGTCTTCGGGCATAAGTGGGTGATCGCGCAACACACTAAGGGAGTGTCGGACGCTTTCTTCTGCTGATGAAAACCCTCCCAGCCAGGTTTTAAAATCGATGCCACTGTGGCTTAAAACCTCTAAATCACGTGAGGGAATGCCACGGACCAATAGTTTTTCTACCACTTTGTCACCGTCCAGCCCCTGCACACCACAATCTGTGTGGCCAATGACCATGATTTGGGTTACACCCAGCTCTAAAACAGAGATGAGTAAGCTACGAACTACGCTTCCGTACGGATGGCTAATCACGCCTCCGGCATTCTTGATCAGCTTTGCATCTCTGTTTTCAAGGCCAAGTGCGGCAGGTAACAATTGCACAAGGCGGTTATCCATGCAAGTGACAATCGCAAGCTTTTTTTTAGGGAGGTTGCTTGCGATGTGCTCTGTATATTTTTTTTCTTTTAAAAAGCTTTGATTATAAAGTAGAATTTCATCAATCATATCAATTGTCATCTCTTTCTGTAAAATACAAAGTGAGGATAAGCCTCGCCTATATTTAGAATGGGTTGCTTGTGGCGCAAATCGCCACAAGATTGGTTACACTGTGCGCTTTATTTTGCAGTTGCAAAAAACGATAAGAGTGCAAGTGGTGGTGAAAAGCCATAAAAAACGTTTGGTGGTTGTGATTTTGTGCCTATACAGGCTCTTTGCAGATAGAGAACCCATGCAACCCAAAACTTGTGCGAGCCTTTGTTAATAGAGAAAATAATCACAACAATGGTGAAAAGGTATTAAACTCTGTTTCTTTTTCTGCCCCGCTTAAAAGTATACATTTTATCGTCGGCTATATCTACTAATTCTTTTGCTAAAAAGGTGTTATCTGGGCCTATTTCCTGTAGCCCATAGCTTATAGAAGTTTGATATTTCTTGCTATTATGCGAAGAAATTGTCAAAATATCTTTTTCAAGTCTCGCAATGGTTTCGGCAATGTGAGGATGATCCACCTTTTTACCTACAACTAAAAATTCGTCGCCACCTAGCCTTGCGATGATAGAGTTGCCCAAAGTGGATTTTATCTTTTGCGACACCGTAAGGATATACCAATCTCCTTCATTATGCCCATGGTTATCATTAACTGATTTTAAACCATCCACATCAATAAATACAACAAAGCAATGTTCCTTTGCTGCCACATATTCCTCTAGTTTTTTCATGGCAACACCTTTTACAAAGAAACCAGTCATCGCATCTATCTTCGATCGGTTCTCGATATCTCGTATCTGTAAATTTTGCAATTTGATCTCTTCGATTTTTTTTGAATACGTGTCTGCAACCACTTTGAGGTTAGAATAGATATAGTTGATTGCCATAACAAGTATAAAAATCAAAATAGAGAAAATTGCCGTTGCCAAATGATAATACAAATTTCTTTGTAAAAAACTATCGGCTTTGAACAATGAGGGGAAAACGACCAGTTGGTTTATAAAGGTTACACACAGAAATACTGTGGATAGTATGGTTGTGTTGGCTTCAGATAAAGCAATGTCAAGAATGCTGTGCTTTAAAATTTTTCGTGTGAACAAAATATATGGAACGGGTATAAAAAAGTTTATCGTTGTGATCAAAAGTCTATTTTCTTCACTTGCAACAATCTGCACAACAGATTCTCCGGTTATCAATACCATACAAACAATCACCAATACTCTGATGGCAAAAAAGTTGATGGAAAAAGAAAAAACTCCAAATAATGTTTTCATTAAGTCTTTTTTGCAAATCACCCAAGTTTCTGCAGTAAGGACCACTACATATAAAATCATGATTAAAAACTCATAGCGAAATTTTGTGATATAGATGGGAAGAACAACCAAAAAGGTGTTTGCAAGGATAAGGGCGGCCATAACAATTGGTTTTATCTTTTCGGATTTGAGAATGTGGGCAGTATAGCTGAACACAACTATAATGTAGCAGCTGTAAACTAAAAAAGTGAATACGATCATTGAGTTCCACCGCCTTTTGCATAATAAGCACGCTTATCTGCTTGCATAAGCTTATCTGCTTTTTCGCGTATTTGCAGCATATCTCTTTCGGTATGGTCGCTACCTATAAATACATAACCCAGGTTTACGTGAATATTGAAGTCTGTTTTTTCATCTTCACTTTTTAAATTTTCTCTCATTCTTTTAATAACCAGTTCCAAATCATGTTTTGTTATCATATAGAGCAAAACTAAAAATTCATCTCCACCTATTCTTGCAACAAAGTCGTCATTACGAACACTTTTTGTAAGCGCTCTTGCCACACTCGTAATATATTTATCCCCAAACCCATGTCCAAAATTATCATTTACATGTTTTAACGCTGCTAAATCCCCATAAACAACGGCAAAGTCAAATTGTGTTTGCTCGCAAAATCTTTCCATTTTGTTATCGATAAATCGTTTGTTGTAAACACCGGTTAGCTCATCTGTATACAATTTTTTTTCTGCCAAGGTTTGCTTTTCTATATTGATTTTATGCATCATTTCTGCACGATCTGATTTTCTTTTGAAAGAGTGCAGGGTAATTAATTTCACATTAAAGAAGAAAAGGCAGTAAAAGGCAATGCACATGGTGGTTACACTTGTAATTGTTGAAAACAGATATAAAATATACAGCTCGTTTGTAAGTGAAACCCATATAGAAATCCATAGGTATAGTGTCATAAGTGTTGCAGTAATGGATACAACTTCAGAGTACATTTTTGTAGAAGACATACCCTTAAATTTCTCCATCGGTACAATTTTGCCTAGTAATTTTAATAAAACAAACAATATGAAATAAGAAATAAATATATTCACAAAAAACAGAACTTGATTTTGAAAAACCATTAGTGCCGGCGTGGCTGTGGTATGGCTAAAAATGATTAAAATAAGAGTGTTGATGGCCGTAATGTTGAACATAAAAACGGATGCGCCAAAAGTAAGCTGCCTTATGTGGGACTTGGAGATGATTTTAAATTCTAAAAGCAATAGAGCTCCTGTGCACAAAAGTGTCCATACGAAGGGGATGCCAATAGAATATAAAATATAGTAGGCAGCGGTATTTAAGATAGCAATGAGAGCGCAAACCCATTTTTTTTCTGATGTTTTTGTCAGTATATTTTTTGCAAAGATAACAACCTCATAATAATATACAAACATCATTCCAAGCCCTAAAACCAATGACATCGCTTTCACAATAAGCCTCCTTACATTTTCTATTTACTGTGCGTTAGTAGATAGAAAACCCCCCGTATAGATCTTTTTCTGCCTGATTTAAAGCCGTGGTTGCTTTTTTATAAAGACTGTCAAACTCCTTGCCATGATCGGGGTAAAGTGCAATTCCGATGTTTGCAGTAAGGGTTATATTTTTGCCGTCTTTTTCATAAGTTTTGTTCAATTTAGCGCAAAGCTCTGTGCCTTTCGCCTTTAGCTCGTCAATTGTTTTATAGTTTCCGATCAATACTAAAAATTGGTCAGTACCCATTCTGCCAACGATATCCATATCACTAAAGGCATCCAGTAAAAGTTTTCCGAGTTCTGCTAGGCATTCACCCGAAAATTCACATCCAAAGGTGTCATTAAATTTTGAAAAATGGTTTAAACGGATTGCAAAAAGAGCCCCGGTGCTGTTGCTGTGGGGCGCAACTTGCAGATAACTATGTATATATTTTTGTGTTGTCTGTTGGTTATAAAGGCCTGTTAATAGGTCGATTTCTGATTTGACACGGGAAATATCTGTCACTAATTTATTCCGAACCATCTCTGTTAGTTTGCCAACTGTTCTATACACTTTTCCATTTTCATCATTAATAAATTCATAGTGGTACAAGTACCATACGGGGTCGCCATTTGGAAGTATCATGCAAAATTGTCCATCCACAGTGGGGACTAAGGCACCTTTGCCATCTGAGCTTGCTTGGTGTGCAGGGAATATTGACGCTCTGATGTTTGAATCTAAAAAGTTTTCAATGGTTTCCGGAATGTGAAACTTACTGGAAAAATTTTTGGAAAATCGAATGGTTTGGGTTGTGTTGTCAAAATCAAAGTAAGCGTTATTCATCAGTGAGGCAATGTTAGATACAAAAGCTTTGTCATGTTTTATTTTGCTGGTCATTTCAGCGTAATCTGTAATATCTGTAACAGAAAAATATAGTCTAGCCTGCCCGATTTCATTTGTGGCAACCACACCCCTTAGTTGAACTGTTTTATATTTTCCACCTTTTGTGATGGTTTTGCAAACATACTCCATTGGTTCATCTGGGCTCAATTTCATCTGTTTATTGAAATATTGAGTGATAGCTATTTTGTCTTGTGGGTCAATCATGTCAAGGCCGCGGTTACCATAAATATCCCGTATTTCTTCCCGTGTAAAACCTACAATATCAAAATAGCTCTTGTTAGCTTCAGTCATTGTAAACCATTCATCAAGTTTTGAAATGAGTATACCACAAGGTACCAATGAATTGGCAAATTTTGCATCGTTGATGTTTTGTATAAGGGGAAATGTTTTTTGTTTTGTTGATTTATGGAGCAACACATCTCTATATTCTTTTTCAAATTCATCAATCGGCATAGGCCTTGCATAAACATAGCCTTGTATTGCATCACAATTCATGCTGCGCAAAAGCTCTACCTGTTCCTTGGTTTCAATGCCTTCAGCTACAACATACATTCCAAGATTATGCGACATTTTGACGATGCTATCTACAAGCACATCATCGCGCCGTTCACTTTTTCCGCCAACAAAGAAACTTCGATCCATCTTTAAGGTATCCACATGCAAATTTTTAAGCATGCCAAGCGAGGAATAGCCCGCACCAAAGTCATCAATCGAAATTTTGAAATTATTTTTTCGTAAATCAGCAAAAAGTTTTTCAATCGTGGTTTCATTTTCTATGGTTGCAGATTCCGTAAGTTCAATTTCAATGCACTCATGAGGCACATGATATTTGTCCACGATTGCCACGATACCGTCGACAAAAAATGGATTTTCTAAGTTTAGCCTCGAGCAGTTTACCGATACACTGATTGGCTCAAACCCCTCACTTTGCCAGCGGTTGAGGGTTTGGCAAACATTTTCCAGCATATACTTATCTAATTCAACAATAAACCCATTGCGTTCAAACAGGGGGATAAAATCATTGGGATAGATCATTTTACCATTCGCCTCTGTCCAGCGCACTAGGGCTTCTGCGCTAACAAGTTCATTGCCATAGGTGCTAAATTTCGGTTGCAAATACACTTTAAACTCTTGGTTGCCAAGGGCAGTTCTCATTTTATTTGTAATTTCAGCATCATTAAGCACTTTCTTTTTCAGGGTGTCATCATAATCACATAGCACTTCGCTTTTGGATGATTTGGCTCTAACAAGTGCAAGGTTAACCTTTGCCATAATATCATCAAAATCGGTTTCTTTAAATTCGATGTGATATCGACCTATTTTGTAAGTGCCACTATAATCGCGAAGCTCGGGAATACATGTGTCGAAATGATTGGAAACATTTTCGGTTAAAATGCTGATGTCTTCCAAAAAGTGTTTTTCTGCAAACATTGCAAACCTATCGCCACCAATTCTTGCTGTAACCAAGCTTGGTTCGTTAAAACTGTCCGAGAAGGATTTTATTGTTTTAAGCACACGATCGCCTATCTCATACCCAAATTTTTCGTTGATGGCTTTGAAATTTTCGATATCAAACACAATGATAGAATAGAGTTTCCTTTTGTTTTGCTCTAGAGTGGTTGTTATATCCAGTTTGAGCTTTGTAGTGTTCGCCAGCTGTGTTAAAGGGTCGTAATAAGCTGTTTTTATGAGCTTTTTATCAGAGCGCATCTGAACAACAGAAATGTAAATCACCAGGAAGATAACAGTCCAGTATATGATGGCGCTAATGGTATCGGTTCTTTCTACTGCGTTGGTTAGAATGCTATTGATAGCTGCAACCTCAGCATTCATCGCCAGTGTCCATTCTGTATTTTCAATGGGAAAGTATACCATCACTTTGGGTGTGCCATAATAATCGTAATAAAAGCCACCGCTTCTTCTTTCGCTGAAATCAGCTTGTGCCTTTGCCACGTTTTCAATGCCCATTTCTGCCACATCTTCTTGTGGAACAAGGGAAGTGCCAGTATGGTTTTCACTTGTGGAAAAAATAAGGTTTAAATTATAATCCACAATAAAGATATCGCCTGTGGCGGCAATAGTGTCTGCCATTGAATCCCAAAATTCACGCATAGATGTTTCGGTATATAAAACAGCAATCACTTCACCGTGCTTTACCACTGGTACTGAAATATCAAAAATCAATTCATTCGTCACACTGGAAATATAGGGCTCATCGATGAAAAAATCGTTTTGCATAGCACAAAGAAATGTCTCATTCTCTGAAAAGTCTTGGGTTTCGCCGTTGAGGGAAACCCCGTTGCCGTCAATGTCTATATAATATAAGGTATCAAAACGCTCTGTTTGCGCTTGTGTAGCCAAAAAATCGCCAATATCCTCTGCGGGGACATCAAGCTTTACAATATAATCTGCAAGATAGACAAGGTCATCTTTGGTTTCAGCTAGGTTATTTTCTAAAGCTTGTTCAGCATGGTTGCCAATTTGGCTCATCTCACTGACTGTTGCATCTATGACAGCATCATTTACATTGCGTAAAGACCAATTTATCAGTAAACCGATAAAGGTGATTAACGAAATAACCACCATCAACTTGATAATTTTGGAGTTGAATTTGTGTAGTTTCATATAGTCACCCTTGTATTCCCACGAATTATATACGTGTGTGAATTAGCGCGATTACCTGAAAGGCAGCTAATGATTTTAAAGTGGTGTTTTAAAAGCAATAAACCACTATGTTATAGCAGCCCTTAGCGGTGCGTGCATTCAGTAGAACAAGGTTCTGTAAAGTGATTTACGCATTAAAATCAACGCTGTAAAAATCAAAAGATTGAAGTGGCGTCTACAGTAAAAAAATATTTTTAAAATTCAGCTTAGCTGCCAGCAGCATTTAGTGTAATTTTTTTTGTGTGTTTTGGTCTGTTACGTGCAAAACGAGCCCGTTTGATACAGGTACCGGTGTGATATGGTGCATTTTACAGCGGCTATTTATACAATTTTTTGCCATAGTATGCTTTTTTTAAGCCAATGATATAAGTGGAAAATTCTCATCACTACTTTACTTTATTATACACCAGCTGTAGTTGAAATTCAAATTATAAAAGAAAAGGTGAATGGATATACCCACAAGTAGGCTTTGCCATCACCGAAAAGATTTGTATTATTTACTGCACAGCGCAAGCAATTTTTTTGAGGTGTTTGCGTTTCGGATTGTCACCTTATTATAGACCGCTGTGCTTGAAATTTTGCACCATCTTGTTTTTGTAAATGTAGACCTTGCAGCTGACCAGAATATGATTTGATTATAATGCCAGACGTTTTCAATATCACTTTTTGCTTTGCCAACAGCATTGTAAACCTCGGCTGCTGTTATAGGTGGGATAAGAAAAATGGCTTGATGCACCATTTCTACATCACTGGGCGCTGCCCACCAATCGGGCGCATGGTTTAACGCGTCGGCAAGTTCGGCGTAGGAAATGATACATACAGGAATAGTAAAGCCGAATTTTTGGGCTATAATATCTTCGCATAGGCGTATCAGTTCCACCTTATCGCTTATCTCGCTGTCAAAGATGACATTTCCACTGTTAATATAGGTGCTCACCATAGCAAACCCAATTTCTTCAAAGGCGGATTTCAATAGCGACATTGAAACTTTATTTTTGCCCCCGACATTTATTCCCCGTAAAAGTGCAATATATTTTGACATGATAGACCTCACTGATTGTTGATGGGTTGCCCAATAATGGCTTTGAGCTTGCTTGCATCCACATTCTTTATATTATGTAAATAAATTTTGTGATGATACCGTGTGTCGGTGATATTAAGGTTATACCCAATTTTCTTTGTAAAAATCTACACTTTCGCATTTGTTATAAGCGTAGTATCATACAAGCCAAAAGGAACCGGAACAAAGGCGCCGCAACCTCCGCCCTTATGTATAGTTGCTGTAAATTCAATCATGGAGAATACCTCGGGGGTGCGAATGTTAATTTGACCGCAAAACAAGTGCGCTTTTATATCTGTGACAATGCTTGCTCACTGATATAAACACTAACGCTACCACCGGATACAGAAAAAGTAGCACAACCGTCGGCATCTACCACTACTTTTGTTTGGCAGTTTCTAAGGCAATCTACCATGGTTTGCCCTATGAATTTTGCACCCACACACATGCGAAGTGATCCGCCGTCGCCGTCTGTCATCACAACGGCAAGCCCGGAGTTTAAGTGTGAATCGTCTCCCATACGGGTAAAGCCTACAATTTTATCATCATTAAAATAGTTGAGTTGCTCGCCAAAAGCCAAGGTGTTTCTTAGGATAAGCAGTTTTTTTAGGTTTTCGCCAACAGGCGAAATACCACTATGTGGTATGCCGTATAAATCTCCATAAAACACACAGGGCAGGCCGTCTTCACGTAACAAGATAAGTGCATATGCATGCAATTTGAACCACCCGGATACCCAGCTTTCCAGCGCTTGGCCCGGCTGGGTATCGTGGTTATCCACAATGGTGACAGCTCGGTTTGGCCGCTCTTTTACCAAAGTGCCCTCAAAAATTTTTGCCATGTCAAAGTTACCATTGCTGGTAGATGCTTTGTGCAAATTATAGTGTAAGGGCACGTCGAAAAGACGCATGTTGCAAGCCGTTTTATCCAAAAAATAAATAAGGGCAGGAAGGCTTTGGTTCCAATATTCGCCCACTGCAAATAGCTCTTTATCGGTGTGCTTGCGCATTTCTAAAAGCCAGTCAAGCAATTTGGGGAAAGTGATGTGTTTTACAGCATCTAAGCGAAAGCCATCTACACCGGTGGTGCTTAAATACCATTTGCCCCAGCGGACAAGCTCGTCAAATACTTCTGGATGGTTTAGATCTAAGTCGGCCCCCATAAGGTAATCAAAATTGCCGTATTCGAGGTCAACTTGGTTATCCCAATTTTTGCCGCTAAATAGGTATAGAGCCTTTTGTGCAGTGGCGTCGTCCCAATCGCATCCATCAAAATGCGTGTAATTCCAAGTGAAATCAGAGTAGGACTTGTTTCGCCCCGGAAAAGTAAACTTGGTCCAGGCTGTAATATCTTTTTCAAAAAGCAAGTGGTTTCGGTTATTGATGTCATATGCTTTTGCACACACCTGCTCTGTAGCATCCGCACCCATTTTGTGGTTAAACACAACATCTGCGTGCACACGAAGACCCACGTTTTGCAATGCTTTTACCGCAGCACAATATTCGTTTTTTGTGCCGTATTTTGTGGCAATGGTTCCCTTTTGGTCAAATTCACCCAAGTCATACATATCATAAACACCGTAGCCAACGTCCTCTTTGCCGCCGGAGCATTTATATGCGGGTGGCAGCCACACATCTGTGATACCAAGTGCTGCAAGCGATGCTGCCTTTTGCACGGTTTCATTCCAAAGACTGTGGTTGGCCGGCAAATACCACTCAAAAAATTGTATCATGGTGCGGTTTTTCATGATGGTGCCTCCTAGAGAATTTTCTGCTTTTTTCGACGTTATTTATTGCCAATGTGTGTTATTTTAATGATAGAATCCCGCTATGGGAATTACAAGAGGAAAACAAAAGAAGTGAGGAGAAAACAATGCTTGCTAAAGAGCTGCAAAAATACAGAAACATATACCCTCGTTTGCGCTACCTTTTGCGTGCTCAGCGAAACAGCTATCTTATCTTCAAAAATATCATAGCCAGCGTTGCTGTAAGAAATAGTGGGTCCACTGTTGTGCCAAATGGCTATACCGTGTGTAACACCAGCACGGTAGATGGAGAGATGACGCTCAACCTACTTTTTGGAACCCTTCCCGAGGATTTAAACGGAAATTTGTATTTATGCCAATGCCTAGGCACCCCAAAAGCCTATATGATAGGGGAAACAAACCTTGTGAAAATTAATTTTTCAAACGGTGTAGCCACACTAAAAAACCGCTTACTTTGGAACCCTGTGTCCATTGCAAAAGTGGCGTTACAAAAAACAAAACATCGTTTTGATCATTTTGGTGTGATGTTAATGTCCCCGGGCTTGGGCATATCTTCTTATGCCGAGGGTGTGTATGTGTTGCCTGATGGGAGGCTTGGCATCACCGGGGATGTGGATAGGCCCTGGATTGCAGATAGAGAGAATCTACGTTTGCATAGCCCACTGGGTAAACGCAAGGAGTGGATGCCTATGATGGATGGAAAAGCGGGCGAAGTTATGGGTGAGCTGTTTTCCGGTTACAGCAATTCTCATGCGATTTATACAGATACGAAGACAAACGAATTGTTTTTGGTAAATTATCAGCTTCATCAAACAGAGGGGTCACACCCGTGTAAGTTGATGAGGTGGTGTGGAAAAAAAGACATCCAAGCATGGTTTGTGGTGGGGGAAAATGGCAAAGAAATTTGCATTAAACAAAGTATTCATGAATTGGTATTTACAAGAGATTACATTATTTTGGCCGACACCGCTTTTGTTACAGGAACCGAAATGATATCCCAGTGGAAAAATGCGCCTCTGCCAAACCCAAAGACAGTGGTGTATGTTATTGATAGACGGCATCTTCAAGAAAATACTACCACCGTGGTGGCCAAAAAAGCAGAAATGGGCGAAGCATGTATCCATTTGATTGCAGACTATGAGAACCCAAACGATATCATCACCGTATATATGTTGCATACACCTGCCACCAACACGGCTGAGGTGATTCGAAATTATGATAAAGATTTGAGAGGAAGGCGATTTTCAAAACACCTTGTTGGTTATGGAACCTTGCCGGTTTTGGATATATCCGGCCTTGGTAAGCATTGCCTGGATATGAAGGCAAGTGACCCTGTAAAATCCTCTTACATCCGAGACAAGCGCTATTGCTGGGGGCCGTATATGTACACATATCCGGGCCGCCAAACAAGGCCGTTTCAAGAACAAGATTTGTTTGTGATGTTTAAAGGGTTTCACGCCGAGATGTTGCCAAAGCGTATTTTCGACGCCTATAAAAATGTAGAAGGACGCAAAATTCCCCTAAATGAGATGTTTTCAAAAGAAAATGCAGCCATCAATAGCTCGATTGTAAGAGTGAAGAAAAATGGGTTTGAAATTGCAGATGCATATACTTTCCCCGATAAGGTGTTTTTATACACCATATCGTGCCTTGAGTCTTCTTGTGCTGAAAAAGCTGGGTATGTTTTGGCCGGTGTGGCGCACGATATACCAAATTGCAGAGAAAGCTCTGGGCACGAGTATTGGCTGTTTGATGCAAACCACCTAAGTCGGGGCGCAATATGTAAACTTGGACATAAGAGTTTAAACAACTCCATCTTATTTCACACCGTGTACCTTACACAAAAACAAGAAAAAGAGTTGAATCAAAAACAAGTACACTACCGGGTGTCTTTAGAAGAAGATTATCCGGCTCGAGAACTGAAAAAATGGGGACCTGTAGTGCATAAAGTATTTGAAACATTGATTTGGCCCTATTTTGATGAAAAAGAGAGTGATGAAAAAACAAACGCAGAACGCCTGTTGCATTTGTTTGCACAAAAGAGAGTGAAAAAGTGAAACAGAACAAGATTCATCGGTGAAAATTTAGTTGCCAGTGCATTTCTATTGTCGAAGTGCATAAAAGAGGCGCCTGAAAGAGTGGTTTGCTCCATTTATGGGAAAATACAAAGCAATTGGCACAGTGTTTTTGGGTTTACCAGAGTGTGTGAAACGGTGCTGCAAGGATAGGGATTTTATACGGAAACTTCAAAACAAGCGATTGTACCCACGGTTTAAATGTTGCTTAATACACTGCTCAAATAGGCTTTTGGTCCGGTTTCATATAGGTTGTTTTTGTAGCAATCTATTGCCACAGTTAGGGGAAAATCTACCACATGAAGCTCATGGATGGCTTCTGGACCAAGATCCTCATAGCAGAGCACACGGCATTGTTTCACACAGGTGCTCAGTAATGCACCGGCACCGCCAAGGGCGCCAAAATAGATGGCGCTGTGTTTTTGCATGCTGCTGATAACCTCTTCGCTGCGGGCACCTTTTCCAATCATGCCGCGTAAGCCGGCCGCAAGCAAAGCCGGTGTATAGGAATCCATGCGGTAACTGGTGGTTGGCCCAGCAGAACCAATCACTTCTTTTGGTTTTGTGGGGGTAGGCCCTACATAGAACAATACGGAATTTTCTATGGAAAACGGCAACTCTTTACCTTCGCGTAACAGTGCTGCTAAACGTGCATGTGCCGCATCTCGTGCGGTGTAAATTGTGCCGCAAAGTAAAATCTCATCACCTGCTTTTAGTGCCAGAGCCTCTTCTTTTAGAAAAGGGGTATAGATTCTCTTTTCCACAACACACCTCCTTTTTCATTTATAAAATGGCCGATGCATGGCGTGCAGCATGACAATTTAAATTAACAGCCACAGGCAGCCCTGCAATGTGGGTGGGTCCGGTTTCAATGGCAACAGATAATGCAGTGGTTTGGCCGCCAAACCCCTGCGGGCCAATGCCAAGGCCATTGATACGCTTTAAAAGCTCTGCTTCTAAACGTGCATAATACTTGTTGGGGTTTGCGCTTTGTAAAGGACGAAGTAATGCTTTTTTTGCAAGAGCGGGTGCCTTGTCAAAATTGCCCCCAAGGCCAACGCCCACCACAACGGGCGGGCAAGGGTTGCCCCCGGCGTTTCGCACACAATCTACTATGAAATCCAAAACACCTTCTTCTCCTGCTGCAGGGGGAAGCATCGCAAGGCGGCTCATGTTTTCAGATCCAATGCCTTTTGGTGCAACAGTAAGAGTCAAATTTTCGCCGGGTATAAGCTCCAGTGTCACAAAGGCGGGTGTGTTATCTCCGGTGTTTTTTCGTTGTAAAGGGTCGTCTACAATGGATTTACGCAGATATCCCTCTTTGTATCCTTGCCGCACCCCTTCGTTGATCGCCTCGTAAAAATCGCCACCCTCAATATGCACATCCTGCCCAAGCAAAGCAAACACACAGCTCATGCCGGTATCTTGGCAAAGAGCGCGGTGCTCTGTTTTAGAAAGGTGTGCATTTTCTTTAAGACGTAGTAAAGCAGTTTTGGCCGGTGGCCATGGTTCGGTTTTTGCACAGGTGCAAAGGCATTCCTCTACGTCGGTTGGTAAAACAGTGCAAGCTTGTATGCAAAGCTTGCGCACGACATCGGTGATTTCGTTTGCCGTTATAACTCTCACTCTGATTTCCTTTCTATGGCAAATCTTATTTTTGTGTTTTATATGGATACAAAAAGAACCAAGTACAAACAAAAAAAGAACCGAGCGCCGGATGCAAGTCGTTGGGCCGCAATCGCCCTCAGGTGCAACTCTCCAAGGCCCAAAAAAGTGAGCCAAGCGTTGATTCTGTAGGTAGGATAACATATGATATCGAGAAAGTCAATATAAAGGGGGTGGGTGTTACAAAGAAGCGGATAAACTGCAATACAGTATGGACACTACACTGTGGTGATAGGTGTTAGAAGGTTTTGCAGCTGTTTATAACTGATTTGGCGTTGTAAAAATACTATATTGAGATAAAGAAAAAACATAAAAATTCGTGGGTTATCTTTCCTGTTTCCTAATTTTTTGTGAACAAACGCTTTTTGCTATATACTTTACCTTAAATGCACTTGACAGTATAGAAATCAAACTGATATTATTATAAGATACGAATTGGCAAAATGATGTGCACCAGCAAAGTTGCTGGTATCCAGCACGGCATAGAACCCACTTATTTAATGTATTGTATAGATGTGTTATACGGTTTATGAAAGGCCAAGAGGAGAATGAAGTGAGCGTTATTGATATTGTAACACTGGGAGATTTTAAGATTTTAATAGGCGGAGAGGATGTTTTGAGTATTATCAAACAATCGCCGCAAAAAACGCGACTTTTGGAATATTTGATTGTCAATATGAACCGTGCCACCACCAAGGCCGACTTGGTGGATGTTTTGTGGGAAAGCAGCGAAGAACTTAACTTAGATAACGCCCTTAAAACATTGGTAAGCCGCTTAAGAAAAGACTTAAAAGATTGCGGGTTAAAAAACGCCATCCTTACAAAACAAGGTGCCTATCACTGGAACACCGATTTGGACTTCAATTTGGACATTACACTTCTTGAGGACCTTTGTAGCCAATTGTTGATAGAAGGACGCCTTACAAAAGAAATTAAACAAAATTTCGAACAGGTTTTGCTGCTGTATGCCGGCGACCTTCTGGAAAATTCTGGCCTAGAGGCATGGATTTCTTCTAAAGTATATTTCTACCACAATCTTTATTTTAAAACAATTTATCACTATATCAAGCTTTTGACAACCGAAAAAGATTATGGCCAGATTGTACGTGTATGTAAAACTGCGTTGGAAATTGATATTTTTGATACCACAATCAATTTAGAGCTGATGAAGGCCCTGATGGTCATGGGAAAACGCAAAGAGGCGCTCACTCAATATCAAACCATTAGCGAGCTATATAATATCCACCTTGGCACAAAGCCAGACGATAATATCATCGATTTCTATAAGCATTTTCTGCGTGGTGAGCATAACCCCGAGTCTAGCATTGGGGAAATCTCCAAAGAATTAGGGTCTTTGCAAGAAATAAAGGGCGCTTTGGTTTGCGAATACAGCTTATTTAAAGATATTTATTGGCTGTATATGCGCAATTTGAAACGCCTTGGCATCCGGATGTTTTTGGCAGTTGTAAGCATTAAAACCATGAGTGTGCAAGGAGCAGATCCCCTTGAAATAGACAAAGTCATGACCAGCCTTAGAACCCTGCTACAGGATAAATTGCGCGCGGGTGATACCATTTCGCGCTACAGTTTAAATCAGTTTGCCATTTTGTTGCCCAGTATTCAAAACCATGAAAATGGACGTATGGTGATGAGGCGTATGCGAGGATCTTTTTATGAAAACACAAATCATACGAACTTTAAATTTGATTTTCGTATTATGGAAATTCGCGCAAACGACGATACCGAAGAAGAATAAATTTTATTGTAAGCATACGTCATAAAACCCATTTGTAAAAAGGAAATAGTATGCAGATACCAGATGGTTTTCAATTTGATTCAACCACAGGCCTTTATTATCGCGAAGAGCATAGTATCAACACCGATACACAGCAGCGCACGGTAACTTGGTTTAACCCAAACGACGGAAGCTTCCAGCAGGTTGTGTATCCACTTTCCGATACACAAATACCGTTGGCACAGGGGGCTCCTCAGGCAGGTGATGTGACACCACAAAAAAAGAAAAACGGGTGTGTTATCGCCATCATTGTTTTTTTGTTGCTTTCGTTTATCGCCGTCATAACAGGGCTTGTTCTTGCGTTTGGGTTTGGTTTTTGGGCGTTGGATGAATTGTCCGACGTTGAGGGCGTTGATAGTATTTCATCGATACAAGAACAAACCGTTGCCCCAAGACCGAGTGAAGAAGAACTGCAAAACATCCACATTATGGTGGATGCCGAGAATGAAACATATGCAAATGAAGTGATTTTCGAAAACCTCTCCCTGCAAGAAAGCTATCCAACCAATATCCCCGATGCCGAAGAGGGAGGCATTATGTATAGATGGGATTTGGCTTTGGACGAATATACAATAAGTTTGCAGTACACTTACGATGGTAGAAACAACGATGTTTCGCCTGAAGAAATGAAAGCCTTGTTATTTCTGAATAATGGCAGCTCGGATGATTTGATAGAAGAATTGAATTTTGAGGTTTTGGATGACAAGGTTGTTTTTTATGATGTTGCATTTTTAGCCACGGATGGTTTTACCTTAAGCGGTGTGAGTTCCTACTCGATGCGGATACAAAGTGGTAAATATGAAGTTGCTGGCACACCTCCTATGAATATGAGGATATCCAACACGTCGGACTCTGAAAGTGCACAAACGCCTGCCGCACCAGCTTTGGGCACATACATCTATGAGCTGGAAGGCCCGGGGCTTTTTGCTGTTCTTAATTTCGATACCCCGCAACCAGGGTTAGTGATGATGGATTTGGACTTTGGCGGTAGCACTTATACTGTGGAGGCTGAATACACGGTGCAGGACAATACAGTTGAAATTATGTTGGATGGAGGTCTTGCAGCCATTGGCTGGGATGGCCATTCTCAGTTTGCCTTAGATGAAAACGGTTTGACGCTTATATCCGACGGCCACTTGGGTGTTTTAGAGCCGGGCGAGACTTTGATACCACAAGGCGGTTCAGATACAACGCAATCCGGCACTTCATCAGCTTTCACACAGGGCACTTCGACATTTATGTGTATGGATTCGGATTTACCCGAAGAGTATCGCCCCTTTATCCAGTTTCACTCAGACGGTACATTTTATATGTTCATCAACATGGGCGAAGGTGTGTATGATTCTTCGGGTACTTATGCAGTGAATGAGGAAACCGGACGTATTACTTTGACTTTTCTGGAAATTAATTCAAGTGACCCAGGGCCAAATCACAGTATAGCTGATATCGACATCATTGACGAAAACACACTTTATTTCATTACAGATGGTTTTGGATTAATGGGTTATGGCGAAGATGATGGGATATTTACAAGAACAACAGAATAAAAATTAGAAGTTACTTTATAAGCGGGCTTTATCCATTGTTATCTTTTTCAAGTGACAAAGCCAACTAATATAGGAGTTTGGATAACAATAAGATTTGTTGCTTTATGGTTAAGGTACTGCTAAAGCGCTGATGGATTCATCTGTGGTATAGAAAAAATTGCAGTTTAACAATAAAACACGCCGCCGACAAATTTCTGTCGGCGGCGTGTTTTATTGTATGCTTTTATGCTTCTAAGAGTTTATGTCATCGCTCTTCTCGGAAGTAGTTTGTGCCACAAGATTTAGGGATACTATGCTCACGGCTTTGGTGGATGCTAGTGACAATCAGAACGATGGCTGTGGCGATAAAGGGGATGGCATCGAATACCTGTGTTGGGATGCCAGTTGGGGGAAGATACAAGCGAATTACAGAAAGCCCACCAAACAATAATGCACCCAAAATGGCTCTTGAAGGGCTCCAAGCAGCAAAGATAACAAGGGCAACGGCTATCCATCCACGGCCGCCCACACAATTATGAACCCAAGTGCCTGAATAGCGCGCCATTGAAAAATACATGCCACCCAGGCCACAAATTCCACCGCCGATGCAAGTGGCAAGGTATTTATAGCGTGTGACGTTGATGCCGGCAGCATCTGCGGTTGCCGGACTTTCGCCTACGGCACGTAAATTTAAACCAATGCGGCTCTTTTTAAAGAACCATAACATGGCTACTGCTAAAATAATGGCTAGATAAACCATGAAATCATAGCTGAATAGCAGTGTACCCAAAATGGGGATATCTGACAAAATTGGAATTTGAACGCCTGTGAAAATGGTCTTTGTTGCATCGCTTACTGAGGCATAGCCACCGCCTTGAGCGCCCAGCAATTCGCCCACAAAGTTGCCTAGCCCTACGCCAAAAATGGTTAAAATAAGGCCGGTAACATTTTGGTTTGCACGGAAGGTAACCGTGATGATGCTGTAAATAAGGCCGCCCAATGCACCTGCTAAAAAACCAAATATGATGGCAAAAATTACAGCGATGATTGGGTTTGCGCCGTTTCCAACTGCTTGTTCATACAGAAAGGCTCCGCCAAAACCAAAGGCTGCCCCCATCATCATCATGCCTTCTACACCAAGGTTCAAGTTGCCACTTTTTTCGGTTAATATCTCGCCGAGCGTACCGAATAAAAGAGGCGTTGCAGCCAAAACAGCCGCATTGATAAATAATACCAAATCTGCAACAAAACTATTCATGGCTTTGCTCCTTTCTTTGGCGGAAAACCAGTTTGTAACGCAGGAAGAACTCACATGCAAGTAGGAAGAAAAGAATTAAGCCGGTTAGTATTTCAGCTGCAGATAACGGGATTTTGTAGTTGGTTTGAATGGTATTCGACCCCTTTTCTAAGATGGCCAAAAACATAGAGATCACCACCATACCAACTGGGTTTAAATTGGCAAGCCATGCCACTGTGATGGCTGTAAACCCTACACCACCGGTAACGGTTTCACTAAGTGTAAAGTTTGAGCCGGCCACAATGATATAACCGGTTAGGCCGCAAACAGCACCGGACAAAAACATAGTTCGAACAATAATTTTGCGCACATTCATGCCGGCGTAGGTGGCAGAGGGGATACTTTCACCAACCACAGTAATCTCATAGCCTTGTTTGCTTTTGTTGATGTAGATATAAACTGCCACCACCAAAATGAGGGCGATAATCCAGCCGGCTTGCACACCAAAAACTTTCGGCAGGCGAATGGCAGGATCGAATACAGCAATTTTGGGAAAACCCATTTGTGCAGGGTCTTTCCACGGGCCAAACTGCAAATACCGTAAAAATTCTAGGGCAATGTAGTTAAGCATTAAGGTGAATAACGTTTCGTTTGTGCCCCAGCGCGATTTAAAAATGGCGGGTATCATGCCCCAGATGCCACCGGCAAGCAACGATACCACAAACATAATAATTAAAACCAAAACGGTAGGCATGGTGTCCCAAAACAGGGCAAAATAACTTGCCGCTGTAGCACCCATAATAATTTGTCCCTCTGCGCCAATATTCCAAAAACGCATGCGAAAGGCAAGGCCGATGCCAAGCCCGGTTACAAGAAGAGGAATAGACAAACGAATGGTTTCTTGTAATGCGATTGGGTTGCCCACAGAGCCCTTTAGCATGTCAAAATATACCGCTAAAGGGTTATGCCCCAAAAATAAGATGAGTAAACCACCTGTTAGCAGGGAGCCCACAACAGCGATTATCCGCACCAGACACCCATAGCGCTGGGACACAGTCTCGAGCTTTACCATACGCACAAACGGTTCGTTTGCCTGTTTTGTTTGAACGGACTGATTTCCACTCATTGTGATGCCTCCTCTCCCTTAGCATTTTCAAGTGGTGCATCCTGCGTCATCAGCAAGCCCACTTCATTCTTGTTGGTTGTTCGTGCATCCACAATGCCGCTTATGCGTCCCCCACACATCACCATAATGCGATCAGATAGCTCTAGCAGCACATCTAGGTCCTCCCCAATGAATAGCACGCCAACGCCGCTTTTCTTTTGTTCATTTAAAAGATCGTAGATGGTGTACGAAGAGTTGATGTCTAGACCGCGTACGGGATAGGCCACAACAATCACACGAGGGCTGCTTGATATTTCTCGACCTAGCAAAACTTTTTGAACATTACCGCCACTCATGCGGCGCACGGGAGAGGCCGTGCCCGGGGTGACAATCTCCAGCTGTTCTATCAATTTCTCGGCCAATTCTTTGGGTGCTTTTCTATCCACAAAAAAGCCGGGTTTATCACGATAGCTTTTTAGCATAACATTGTCTACCATATCTAAATTGGCAACCAAGCCCATGCCAAGGCGGTCTTCCGGCACAAAGGCACTTTTTACGCCCTTGCGCCAACGCTCTGCATTGCCACTGTGTGTAATGTCTTCGCGGGTTTCGCCGTCCACATACACAACGCTACCTTTTTCGATAGGGTACATGCCCATCAGCGTTTCACACAATTCTTTTTGGCCACTTCCTGCTATACCCGCAACGCCCAAAATTTCGCCACCATATAAGGTGAAGTTTATATCGCTTAGGGCGGGTAAATTTTCTTCGTCTCTGCAGGAAAGCCCTTCTACCACAAGACATTCTGTTTTGTCACTCACATCTTCGCGGTTGATTTTTAAACTCACCGCTCTGCCCACCATGCCATCTGTAAGCGATTGCACACTGGCCTCGCTGGTTTGTACCGTATCCACACACTCGCCTTTGCGCAAGATGCTCACTCGGTCCGACACAGAAAGCACTTCGGCCAGTTTGTGGGTGATGATGATAACACTTTTACCGTCTGCTTTCATATTGCGTAGGATATCAAACAACTTCTCTGATTCCTGTGGTGTAAGCACTGCCGTTGGCTCGTCTAAAATCAGTGTGTTTGCCCCGCGATACAACACCTTAATGATCTCCACGGTTTGTTTTTCACTTACCGACATTTGATATATTTTTTTGTTTGGCTCGATGGTAAACCCATACTGGTTGGCAATTTTTTGAATTTCTTCAGCCACAGATGCTCTGTCAATTTTCAAACCACCAGGAAGGCCAAGCACTACATTTTCGGCCGCTGTAAACACGTCTACCAGTTTGAAATGCTGATGAATCATGCCAATTCCCAAATCAAAAGCGTCTTTTGGAGAACGAATGGTTACCTCTGTGCCATTTACACTGATGCTGCCACTATCGGGAAAGTAAATGCCAGACAACATGTTCATCAGCGTTGTTTTTCCGGATCCATTTTCACCAAGTAAAGCCAGAATCTCCCCTTCATATACAGAAAGATTCACATCACGGTTTGCCTGCACCTTGCCAAAGCTTTTGGAAATGTGGCTAAGTTTGATGGCTTCTTTTCGCTGTGTGCTCAAGTTGCTTCACCCCTTTTGCTGTTTCTTTTGCAAGCCTTTTTTAAAACCATGTCTTTTTAATCTATTAACACCAAAGGGCGATGACCGGTATTGGTCACCGCCCTTTGAAGCGTTTCCTTAATTTGTGGTTGCACATATACAGTGTAAATCAATTTGATAATAATTTACACTATTATAGCAGAAAAGAACATACCAATACAATTGGCAGATAGGATGAAATGCAAAATAAATCTTTGTAAGAATTGTCAAAAAATATTTAGCACCCCTATAAATTTTCTGTTTTTATTGATTAACACACATTAAAGGGCGGTAGCCGGTTATGGCCACCGCCCCATGTTGGTTCATTTTGGGCAGGGATTACTCGATAATCGTGATACCTTGTAGGCTATTTCCTTCTGCTGGGCTAAAGGCCGGGGCAGAGAAATCGCCCGACTCAATAAACTCAGAGTTTTCGTCTTCAAAGGTGAAGATGAGGTTGCCTTCAAAGTCATACAGCTCTAAGGGGTTGCCTTCTTGGTCCACCAAAGCGCCTTCAAAGATAACGTTTTCGCCAGAAAGAATATCGGCGGCAGCGGCATCAATGGCTTCTTGTGTGCCTTCTGTAGCAATGTCTGTGTTCAGCGGGCTAAGGTAGGCAGCGCCGTCGTCGCCAACACCTTCAACAATACCGGTGCCCCAGTCAACAGGGATTGTACCACCGTCGATGACAGCCTGCACAGCCTCTGTCATATAGATGCCCCAGTTGATACGGGCAGACAATAGGCTTGCATTTGGTGCAGCCGAAACCATATCGTTGTTGTAGCCAACATGGAAAACGCCAGCTTCTTCAGCGGCAATAGCCGGGGTTACACTGTCAGAGTGTTGCGAGATAACACCAGCACCACTATTGATAAGGCGTTCTGCAATCTCTTTCTCTTTTTGTGCTTCGCCCCAAGAGCCAAGATAGATAACATCCATCACTACCTCAGGATACACGCTTTGTGCACCAAGGAAGAAAGCGGTGTAGCCGCTGATAACTTCGGCATAAGGCACTGCAGCCACATAGCCAAGTTGTGGGTTGCCAATTTCTTGGGCTTTCATGCCGGCGGCAATACCTGCAAGATAGCGAGCTTCATGTATTTTGGCGAAATAGTTGTGATAGTTGTCTAGCTCTCCAAAGTGGGCGCCCACGCCTGTTGCATGGCAGAACTGCATGTCTGGATATTCTCTGGCCATTTCTT